>NZ_AP022598.1:1813258-2115468 GCF_010725485.1 Mycolicibacterium parafortuitum | reverse complement strand
ACTCAGTGGCAGGGGAAGCCGAGGAGATGGCGTGCGTCGTGCACGAATTCGTGGATGTAGGTGCTGTTGCCGAATACCGACGTCGCACCCTGGTCCATACCGATGAAGTACAGCACCACCAGAGCGAAGAACGCGGTGAGGGAGAGCCAGAGCACGGCTTTGGTCGCGGAGAAATCTATGGCGCGGGTCTTGCTCACGTCAGGTGACGTCATGGTGGTTCCTTTCCCGGGATTTCGCGTCCCTACGAACGGCCGACGGACCCGGGTCTGACTTTCACAGTGGCGCGACCGTCTGGATTTCCACCAGCTTCCGACGCCCGTCGATTACCACTGCATCGTAAGCCAAATGAAGCGGCCACCCTCCCCCGGTTCGCAAATTGGAGAAGGGCGGCCGCCCGTTGGTCTCGTATTCGGTTATTCCGTCACGGCCGCGGCGCCACCCGCACCGGCTTGGGCCAGGTCCGGCTCGGCGCCCTCGGCGGGCTTGCGGGAGCCGGCGAAGGTGAACCGCGCGTCCTCGCCCTGACCCTCGCCGTCCCAGTTCTCGACGTCGACGGTGACGAGCTGGCCGGGTCCGAGTTCCTCGAAGAGGATCTTCTCCGACAGCTGGTCCTCGATCTCGCGCTGGATGGTGCGGCGCAGCGGCCGCGCACCCAGCACCGGATCGAAGCCGCGCTTGGCCAGCAGCGCCTTCGCCTTCGGCGTCAGCTCGATGGCCATGTCCTTGGCCTTGAGCTGGTTGGCGACCCTGCCGACCATCAGGTCGACCATCTGGATGATCTCGTCCTGGGTCAGCTGGTGGAAGACGATGATGTCGTCGATGCGGTTGAGGAACTCCGGACGGAAGTGCTTCTTCAGTTCGTCGTGAACCTTCTGCTTCATCCGCTCGTAGTTGTTCTCCCCGCCGCCCTGGGTGAAGCCCAGCCCGACCGCCTTGGAAATGTCGCTCGTGCCGAGGTTCGAGGTGAAGATCAGCACGGTGTTCTTGAAGTCCACCGTGCGGCCCTGACCGTCGGTCAGGCGGCCGTCTTCGAGGACCTGCAGGAGGCTGTTGTAGATCTCCTGATGGGCCTTCTCGATCTCGTCGAACAGCACCACCGAGAACGGCTTGCGGCGCACCTTCTCGGTGAGCTGGCCACCCTCTTCGTAGCCGACGTACCCCGGAGGGGCACCGAACAGCCGCGATGCGGTGAAGCGGTCGTGGAACTCGCCCATGTCGATCTGGATGAGCGCGTCGTCGTCGCCGAACAGGAAGTTGGCCAGCGCCTTGGACAGCTCGGTCTTACCGACGCCGGACGGGCCGGCGAAGATGAACGAACCGGACGGGCGCTTCGGATCCTTCAGGCCCGCACGGGTACGACGGATCGCCTTCGAAACAGCACGGACGGCATCTTCTTGCCCGATGATCCGCTTGTGCAGTTCCTCTTCCATGCGCAGGAGACGGGTGGTCTCCTCCTCGGTCAGCTTGAACACCGGGATACCGGTCCAGTTGCCGAGCACCTCGGCGATCTGCTCGTCGTCGACTTCCGCCACGACATCGAGATCACCTGAGCGCCACTGCTTCTCACGCTCGGCACGCTGCGCGACGAGTTGCTTCTCCTTGTCGCGCAGGCTCGCAGCCTTCTCGAAGTCCTGCGCGTCGATCGCGGACTCCTTCTCCCGGCGCGCGTCGGCGATCTTCTCGTCGAACTCGCGCAGGTCCGGCGGAGCCGTCATCCGGCGGATGCGCATCCGGGCGCCGGCCTCGTCGATCAGGTCGATCGCCTTGTCCGGCAGGAACCGGTCGTTGATGTAGCGGTCGGCCAGCGTCGCCGCGGCCGCGATGGCGCCGTCGGTGATCGAGACGCGGTGGTGCGCCTCGTACCGGTCGCGCAGACCCTTGAGGATCTCGATGGTGTGCGCGACCGTCGGCTCGCCGACCTGGACCGGCTGGAACCGGCGCTCGAGCGCGGCGTCCTTCTCGATGTACTTGCGGTACTCGTCGAGGGTGGTCGCACCGATGGTCTGCAGCTCACCGCGGGCCAGCTTCGGCTTCAGGATGCTGGCCGCGTCGATCGCGCCCTCGGCGGCTCCCGCACCGACGAGCGTGTGCAGCTCGTCGATGAACAGGATGATGTCGCCGCGGGTGTTGATCTCCTTGAGCACCTTCTTGAGGCGCTCCTCGAAATCACCGCGGTAGCGGCTGCCCGCGACCAGCGAACCGAGGTCGAGGGTGTAGAGCTGCTTGTCCTTCAGCGTCTCGGGGACGTCACCGTGCACGATCGCCTGCGCGAGGCCCTCGACGACGGCGGTCTTACCGACGCCGGGCTCACCGATCAGCACCGGGTTGTTCTTGGTGCGGCGGCTCAGCACCTGCATGACCCGCTCGATTTCCTTCTCGCGGCCGATGACGGGGTCGAGCTTGCCCTCCATCGCCGCGGCGGTCAGGTTGCGGCCGAACTGGTCGAGGACCAGCGACGTAGACGGGTTGCCCGCCTCACCGCCGCGGCCTCCGGTGCCCGCTTCCGCGGTCTCCTTGCCCTGGTAGCCGCTCAGCAGCTGGATGACCTGCTGGCGCACCCGGGTCAGTTCGGCGCCGAGCTTCACGAGAACCTGGGCGGCGACACCCTCACCCTCGCGGATGAGGCCGAGCAGGATGTGCTCGGTGCCGATGTAGTTGTGGCCGAGCTGCAGCGCCTCGCGCAGGCTCAGCTCGAGCACCTTCTTGGCCCGCGGGGTGAAGGGAATGTGCCCGGACGGCGCCTGCTGGCCCTGGCCGATGATCTCCTCGACCTGGCTGCGGACTCCCTCCAGGGAGATGCCGAGCGACTCGAGCGACTTGGCGGCTACGCCCTCACCCTCGTGAATGAGTCCCAGCAGGATGTGCTCGGTGCCGATGTAGTTGTGATTGAGCATCCGGGCCTCTTCTTGGGCCAGGACGACAACCCGACGCGCACGGTCGGTGAATCTTTCGAACATCCGTGGTTACCTGCTCTCCATCGCATTGGTAAGTGCCCGCACCGGCAGTCTCGACGGCCGCAACAACCGCGGTCATACCCAGTGCCGTACACCTACGTCGTCCACTCTAATGGGCGACAGCTTCGGGTGCCCCGCCTGGCGGTCCCTAAAGGGGTGACAGAAGAGCTACAGATGGCAAGACGGATGACATCTGCCCGACGCTGCTAGAGCAACGCCGCAGATGCCGAAAACGTTTCCCGCCCGGGCACGAAAAAGGTTCGCCGCCAGCGAACGAGCCCGGCGGCCCGGGCCGGGCCCGGAACCGCCGCGAATCGCTAGGTGGCGGCGTGGAACGCGTCGATCACGTCGGCGGGGATCCGGCCGCGGGTCGACACGTTGTGACCGTTGCGGCGGGCCCATTCCCGGATCGCGGCGCTCTGCTCGCGGTCGATGGCGGCACGCCCCCGACCGGTGGCCGCGGCGCGACCGCGGCGGCGGCCACCGACCCGGCGGCCCGCCTCGACCCACTGCTTCAAATCATTACGAAGCTTTGCGGCGTTCTTGGCAGAGAGGTCGATCTCGTAGCTCACGCCGTCGAGACCAAATTCAACGGTCTCGTCAGCGGCACCCTCACCGTCGAAATCGTCGACCAAGGTGACGGTCACTTTCTTCGCCATTTCTCACTGCCCTTCCCAAGTACCAGAAGAGCGGAATGCCGCTCAACTACGGCACCAATGTGCCATATTCAGGCGGGCCATTCAACAACGCCCGATTGGGCGCAGATCAGTTTGCGTGTCGGCGAACAATCGGAAATAAAACAGTCTCTCTAATGTTCAGTCCGGTCAGCGCCATCAGCAGCCGATCGATACCCATTCCGGTTCCCGTCGTGGGCGGCATCCCGTACTCCAATGCGGCCAGGAAATCCTCGTCCAGCGCCATTGCCTCGTCGTCTCCGGCGGCTGCCGCACGTGCCTGCGCCTCGAATCTCTGGCGCTGGATGATCGGGTCGATCAACTCCGAGTAGCCGGTGGCCAATTCGAAGTTGCGCACGTAGAGATCCCATTTCTCGGTGACGCCGTCGATGCTGCGATGCGGGCGCGTCAGCGGTGTGGTCTCGACCGGGAAGTCCCGGACGAACGTCGGGGCCCACAGTTTGTCGCCGACGGTGTGCTCCCAGAGTTCCTCGACCAATTTCCCGTGCCCGTAGCCGCGGTCCCGCGGAATCTCGACACCGAGCCGGTCGGCGATCTGCCAAAGCCGTTCGGCGGAGGTCTGTGGGGTGATCTCTTCACCCAAAGCCTCGGACAATGACGGATACATTTGAATGCTCTGCCATTCCCCGTCGAGGTCGTACTCGCTGCCATCGGCCAAAGTGACCTGCCGGGTGCCGATCGCTTCGTCGGCAACCTCTTGAATTAGTTCGCGAGTGACGATCGCCGAATCATCGTAGGTGCCCCACGCCTGATAAGTCTCCAGCATCGCGAATTCCGGCGAATGCGTGGAATCGGCGCCTTCGTTTCGGAAGTTGCGATTCAACTCGAAGACGCGGTCGAATCCGCCGACCACACACCGCTTGAGGAAAAGTTCCGGCGCGATGCGCAGGTACAGATCGGTGTCGAGGGCATTGGAATGGGTGACGAACGGACGGGCCGCCGCGCCGCCGGCCAGCGTCTGCAACATCGGCGTCTCGACTTCGAGGAATCCACGCCGTTCCAGCGCATTGCGCACCGCGCGCACCACCGCGACGCGCTGCCGTGCGATGGCCCGAGCCTCCGGGCGCACGATCAGGTCGACGTAGCGCTGCCTGACCCGGGTCTCCTCGTTCAATTCCTTGTGCGCAACGGGCAGCGGCCGCAGCGACTTCGACGCGATCTGCCACGAGTCGGCGAGCACGGACAGCTCGCCGCGGCGGGAGCTGATGACCTCGCCGTGCACGAAGACGATGTCGCCGAGGTCGACGTCGGCCTTCCAGGCGTCGAGGGAATCCTGGCCCACCTCGGCGAAGCTGATCATCACCTGAAGCTGGGTCCCGTCGCCGTCCTGCAGGGTGGCGAAGCACAACTTGCCAGAGTTGCGGGCGAAGATCACCCGGCCGGCGACGCCGACGAACTGACCGGTCTTGGTGTCGGCTTCCAGATCGGGGTACGCCGCGCGCAGTTCGGCGAGGGTGTGGGTGCGGTCGACGTGCACCGGGTACGGGTCGCGCCCCTCGGCGAGCAGCCTCTCGCGCTTGGCCTGACGGATGCGGAACTGCTCAGGGATGTCGTCAGGAGAATCTGGGGACGTCACGACGTGCCAGCTTAAATGAACAGATGACCGGTCCCGGAATCGCGCCGATCGACGACGCCGTCTACCGCGCCGCGGTGCGCCGGGAGTCCGAGCGTCCGCTGGACTGGCGGTTCAAAGGGGTGCCGCCCCGGTGGTGGGGGCGGACGCCGGCACAGATCGCCGCCGAGGCGCCCGTGTTCGACCCCGACGCTCCCGAGGGCGGCGCCCCCGGCCCGGTGTGCGTGCTGCGCGCCGATGCGGTGGCCCACAACCTCGCGACGATGGCGCAATGGTGCCGCGCCCGCGGTGTCGAGCTGGCCCCGCACGGCAAGACGCACATGGCACCGCAACTGGCGGCGCGCCAGCTGGACGCCGGCGCCTGCGCGATCACGGTGGCGACGGTGAGCCAGGCGGCGGTGTTCCGCGCATTCGGGGTCCGCAGCCTGGTGCTGGCCAACGAGCTGGTCGACGCCGCGGGGTTGCGCTGGGTGGCGGCCGAGCTGGACCGCGACCCGACGATGCGTTTCGTGTGCTGGGCCGACTCGGTGCGCGGTGTCGAGCTGATGACCGCGGCGCTGGCCGGTGCCCGGCGGCCCGTGCCGGTGTGCGTCGAGATCGGGTTGCCCGGCGGGCGGTCCGGCTGCCGGACGGCCGACGAGGTCGACGACGTGGCCCGCGCCGTGGTCGCGTCGCCCCGGCTGGAGCTGGTCGGGGTGGCCGGCTACGAGGCCGCGATCGCGCAGTCGCTGGCTCCGGAGTCGATGGCCGCGGTCGCGGCGCACCTGCGCGACGTGCGGGCGGCCGTGCTGCGCCTCGCCGCGCTGTTCGAGACCGACGAGGTCGTCGTCACCGCGGGCGGCAGCACCTACTTCGACGACGTCGCCGACGTGTTGACCGGCTGGCCTGCCGCACTGACGGTGCGCACGGTGCTGCGCAGCGGCTGCTACCTGACCCACGACCACGGGCTGTACGCGCGCACCTCGCCGTTGACCCGGCACGGCGGAGCCGGGCTGCGTCCGGCGCTGGAGATCCACGCGCAGGTCACGTCGCGTCCGGAACCCGAGCTGGCGATCGTGGCGATGGGCCGGCGTGACGTGTCCTTCGACCAGGGGATGCCGACGCCGCTGGAGCCGGCCGGGTCCTCGGTGACCAAACTCAACGACCAGCACGCGTTCCTTCAGCTCGACGGCCCCGACTCAGCTCACGTCGGCGACTGGCTGCGGTTCGGGATCTCGCACCCGTGCACCGTGTTCGACAAATGGCGGCTGATCCCCGAACTCGACGACCGGGGCCGGGTGGTCGACCTGATCCGCACGTACTTCTGAGTCAGCGGGCCTGTTTGAGCTTGCGCTGGTTGTCGCGGTTGCGTTCGTAGACCAGGCGCAGCCCGTCGAGGGTCAGGTGGCGGTCGTAGTGCTGCACGGTGCTCAGGTCGTCGAGCACCAGCGGCGCCCCGTGCCCGGTGGCGACCACGTTGACGTCGTCACCGCCGAAACCGTCGACGTCCTCCCGGATCCGGGTGACCAGACCGTCGACCAGACCGGCGAATCCGAACACCGCACCGGCCTGCATGCACTCGACGGTGTTCTTGCCGATGACCGACCGCGGCCGGGTCAGCTCGACGCGCCGCAGCGCCGCCGAGCGGGCCGCGGCGGCGTCGGAGGACACCTGCACGCCCGGGGCGATCGCACCGCCGAGAAACTCACCCTTGGCCGACACCACGTCCACGCAGATCGACGAACCGAAGTCGACGACGATGGCCGCGGTGCCGTACTTATGGTACGCCGCAAGACAGTTCACGATGCGGTCCGCGCCGACCTCTTTCGGGTTGTCGACCAGCAGCGGTATCCCGGTGCGCACCCCGGGCTCGATCAGCACGTGCGGCACCGACGGCCAGTACTGCTCGAGCATCACCCTGACCTCGTGCATCACCG
Organism: Mycolicibacterium parafortuitum; assembly: GCF_010725485.1. Lineage (NCBI taxonomy): Bacteria > Bacillati > Actinomycetota > Actinomycetes > Mycobacteriales > Mycobacteriaceae > Mycobacterium > Mycolicibacterium parafortuitum. The sequence goes on along the minus strand of NZ_AP022598.1, from coordinate 2,108,330 downwards.
ACGGCACCGTCGACAGTCCCGCGGCGCCAGTGAGGCGCTCGGCGTCGTCACCGATCAGCCCGTCGATCGTCAGCGCGAGTTCGTCTGCGGTGACCTCGGATTCGGTGCGGATACGCCAGTGGTGCACGACCTTGGCGTGCTGACCGGAACCGGACACCAAACCGACGACGGTGTGGGTGTTGCGGACGTCTATCGCCAGCAGCACGACATCACCCCTGCGTCCGTCGTGGACGTCACCATGACCCGTGACATCAGTTCCTCCAAGGCAATTCGTGGCTCTGCCCGTTCGCGGAGCGGGGATGGCCGTCGATGCCGGCGCTGGCGCCGATGTCGATGGCGATGTTGTCGATCAACCGGGTCCGTCCGAGCCGCGCGGCCACGAGGATGCGCCCAGGCCCCTCCACCGGCGCGGGACCCAGCATCGGATCGCGTACCTCCAGATAGTCCAGTGTCAGGGCGGGCACCTCGTCGAGCACCGCGCGGGCCGCGTCCAGCGCCGCGGCCGCCCCCGCCGACGCGGCGTACATGCCGGCCAGCAGTGCCGCCGACAGCGCGCCGGCCTGCTCGCGTTCGTCGGCGTCCAGATAGCGGTTGCGCGAGGACATCGCCAGTCCGTCGTTCTCGCGCACCGTCGGCACACCCTGGATCTGGATGTCGAGGTTGAGGTCGGTGACCATCTGCCGGATCAAAGCCAGTTGCTGATAGTCCTTCTCACCGAAGTAGGCACGGTCTGGGCGCACGATGTTGAACAGCTTGAGTACCACGGTCAGCATTCCGGCGAAATGCGTTGGCCGAACCGCGCCTTCGAGTTCCGCGCCGATAGCACCGGGGTGCACCGTGGTGCGCATCCCGTCGGGGTACATATCGTCGGCTGTCGGGGTGAACGCGATCTCGACCCCTTCGGCACGCAGCAGCGCGAGGTCGTCGTCCAGGGTTCGCGGATACGCGTCGAGGTCCTCCCCCGCCCCGAACTGCAACGGGTTCACGAAGATCGAGACGACGACGACCGCACCCGGTGCCCGCTTGGCGGCACGCACCAGTGCCAGATGACCGTCGTGCAGCGCACCCATCGTCGGAACCAGGATGACCCGTCGCCCGGTGCCGCGCACCGCCCGGGTCACGGCGGACACGTCACCGGGACGGTGGTAGACGTTGAGCTGTCCTGCGGCGAACTTCGGTGCGTTACGTGGGTTCATCACTGTCCTGATTCTGTCAACACGTCGAACACGGCCCGCGGAGCGTGCGCACGTTGCGCGGTGCGCCACGAGTTGGCCCGGTAAGCCTGCGCCACATCGGGATTCACTTCGGCCAGGGCCTGCAGATGGCCCGCCACCGCCTCGGCGTCGCCGCGCGCGACCGGCCCGGTGAGCGCCGTCTGCCCGCGCTGCAGCGCGTTGTCCAGCGCCGCGCGTGCCAGCGGGGCGATGATCCGCTCGGCGATGCCGCCCGGTTCGTCGCCGACGGTCTCCTGGCCGAGAAGTTCCTGGCCCCACAACGCCGCGCGCAGCGCCTCGACCGCGTCGAGCAGCACGGTGACGACGTGATTGCTGGAGTGTGCGAGAGCCGCATGGTAGAGCGTGCGGGCATCCTCGCGGACCCGGAACGGTTCGCCACCGATCTCGAGCACCAGCGATTGCGCGATGGCGTAGCCGATTTCGTCCCCGGCGGTGATACCGAAGCAGGTCTCGCGCAGCCGGTCGACGTCCTCGTCGGTGCCGGCGAACGTCATCGCGGGATGGACGGCCAGGGTGATGCAACCGATCTCGGCCAGCGGCGCGAGCACACCGATGCCGTTGGCGCCGGAGGTGTGCATCACGATGGTGTTGGGCCGCACCGCGCCGGTTGAGGCCAGACCGCTGACCAGGCCGGGCAGTTCGGCGTCGGGCACGGCGAGCAGCAGGAGTTCGCAGCGGCGCGCCACCTCGTCGACGGCGAGCACCGGGGTGTCGGGAAGCCAGCGCTGCGCGCGGGTGCGGGAGGCGTTCGACACGGCGCTGCATCCGACGACGACGTGTTCGGCGCGTTCGAGCGCCACACCCAGTGCGGTACCGACCCGGCCCGCGGAGATCACGCCGACCGTCAGCCGGGCCGGCCGGAGTCCGTCGTGCGGGGTTGCACCGCCGCCGGAGGGCTGCACCATCGCAGTCGACCTCGCTGTTCTCGTCCACGTCGTTCCGGTCCCGCGCTGCGGGTACCGGACGGTCGCCCCGAGCCTAGCTCAGTCCTCCCGGCGCCTTCGCCGGCTGCCGCCGGACGGGGTCGCCTGCAGCCGGGCCAGCAGTTCGGCGACGGACTGCCCGCCGGTGTGCGCACCGCCGCCCTCGTCCTCGGGTTCGGGTGCTTCCTCGTCCCGGGGCTGCGGTGCGGGCTGCGGTTCCGGCGCCGACTGCTCGCCCGGCGCGTAATGCTTGCCGCGGGGTGTCTCCTGCGGCTGCTCGGGGGCGGGCTGTTCGGGGGCACGGCGCCGCCCGACGTACTCGTCCTCGGTCCCGTTGGGAGACACCCAGTTACTTCCCGGGTGCCCGGCCGGGATGTACTGGCCCTCGGCGGGCACGGGCTGCCACCCGCCCGCCGGAGCGGGCTCGGGACGCTGCGGTGGCTGCGGCGCGGGCTGTTGGGGTGGCGGCGGAAGCCACGGGAACTGAGGTTCCGGCGCGACCGGCGCAGCTTGCGGGGCCGGCGGCGGTGGTGGTTCCGGTGCCGGCTGCTGGGGTGCCTGCTGCGGAGGCGGTGGCGCCCACTGCGGGGGCGCGGCGTCCTCGGCGCGGCGACGCCGTCCGGCCGCCTCCTGCTCGCCCGCCCTGCGGTGCGCCCCTCCGTGTTCGGCGACGAACGCGGCCCACTCGTGCTCCGGCGGATGCGGTTCGGCGGGCACGTCGATGATCGGGCTCTCGTCGGTCTCCGGGGCTTCCGGCTCCGGCGCGACGGTGACGAAGTCGTCCTCGGTGTCGATGCGGCTGCTGCTGACCCGGCCCGCGGTGCGCTCGGTCTCGATCGCCGGGCGGTGCGACAGGTCTGCGTCGAACAGATACTCCAGGTTGGCGCGCAGCGCGGCGAGCTCCGCGCGCAGTGAGGCCACCTCGTCAGCGGACTGTGCGCTGAGCTCGGCCGCCAGCTCGCGGCGCAGATGCGATTCGACGGTGAGTTCGTACTCCCGCCGAGCCGAGATCTCCCGCTCCAGTTGCAGGTCGTAGACCAGCTTCAGATCGCGCACCTTGGCCTGGTCGCTGTCACTCTGCCTGCGATAGATCACGGACACGAACGCGGCGACCACCGCGGCCCACAGCGCGAGAATCACTGCGAGCTTGAGCAACTCGACGCGGTTGGTGAAAACCAGAGCCGAACTCGCGACGATGGCGAGCACCAGCAACACCGTCATCAGGATCCAACCCGGCCTTCGGGTGCCACGTCTGAGGCGGCCGCCGCGGGTCGGATCGGTCATGGGGCGACTGTACCTGGCACAGGTCATCTCGCGTGTCGACCTTGACGGCGATTCTGCCCGGGTCGCGCACAATCACCTCAGCCGGGCGCGGGGTCGGCGTTCTGCGACTGGTCGTCCGGGGAGGTGCAGCAATGCTGCAGCCACATCGCGGCGATCACCAGGGCCAACGCGCACAGCGCGGCCACCACCGCGCCCGGGGTGTCCTCGGCGGCCACCCGCAGACTTCCGCGCCGCGGCAGCAGATAGATCACCACCGCAAGCCACCACCCGAGCACGACGCTGCCCATCCACGCCGCGGCCTTCGCGATGACGACCGAGCGGGCCACCGCCACGGGATGCAGCCGGCCCACGCCCAGGCCGATCTGACCGTCGCGAATCCTGGACCGCACGAAGAACGCCCAACCTGCCAGCGCCACTGCGACACCCAGCAGTGACATGCCCGTCCACAAGGTGATCGGCGGGAACACCCGGTAGAGCACGAACATGAGCAGATAGCCCGCGACCGCCGTGGCCGCGACGGCCCCGGCGAGGTCACGCTTGCGGGTCACGCCCATCAGCCGGGCGTCCCGATCCGCAGCGACAGGTGGGTTTGGCGGACCCCGGCGCGTTCGCCCGGGTCGACGCCGGCGAGCAGTTCGGTCGCCGCGGCCCTCCGACCGTCGACGGTCAGCTGCGCGGCCGGATCCACGGCGAGCCATGGGATCAGCACGAACGCGCGGACGTGCGCGTACGGATGCGGCAGCGTCAGGTCCGGGTCGGCCAGCACCACATCGGCCTCACCGTCGCGGCACGCCACCAGGTCGACGTCGAGGGTCCGTGGGCCCCAGTGCTGTTCCCGGGTGCGGCCCGCGGCGTCTTCGAGCTCGTGGGCCCGCCGCAGCCAACCACAGGGATCGAGTTCCGGGTCGTCGGCGAGCACGACGGCGTTGAGGAACGGGCCCTGCTCGACACCGCCCCAGGCGTCGGTCTCGTACACCGGCGACACCGCCGTGACCGTGCTGCCGAGGCCGTCGAGCACGGACTGCAGATGCGCCAACCGGTCGCCCACATTGGACCCGATGGACAGCACGATCACCGTCATCGGCCCCGCCCACCGCGGCGTGACCGGCGCGCGGTGACCGCGACATCGTTGAACTGCAACGGAATCGGCGCCGAAGGTTTGTGCACCACCACCTCGACGGCGTGGGCGCGTTCGTCGCGCATCACGTCGTCGGCGATCTCACCGGCGACGGTCTCGATCAACTGCCGCGGCGGGCCGGCGACGATGTCGGCGGCCCGCTGCGCGAGCACGCCGTAGTCCAGCGTGTCGGCGAGGTCGTCGCTGGCCGCCGCGGCGGCCAGGTCGATCCACACCGTGATGTCGACGACGAAATCCTGACCGTCGCGGCGCTCGTGGTCGAACACACCGTGGTTGCCGCGAACCCTCAAGCCACGCAACTCGATCCGATCAGTCATGTGCTCCCGCCCGCCATGCCGTCGCCACCGCGAGGGCATCCACCGACGCCCGCACGTCATGCACCCGCACCCCCCAGACGCCGTGCCATCCCGCCAGCGCGGAGATCACCGCGGTGGCGGTCTCCCGCCCGGCAGGCGGGCGCGGCTCGCCGTCGGCGCCGGCCAGCAGGGTGCCGAGGAAACGCTTGCGGGATGCGCCGACGAGCACCGGGATCCCGGTTGCGACGAGGTCCGGCAGCGCGTTGAGCAGCGCCCAGTTGTGTTGTGCGGTCTTGGCGAATCCCAGTCCGGGATCGATGATCAGCTTGTCCGGGCTCACCCCTGCCGCGACCGCCGCGTCCACCCCGGCGAGCAACTCGTCGCGCACCTCTGCGACCACGTCGCGGTACGGCGGGACGCTGTGTGGTCGGTCGGCGTCCACCGAGCGCCAGTGCATCAGGATCCACGGAGCGCCGGCCTCGGCGACGACGCGCACCATGTCGGGGTCGGCGCGGCCGCCGGAGACGTCGTTGACGATCGCGGCGCCGTTCTCCAGCGCGGCCCGCGCGACCGAGGCGTGCATCGTGTCGATACTGACGGTGATCCCCTGCTGGGAAAGCTCTTTGACGACGGGCAGCACCCTGGAGATCTCGACCTGCGGGTCGACACGGGTCGCGCCGGGCCGGGTCGACTCACCGCCGACGTCGACGATGGCCGCGCCCTGGGCGACGAGCTCGACACCGTGGGCGACGGCCCGGTCGCGGTCCAGGAAAAGACCACCGTCGGAGAACGAATCGTCGGTGACGTTGACAACCCCCATCACCTGCACGCTGTACATCCCCCGTCGCTCCGCTCGCCCCGCACGGACGTCACTTCCGCAGGATCAGGTCCAGGGCCTCGGCACGGGATGCCTTGTCGGTCTTGAACTGTCCGCGCACCGCGGACGTCGTCGTCACCGCACCGGGCTTACGGATGCCGCGCATCGCCATGCACAGATGCTCGGCCTCGATCACGACGATGGCGCCGCGCGGACTGAGCTTGCGCATCAGCGCGTCGGCGATCTGCGCGGTCAGCCGCTCCTGCACCTGGGGCCGCTTGGCGTACAGGTCGACCACCCGCGCCAGCTTCGACAACCCGGTGACCCGGCCGTCCACCCCCGGGATGTAACCGACGTGGGCCACCCCGTGGAACGACACCAGGTGGTGCTCGCACGTCGAATACATCGGGATGTCCTTGACCAGCACGAGTTCGTCATGCTGCTCGTCGAACATCGTGGTGAGCACGTCGTCGGGGTCGGTGTAGAGCCCCGCGAAGATCTCACGGTAGGACCGCGCCACCCGCGCAGGGGTGTCCAGCAGCCCTTCCCGGTCCGGATCCTCACCGACAGCGATGAGTAGTTCCCGCACCGCGGCCTCCGCACGCGCCTGATCGAAATCGCGGGTGGTGAGCGTGGCCGTGTGGTTGTTCGACCGCGTCATCGAGATCTCCGTTCGGGGGTGTCAGCGATCCTGGTCCGGCGGGCCGGTACGCCCGTTGTCCCGGCCACCGTCGTGGCTGGGCTCTTCGGCCGGGTTGTACGCGGGTGCGCCACCGTGGGCCTGCTGCCCGGGCGGCGGCGGGTAGGGCTGATACGGCGGATAGCCGGGATAGGCCGGCGTCGGGGGCTGCCCCTGCCAGCCCTGCTGTTGCTGCGGGCCCGGATACCAGTGCCCCTGCGGCTGATGCGGCGTGCCGGCGGGCGGCGGCCAGCCGGGCGCATGCCAGCCTGCCGGGGCGCCGTAGTCGGGCTGGGTGGGGCCGCCGGCCGGGGCGCCGTTGGACCCGTTGCCGCCGTTCTTGTGGGCGGCTTCGGCGGCGGCCTTCGACGCCTGCGCGATCGCGATCTTGAACGCGGGTTCCGGAACCGGTTTGGGCCATGGCTCGCCGCGCTCCATCGCCAACTCGCCCGGCGTCTTGATCGGCGGCTTGTCCGACGGCACCCGGCCGCCGAAGTCGTCGAACATGGTCAGTCGCGGGCGCTTCTTCACGTCGGCGAAGATGGCTTCGAGCTCGACCCGGTGCAGGGTCTCCTTCTCCAGCAGCTGCAGCGCCAGCGTGTCGAGCACGTCGCGGTACTCGGTGAGGATCTCCCACGCCTCGGTGTGGGCGGCCTCGATCAACTTGCGGATCTCGTCGTCGATGTCGCGCGCGACCTCGTGGCTGTAGTCGGCCTGGTTGCCCATCGTGCGGCCCAGGAACGGGTCGCCGTGTTCGGTGCCGTACCTGACGGCGCCGAGCTTGGAGCTCATGCCGTACTCGGTGACCATCGCGCGGGCGATCTTGGTGGCCTGGTCGATGTCGGACGACGCGCCGGTGGTCGGCTCGCGGAACACCAGCTCCTCGGCCGCGCGCCCACCCATCGCGAACACCAGGCGGGCGATCATCTCGGAGCGGGTCATCAGACCCTTGTCGTCCTCGGGCACCGCCATCGCATGACCGCCGGTGCGGCCGCGCGCCAGGATCGTCACCTTGTAGATCGGTTCGATGTCGGGCATCGCCCACGCGGCCAGGGTGTGCCCGCCCTCGTGGTAGGCGGTGATCTTCTTCTCGTGCTCGCTGATGATGCGGCTCTTGCGGCGCGGACCGCCGACGACCCGGTCGACGGCCTCTTCGAGCGCGGCACCGGTGATGATGGTGCCGTTCTCGCGGGCGGTCAGCAGGGCCGCCTCGTTGATCACGTTGGCCAGGTCGGCGCCGGACATGCCGACGGTGCGCTTGGCCAGACCTTCCAGGTCGGCGTCCTCGGCGATCGGCTTACCCGCCGAATGCACCTTGAGCACCGCACGCCGGCCGGCCAGATCCGGGCTCGACACCGGGATCTGGCGGTCGAAGCGGCCGGGCCGCAGCAGGGCCGGGTCGAGGATGTCGGGCCGGTTGGTCGCCGCGATCAGGATGACGCCCTGACGGTCGCCGAAGCCGTCCATCTCGACCAGCAGCTGGTTCAGTGTCTGTTCGCGTTCGTCGTGACCGCCGCCCAGACCGGCGCCACGCTGGCGTCCGACGGCGTCGATCTCGTCGACGAAGATGATGCACGGGCTGTTCTGCTTGGCCTGCTCGAACAGGTCACGCACGCGCGAGGCGCCGACGCCGACGAACATCTCGACGAAGTCCGAACCGGAGATCGTGAAGAACGGGACACCGGCCTCACCGGCCACCGCGCGCGCCAGCAGGGTCTTGCCCGTGCCGGGCGGGCCGTAGAGCAGCACACCCTTGGGGATCTTGGCGCCGAGAGCCTGGTAGCGGCTCGGGTTCTGCAGGAAGTCCTTGATCTCGTAGAGCTCCTCGACCGCCTCGTCGACGCCCGCGACATCGGCGAAGGTGGTCTTGGGCATGTCCTTGGACAGCATCTTGGCCTTGGACTTGCCGAAGCCGAAGCCCATCCGGCCGCCGGACTGCATCCGGGAGAACATCACGAACAGCGCGACGAGCAGCAGCAGCGGCAGCATGTAGATCAGCAGCGTGCCGAAGATGCTGCTCTGGTTGACCACGGTGTTGGTCTTGACGTTCTTGTCCTGCAGCGCCTCGAACAACGTCACCCCGTACCCGGTCGGGTACTTGGTGATGACCTGCTTGCTGTCCTCGGTGTCGCCGTTGCCGTTCTTCAGCTCGAGACGCAACTGCTGTTCGCGGTCGTCGATCTGCGCGCTGTCGACGTTGTCGGCGGTGATCTGCGCCATCGCGACCGACGTGTCGACGGGCTTGTAGCCGCGCGTGTCGTCGCTGAAATAGAAGAATGACCAACCCAGCAGCAGCACCACGGCGATCACCGTGAGGGTGCGGATCACATTTTTTCTGTTCATAAGGAAGTCCGGTCCATGCCGGGGCGTCGGTCCATGTTGTGATTCCGGTTCATCAAATATGTGCAGCCGGCATTGCGGTGCGCCGGCCAAATCCTTCCAATACGCGCAGCTGGAAACCTCAAGGCTACCGCTAGACCAACGTTCGGCAGTTCCCGGTTACGACTGACCGTGACCTGGCTCTCAGGGAAAGTAGGTGCCATGCGGTCGCGGATGGTCCACACGAACGGTGTCACGCTGCGGGTGATGGAGGCCGGCGACCCCGGCGCCCCGCTGGTTGTGTTGTGCCACGGCTTCCCTGAGCTGGCATTTTCCTGGCGCCATCAGGTCGCCGCGCTCGCCGAGGCCGGCTATCACGTCCTGGCCCCCGACCAGCGCGGCTACGGCGGCTCCGACCGTCCCGAGGATGTCGACGCCTACAACGTGCGCGAGCTCAGCGCCGACATCGTCGGGCTGATCGATGACGTCGGCGCCGACAGAGCCGCACTGATCGGGCATGACTTCGGGTCCGTCGTCGCCTGGGGTGCGCCGCTGTTCGCGGCGGAACGGTTCTGGGCGGTCGGCGGGCTGAGCCTGCCACCGGTGCCCCGCCCGCAGGTGCCGACGACGCAGGCGTTCCGCCGGATCTTCGCGAACCGATTCGTCTACATCCTGTACTTCCAGGAGCGAGGTCCGGCCGACGCGGAACTCGCGCGCGACCCCGCGGCGACGTTCCGGCGGCTGTTCTCGATGGGCGCCGGCGGCGGCGCCGCGCTGACCGGGGACCCCGACGGCGGCGGCTTCCTCGACCGCATCCCCGACCCGGGCGCGCTGCCGGACTGGCTCGCCCCCGCCGACTTCGCCGTCTACGTCGACGAGTTCACCCGCACCGGCTTCACCGGCCCGCTGAACTGGTACCGGTGTTTCGACCTGAACTGGGAGCTGACCGCCGCCCCACCGACGGCCACGATCGACGTGCCCGCCCTGTTCGTCGGTGGCAGCGCCGACCCGACGCTGGCCTACACACCGACCGACCGCGCCCGCGAGATCGTGACCGGTGACTACCGCGAGGTGATGCTCGACGGCGCCGGGCACTGGCTGACCGAGGAGCGGCCCGCACAGGTGTCGCGCGTGCTTGTCGACTTCCTGGACTCGGCCCGCTGACCGGACGCTACTGTGCCAGGCATGCCGATCTCAGCGTGTGCGAAGACCGTCAGGAACACCCTCATCGCGCTTGCCGCCGCGGGTTTGGCGGCGGCCGGAGTGTCCGCGTGCGATGCGCAGAAGGGCCTGTCCGCATCCGGCGCCGACGCCCGCCAGGTCACCGTCGTCGGGGCCGGGCAGGTGCAGGGCACCCCGGACACCCTGACCGTGAACGCGTCGATGGAGTTCCTCGGCCCGGACGCCACCGCGGCGATGAACCAGACCAACGAGCGTCAGCAGTCGGTGATCGACGGTCTGGTCGACCTCGGCATCGACCGCTCGGACATCGCCACCACCGCCGCCGACCTGCAACCGCAGTACGGGTCGGACGGCACCGCGATCTCGGCCTACCGGGCCACCAACACCGTCAACGTCACGATCCGCGATCTGGCCAAAGCCTCCGACACGATCGGGTTGATCGTCTCCACCGGCGGCAACGCGACCCGGATCAACTCGATCGCGTACTCGATCGAGGACGACTCCGAACTCGTCCGCGACGCCAGGGCGCGGGCCTTCGAGGACGCCAAGGACCGGGCCGCGCAGTACGCCGAGCTGTCCGGACTGAGCCTGGGCAAGGTCATCTCGATCTCCGAGCAGGGCGGCTCCAGCCCGCCGGTACCGATCCAGGCACCGCGCGCGATGGAGGCCGCGGTACCGATGGAGCCGGGCCAGCAGACGGTCGGGTTCTCGGTGACCGTGGTGTGGGAGCTGACCTGAGGGCTGCGGCCTACCCGGCCGGCGCCACCACCACCGGGATCCCGTTGAGCACCGCCGTGCCCGACAGCGGGTCCAGCATGGATCCGTCGTTGAGCTGATTGGCGTTGACGCCGGGCCGGCTCGCGGCCAGCCTCTGGCCGGTGCCGGGCCGGTCGTGTCCCCAGCCGTGCGGTAGGGACAGCACGCCACGGCGGATGTCCTCGGTCACCTCGACCGGCACCACGAGCTCCCCACCGGGGCCCTTGACCACCGCGGAGTCGGTCAGTCCGAGGTCGGCGGCGTCGTCGGGGTGGATTCGCAGCGTGCACCGGTTGGTGCCGCCGGCCAGCGCAGGCAGGTTGTGCATCCAGCTGTTGTTCGACCGCAGGTGCCTGCGCCCGATCAGCACGAAACCGTCGGTGTGCCGGTGCAGCGCGTCGCGCAGCCGCCCGGCATCCGAGATCAGTTGCGGCGGAGCAAGTTCGACAAGACCCGACGGCGTGCGCAGCAGGTCGGGCAGCCTGGGCTGCAGCGGTCCGAGATCGATCCCGTGCGGCGCGTCCTTGAGCCTGCGCAACGTCAGCCCGTCAGGCCGGGAACCGAACGCGTCACCGTAGGCGCCGAGGCGCAGCATCATGTCGAGGCGCCGCTCGTAACCGGGGCCGGCAGGCAGCATCGCGGTCAACTCGTCGACGGGCCGACCCGCCACGGGGGACGACGCGTCGGCGGTCTCCTTGGCCAGCGTGGTCGCGATGACCTGTTCGTCCACCAGCGCGGGGTCGGCGTCGTGGCCGAGCCCGTACAGCACCAACGCGATCCGCGACAGGATCTCGGCCTCGTCGGGGCGGCCGTCGAGCGGCAGCGCCGGCGGTGAGTAACGGGCGTTGTTGCGCACGGCCAGCGCGTTGAGCGCGACATCGAAATGTGGGGCGCGCGACGGCGGCGGAGGCGGCAGGATCACGTCGGCGTGCCGGGTGGTCTCGTTCAGATACGGGTCGACGCTCACCATGAACTCGACCTGGTCCAGCGCGCGGTCCAGCCGGTCGCCGTCCGGCGCGGACAGGACGGGATTGCCCGCGACGGTGATCATCGCGCGGATCTGGCCCTCCCCCGGCGTCTCGATCTCCTCCGCCATCACCGCGGTCGGCAGTTCGGACAGCACCTCGGGACGCCCGGAGACCCGGCTGCGCCAGCGCCCGGTGCTGAATCCGCGGCCGGGGCGGTGCCCGCGCGGCGCGGGCGCGACCGGCGACAGCGGGAACATCGCCCCGCCCGGCCGGTCCAGGTTTCCGGTCAGCACGTTGACGACGTCGACCAACCAACTGCCCAGCGTGCCGAACTCGACCGTCGACGTGCCGATCCGGCCGTAGACCGCGGCGGTCGGAGCTGCGGCCAATTCCCTTGCCAGAGTCCGGATCTCGTCGGCGTCGAGTCCGCAGAACGCCGCGACGGCGTCGGGCCCGAAGTCCGCGGCCAGCCCACGCACGTCGTCGACCCCGGTGACGAACTCGCCCACCGCGCCGAGGTCGACGAGGCCCTCGTCGAACAGCACGTGCACGACGGCCAGCAGCAGCGCCGCGTCGGTACCGGGCCGCGGCGCGAGATGGCGGTCGGCCAGTTGCGCGGTGCGGGTGCGGGCCGGGTCGACGACGACCAGCCGCCCACCGCGCTCCCGCAGCCTGCGCAGCTTCCCGGGGAAGTCCGCGGCGGTGGCGAGGCTGCCGTTGGACACCATCGGGTTGGCGCCGATGACCACCAGATAGTCGGTGCGGTCCAGGTCGGGCACCGTGAACGCGGCGGGACTGCCGAACATCAGGCCCAGCGATACGTGTTTGGGCATCTGGTCCAACGTGCTGGCCGAGAACACCTGCCGGGTGCCGAGGCCACGGATGATCAGCGGCGGGTACAGCGCACCCGCGACGGTGTGCGCGTTCGGGTTGCCGAGGTAGACCCCGACGGCGGGCCCGCCGTGCTCACCTATCGCGGCCGACAAACCCTGGGCCATCGCGGCGAACGCCTCGTCCCAGGATGCTTGCCCCAGCACACCGTCACGCCGGACCAGCGGCGCACTCAGCCGGTCGGGGTCGTTGTCGAGTTCGGCGAAGCTCGCGCCCTTCGGACAGATGAAGCCCGCCGAGAACACGTCGTCGCGGTCCCCGCGGGCACCGACGACACGTCCGTCGTCGATGGTCAGGGTCAGACCGCAGGTTGCTTCGCAGAACGGGCAGATGCGCAGGGCGGTTTCGGCCATGCCTGCATCATGCGCCGGTTTCTACTGCGCGTACACCTTTGGTTCGAGCGTGCCGATGTAGGGCAGGTCGCGGTAGCGCTCGGCGTAGTCGAGCCCGTAGCCGACCACGAATTCGTTCGGGATGTCGAAGCCGATGTATTCGACGTCGAGGTCCGCGCGGACGGCCTCGGGTTTGCGCAGCAGCGTGCACACCTTCAGCGAGCGCGGTCCGCGGGTGGCCAGGTTGCGCAGCAACCACGACAGGGTCAGCCCCGAGTCGATGATGTCCTCGACGATCAGCACATCGCGTCCGCTGATGTCGCGGTCGAGGTCCTTGAGGATGCGCACCACCCCGGACGACGAGGTCGACGAGCCGTAGGAGCTGACGGCCATGAACTCGAGTTGGGTGGGCAACGGGATCGCCCGCGCCAGGTCGGTGACGAACATGACCGCACCCTTGAGCACGGTGATCAGCAGTAGGTCCTGACCGGATTCGCGGTCGCGGTAGTCGTCGGCGATCTGCGCCGCCAGTTCCGCGGTCTTGGCCTTGATCTGGTCTTCCGACAGCAGAACCGACTTGATGTCCCCGGAATACAGGTCGGCGGTATGCGCAGGCACACCGACAGCCTAGCGTTGCCTCGGCGCGACCGGTTCGCGGTACAGCGTCAGCGCCCCCGCGGCACGGCCGGCGAAGAGTCGTTCGCGGGCCAGCCCGCCCGCGACCGCGACGCCACCCTGCCCGCGCCAGTCGGTGATCAGCGCGTCGACCGCGCGAATCTGCTTGTCGGTCAGGTCCTGCGCACCGCCGGCGAGCAGCCAGGCCCGGATCGCGCGGCGCCGCAGCGCGTCGGGCAGCACGGCCGCCGCGGCAACGTCGAAATCCGCGCCGGGGGCGGGGACGGCGTGCGCCGCGAGCGCGTCGAGCGCGTCGGTGTCCTCCCGGAGCGCGGTCGCCGTGCGGGCCAGCGCCTCGGCGACCCCGCCGCCGAGGACGTCTTCGAGCAGCGGCAGCACCTCGGTGCGCAACCGGACCCGGGTGTAGCGCGGGTTCGCGTTGTGCGGGTCCTGCCACGGAGCGAGCCCCAACTCGGCACATGCGCGGTGGGTGGTGGCACGGCGCACGCCGAGCAGCGGCCGGCACCACGGCGGGTCGTGGGCGCGCATGCCGGCGATCGAGCGCGGCCCCGAGCCTCGGCCCAGCCCGAGCAGCACCGTCTCCGCCTGGTCGTCGAGGGTGTGGGCGAGCAGCACCGGCGCGCCGTCGCGCGCCGTGTCGAGGGCGTCATACCGTGCGGCGCGGGCCGCGGCCTCAGGACCACCCCGCGAACCCACGGTCACCGAGATGACCTGTGCGGCTTCACATCCCAGTTTCAGCGCCTGATCGTGCGCGGCGGCTGCGACGTCGGCCGAGCCGGGTTGCAGACCGTGGTCGACGATCAGTGCCCTGGTCGGGCGCAGCGCGGCGGCCACGGCGGTCAGCGCCAGCGAGTCGGGACCTCCCGACAACGCCACACACCACGGCGCCTCGGGGAGGTGACTGCGCGCGAAGGCCGTCAACGCGGCACGCAGCTCGGCTACAGCACCCGGTCGATCCATTGCTGCGGCTCGTCGATTTCCCTCGGCTGGGGCAGGGTCGTGGCGTCGGTCCAGATCGTGTTGAAGCGTTCCATGCCGACCTTGCCGACCACCTCGTCGACGAACGCCTTGCCCTTGGTGTACTGACTCATCTTCGCGTCGACTCCGAGCAGCGCCCGCAACAACCGTTGCAGCGGAGGCTGTTTGCGCTGCCTGCGCTGATCGAAACGGTTCCGGATCGTCGCGACCGACGGCACCACCGCCGGGCCGACGGCGTCCATCACGTGCTCGGCGTGGCCTTCCAACAGGGTGCCGAGCACCAGCAGCCGGTCGAGTGCGGCACGCTGCGGTTCGGACTGCACCGCGCGCAGCAGACCGAGCACGCCCGTCGAACCCATCTCGGGTTCACCGTTTTTCACCACCACCTGGCGGTCGCGCACATAGTCGGCAAGCCGGCCCACCATCTTCGGCAGGTCGTCCCCGGCATCCTCGGTCAGCACCGCCAGTGCGCTCGACATGTGTTCTGCCAGCCAGGGATTGGCCCGGAACTGCACCCGGTGGGTGACCTCGTGCAGGCACACCCACATCCGGAAGTCCTTGGGCACCACCCGGAGTTGGCGCTCGACGGCGATCACGTTCGGGTACACCAGCAACAGCTCGCCGCCGCCGGCGGAGAACGGGTCGTACTGGCCGAGGATCCCGGACGACACGAACGCCAGCACCGCCCCGGTCTGCAGCCCGGCGACCCGGCCCGCGACCACCGGCACCTTGCCCCGTGCGGCGTCGCCGCCGCCGGTCATCGCCCGCATCGACTGCGCGGCCGCCCGGATCCAGTCTGGGCGGTTGACGATTCGGGCCTCGGGAATCTCACCGCCCTCGATCAGCCCGGTCACCTCCCGGACCGGCACCTCGGACGCCCGCGCCGATTCGGCGAGCTGGTCGATCGCCTGCCTGCGGGTGTAATCGGTGGTCTTCGGCTCCTGGCGGGCCAGTTTGCCGCCGACGGTGGCGGCGAGGTCCCAATCGACGGCGTTGCCGACGCTGAACCCTGGCGTGGAGGTGGTCGTCATCATCGGCATCCGCAGGATCGAAGGGTGGCGGCGAACGCGTCCAGCGACGTCCGCCCCGTCGGGCCGGCGTTGTTGGACATCAGCGCGAAGGTCAGGACCCGTCCGCTGCGGTCGGTGACGATGCCGGCAAGGGTGTTGGTTCCGGTCAGTGACCCGGTCTTGGCCCGCAGATATCCGAGCGCCGCCTTACCCGGTTCGGTGTCGTGGTACCGGTTCGACATCGTGCCGCTGCCGCCGGCGATGGCCAGCAGGTCGACCAGGGGCCGCAGCTTCGGCGTGCCCTCCCCCGCCGCGGCCTGCACGATCTCGTCGAGCGTCTCGGCGGTGATCCGGTCGTCCACGGACAGTCCGCTGTTGTCGAACAGGCGCGCGCCGGTGGTGTCGATGCCCGCGTCGCGCAGGCTCTGCAGCACCGCGTCGGCGGCGCCGGCGAAACTCCTGGGCCGCCCCAGCGCCTCGGCGACCTCGCGGCCGATGGATTCGGCCATCACGTTGTCCGAGGAGTGCATCATCTGGCGCAGCCGCTCCATCAGCGGTGCCGACTGCACCGACGCGATCTCGGTACCGGTGACCGTGGCACGGCCCGGCGGCAGCACCGTCACCTTGTCGGGATCGACGCGCAGGGCCACGGCGAGTGCGCGGCCCGCGTCCAGCGCCGGGGTGCGTGACCGGCGCGATTCCACGCTGACCGGCTGGGTGCGCCCGGCGTCGAGCATGACCGCCTCCATCGGGGCGATGTCGCCGCCGTCGATGTCGAGGGGATCCCAGCCCGGCGCCATCGTCGGCCCGGAGTAGGCGCTGACGTCGACCTGGACGGATTTCACGTCCACCCCGCTGCGCCGCACCTGGTCGGCCAGATCCGAGATCCGCGCCGCGTCGCGGTACCAGGTCTGCTCCCCGCGGCGCGCCGCCGACAGCGTCTGGTCACCGCCGCCGACCAGCACGACGACCCCCGGCGACGTAGACACCACCCGCGTCGTCAGCCGGGCGTCGCGGTCCAGCGTCAGCAGCGCGGCCGCGGCGGTGAGCACCTTGTTCGTCGACGCGGGCTGCATCGGCACGTCGGCGCCCTGGGCCCACAGCTGCTCCCCGGTCAGCGCGTCGGTGATGCGGCCGGTGAACGTGCCGAGGTTGGGGTCGGCTGCGACCGCGCGCAGCGCGTCGGCCAGACCCGTGCGGGTGGGCATGTCGGCGGAATCGGACACCGGGACCACCCCGGGGTCGGCGGTGGCCGGAGCCGGAAGCGCCGGAATCGCGATCTGCTCGCCGGACTGCCGGTTCGCCACCAGTGCGGCCGCGGCCACGACGAGCACCACCAGCAGTAGAACGGCCGCCCCCACCGCGACATACGTCGACCGCCGCCACCTGGTGGGCCGCATAAATCTCCTGCTCTCGAACGACTGGCCAGAGCCACCCCTGTAGTGCAGCGTATCCCTCGTTTAATGTTGACCCGCGTCGTCAGCCGACGCCCCCTGTCCCAGCGCACTAGGAGCCACGCGTGCAGTTCGACGTCCTGATCGAGATCCAGAAGGGTTCCCGTAACAAGTACGAGGTGGACCACGAGAGCGGCAAGGTCAAGCTGGACCGCTACCTGTTCACGTCGTTCGGCTACCCGACGGACTACGGCTACATCGAGGACACCCTCGGCGAGGACGGCGATCCGCTGGATGCGCTGGTGCTGCTGCCCGAGCCGGTGTTCCCCGGCTGCATCGTCGAGGCGCGCCCGGTCGGCATGTTCCGGATGGAGGACGAGAAGGGCGGCGACGACAAGGTGCTGTGTGTGCTCGCCGACCCGCGCTGGGACCACATCCAGGACATCGGCGATGTGAACCAGTTCGAGCTCGACGCGATCAAGCACTTCTTCGTGCACTACAAGGACCTCGAGCCCGGCAAGTTCGTCAAGGCGGCCGACTGGGTGGGCCGCGAGGACGCCGAGGCCGAGATCAACCGCTCGATCGAGCGCTTCAAGGCCGAGGGCCACTAGCTCTCCCCCGGCGATGGCCCCTGCTCGACGCGTTGTCCCGACGTTGTCGCGCATTATTTTGCGTCGCTGTAACACGGTGTAACCCGGGTGCCGCGTGACGACTCGATCATGGCGATGTGCTGCTGCATCAGGGGATCGGGTTGGAGGCGTTCAACGCGCTGCCCACGCGGCGCGCGGTACACGCGGTGTTCGAGTGCTGCTACAGCGTGCCGCTGGCCGCCGACCTGTGCCGGGCCCGCCCGTTCGCCAGCCACGAGGACCTGTTCCGGTGCGCCGACGAGCTACTCTTCGGACTTTCCGAGGAGTCGATCGACTCGATCCTGCAGGCCTATCCGGATGTCGGCCGCCGCCCCGGCAGTGAGAAGTCGCAGGCCGAACAGTGCGCGATCGCCGACAAGCGGCCCGAGATCATGGCCGAACTGGCCTCGGCGTCGAAGGACTATCTGGACCGATTCGGGTTCGGCTTCGTCATGTACATCAACGGTTACTGCGCCGACGACGTGCTGGCCACCATGCGCGACCGCATGCACAACGAGTTCGAGACCGAACGCAAGGTGGTGCGCAACGAGCTCGCGCGGATCAACCGGACCCGGCTGGAGCGCATGCTCGGACCCGAGGGCGGTTACGACAACTGGTGACCGACAACTGATGAGCCGACCTGGAACGGACAACCGGCCCGTCCGGCAATAGGCTCGCCCGGGTGAGTACCGCGCCCGCCCAGACCCACTTCCTCTCGCTACCCGATCTCGCCGCCCGCTCCGCGGGTGGGGCCGTGCTGTGGGCCAACGACGATCTGTTCGCCGAGAAGGAGAACCTGATCAAGCCGGGGCCCGCCGAACACCGGCCCGCCACCTTCGGCCACAAGGGCCAGGTGTACGACGGCTGGGAGACCCGCAGGCGCCGCGGCGCGACGGCCGACTCGCACGACTTCGCGATCGTGCGGCTGGCGGCTCCCGCGGTCGTCCGCGGCGTCGTCGTCGACACGGCGTGGTTCACCGGGAACTACCCGCCTCAGATCGCCGTCGACGCCGCGTTCGTCCAGGGCTACCCGTCCGCCGAGGAGCTCGCCGACACGACCGAGTGGACCAGGATCGTCGACCGCCGGGATGTCAACGGCGACACCAGGAATCCGTTCGAGGTGGACTCGCCGCGGCGCTGGACGCACGTCAAGCTGTCGATCTATCCCGACGGCGGGGTGGCGCGGTTGCGGGTCCACGGCGAAGGGCTGCTGGATCCCCGTTTCACCGAGATCCCGTTGGATCTGGCGGCCCTGGAGAACGGCGGCCGGATCACCGCGTGCTCCAACATGTTCTACAGCTCACCGAACAATCTGCTGCTTCCCGGCTCGGCCCGGACCATGGGCGAGGGCTGGGAGACCTCGAGACGCCGCGATTCGGGCAACGACTGGGTGCAGGTGCACCTCGCGGGGCAGGGCGTCGTCGCGGCCGCCGAGATCGACACGTCCTACTTCGTCGGTAACGCACCCGGCGCGGCAAGGCTGCGCGGCCGCGACGGTGACGGCGAATGGTTCGACCTGCTCGAGACCACCGAACTGCGACCCGACACCCGGCACCGGGTGCTGCTGAATTCCGACCGGCCGGTCACCGAGGCGCGGCTGGACATCTATCCCGACGGCGGGCTCGCGCGGTTGCGGCTGTTCGGCCGGTTGACCGCCGACGGACTGCGCGTGGTGAACGAGCGTTGGCAGGCCAGCGCCTAGCGTCTGTGGGTCTTGTGCACGCGTAGCTCGCCGATTGCGTGCACAAGGCCCACAGTCACGACGCCCGGGGCGGCTCGCGCAGCGCTCCGAGCACATCGCGCCCGACGGTCCCGATGTCCTGGCGCGGGGAGGCCGCGATCAGGGTCACGCCGTCGGCCACCTCGGCCGAGGCGATGTCGGAGATCAGCCCCGCCAGACCGTCGACGGTGCCCGCGTAGTGCACGGTGTCCGTCTCGGCCGGGCCGAGGACCTGCTGCGCCGAGCGGAAGTCGCCCGCCACCGCGACGGTGACGTCGAGGATCACCGCGACGTCGTCGGCGCCGGCCCGGATCCTCGCCCGGACCTTGCGGGCGTGCTGCAGGTCGTGCGCCGCGACCCGGACGATGCGCTGGTCGTTGCGCTGGTCGGGATCGGTGAGCTCACTCACCGCATCGGGATCATCGGGATCAGCCAGAAAGAGCCGCACCCGGCCAAGCTAGCCAGCCGGCCGGGGTGCGGTGAAGTGTTGCGATCAGCGCGAGTGCAAAACGTCCGCTCAGCGGGAGTGGTCGTTCTGCGGATCCGCGGGAGCACCGGAATCTCCGGAGTCTCCTTCGTTCTTGCGCACATCGTGCACCCGGGTCTTGTACAGGCTGGCGGCGGTGGTGATCAGCAGGGTGACGATGATGACGCCGAGGGACAGCAGCGTCGGGATCTCGGGCACCGGCACGTTCTCACCGCCGTTGATGAACGGCACCTCGTTCTCGTGCAGCGCGTGCAGCACCAGCTTCACGCCGATGAAGAACAGGATGAACGCCAGCCCCTGCGACAGGTACACCAGCCGCTTGAGCATGTCGCCGAGCAGGAAGTACAGCTGGCGCAGACCCATCAGCGCGAACACGTTCGCGGTGAAGACCAGGTACGGCTCGCGCGTGAGCCCATAGATGGCAGGAATGGAGTCGAGCGCAAAGATCAGGTCGGTGGTGCCGAGCGCGACGATCACCAGGAACATCGGCGTCATCAACCGCTGGCCGTTCTCGTGCACCCACAGCCGCAGGCCGTCCCAGGTGTCGGTGAACTTCATCCGCTTCTGCGCGAATCGCACCACCGCGTTGTCGCCGTCGTCGTCGTGGTCGGTGTCCTTGACCAACTTGATCGCGGTGTAGAGCAGGAACGCGCCGAAGATGTAGAAGACCCACGAGAACTGCTCGATCGCGACCGCGCCGAGCGCGATGAAGATTCCGCGGAAGATCAACGCCAGGATGATGCCGACCAGCAATGCCTGCTGCTGATAGATCCTCGGCACGTTGAAGCTGGCCATGATGATCAGGAAGATGAACAGGTTGTCCACCGACAGGCTGTATTCGGTGAGCCAGCCCGCGAAGAACTCGACACCGAACTGGCTACCGTGGAAGAACCACGTCCACAAGCCGAACGCGACGGCCAGCGCGATGTAGATCGTCAACGCCGTCCCGGTTTCCCGGCGCGAGGGTTCGTGCGGCCGCCGCCCGATCACCAGGACATCGAAGAGCAGGATGCCGATCGTCACGGCGAGCGTGATGCCCCATTCGAGCCCACTGACGTTCATCTAACCTCCGGTCGTCGTTCAACGCCGGAGGTCTCTTCCACCGCCCGCCGAGGCGGTAGGCCCACAGCACCGGTCAACCGATGACGGATGACGTGATGACGACGCTGCGGCGAAGGAATACTCCCCTCCAAGCCGCCCATTGTGCCAGTCGCACAAACGACACGCGAAAGGGGAGCCTGGCGGCAAGAGCACGCCCCTGACGCTTAGTAGCTTTGTACCCGTGACGGCCGCGGATCGAACCCCTGAGATCCCCAGTCAGTACCTGCTGTCGGCGTACGCGTCGGCGCCCCGGACGCTGATCGACATCCTGCACGAGACGGCGCGGCGGTTCCCCGACGCACCCGCCATCGACGACGGAACGGTGCAGCTCACCTACGCCGAACTGTTGTCCGACATCGAGGACAGCGTCGCGTGGCTGGGGGCGCGCGGTATCGGCCGCGGGGACCGGATCGGGATCCGGATGCCGTCGGGCAGCTACGCGCTCTACGTGGCGATCCTGTCGGTGCTGGCCGCGGGCGCCGCCTACGTCCCGGTCGACGCCGACGATCCACCGGAACGCGCCGAGCTGGTGTTCACCGAGGCCGAGGTCGTCGCGATCATCACCGAACGCGGGATGGTCCGCGGCCCCGGATCCTCGCGCGGCTGGCGCGCGACGGCACCGCTGAGCCGCGACGACGCGTGGATCATCTTCACGTCCGGCTCCACCGGCACCCCGAAGGGTGTCGCGGTCACCCACCGCAACGCGGCGGCCTTCGTCGACGCCGAGGCCAAGATGTTCCTGCAGAACAATCCGCTCGGGCCGGGCGACCGCGTGCTGGCCGGGCTCTCGGTCGCGTTCGACGCCTCCTGCGAGGAGATGTGGCTGGCCTGGCGGCACGGCGCCTGCCTGGTGCCCGCGCCGCGGTCGCTGGTACGCAGCGGCATGGACCTGGGACCGTGGCTGGTCTCCCGAGACATCACCGTCGTGTCGACGGTGCCGACGCTGGCCGCGCTGTGGCCCGCCGAGGCACTGGAGTCGGTGCGGCTGCTGATCTTCGGTGGCGAGGCGTGCCCGCCGGAACTGGCCGAACGCCTCGCGGCCGGGCCCGACTCGGGCGGCCGGGAGGTGTGGAACACCTACGGCCCGACCGAGGCCACCGTGGTGGCGTGCGCGGCACGGCTGGACGGTAAATCGACGGTCAGCATCGGGCTGCCGCTGCCCGGCTGGGATCTTGCCGTCGTCGACCAGGACGGCCGCCCCGTGGGCACCGGCCAGGTCGGCGAGCTCGTCATCGGCGGCGTCGGGCTGGCCCGATACCTCGACCAGGACAAGGACTCCGAGAAGTACGCCCCGTTCCCGACGCTGGCCTGGAGCCGCGCGTACCGCAGCGGCGATCTGGTCCGGCTGGAGACCGACGGCCTGTACTTCGTGGGCCGCGCCGACGATCAGGTCAAGGTGGGTGGCCGACGTATCGAACTCGGCGAGGTGGACGCCGCGCTGGTGAGCCTGCCCGGCGTCACCGGCGGGGCCACCGCGGTGCGCCGGACCGCCGGCGGGACCCCGCTCCTGGTGGGCTACATCGCGGTGGCGCCGGGGCTGGAGCGCACCTTCGACGTCGGCGAGGCACGGGCCCGGCTGGCCGCGGAACTGCCCGCCGCGCTGGTCCCCCGGCTCGTCGTCGTCGACGAACTGCCGACCCGTACGTCGGGCAAGGTCGACCGGGATGCGTTGCCGTGGCCGGTGTCCGGAGCGGACGGGGCCGGCGACGACGGAGACACCGATCTGGGTGGCACCCTCGGCTGGCTGGCCGGTCTGTGGCGCGAGGTGCTCGCCGCCCCGGTCGACGGGCCCGAAGCCGACTTCCATGCCCTCGGCGGGGGCTCGCTGGCGGCCGCGCAACTGGTCGCCGCGCTGCGGCAGCGCTACCCGCAGGTCACCGTCGCCGATCTGTACGACCATCCCCGGCTGGGATCGCTGGCCGGTTACCTCGACGAGCTCGAGCCGCCACCCGCGACGGAAACCCGTGTCGTCAAACCGGTCTCACGGCTGACGCAGGCCGCGCAGGTCGCGCTGACGGTGCCGCTGGCCATGCTCACCGGGATGCAGTGGGTGGTGTGGCTGGCGATCGCCAACAACGTCGCGGCCGAACTGTCCCTGGTCGACTGGGTGTCGCCGATCGGCTGGTGGTGGGTGCTGGCCGGATTCCTGCTGTTCGTGACCCCGCCGGGGCGGATGAGTATCGCGGTGTTCGGGGCCCGGGTGCTGATCGGTGAGTTGCAGCCGGGCACCTACCGCCGAGGCGGGTGGGTGCATCTGCGGGTCTGGCTGGCCGAGCGGCTGGCCGCGGCCAGCGGCGCCGAGAACCTCTCGGGCGCACCGTGGCTGGTGTACTACGCCCGCGCCCTCGGCAACCGTGTCGGCACCGGGGTGGATCTGCATTCGGCGCCGCCGGTGACCGGGATGCTGACGTTGGGGCACCGCTGTTCGATCGAACCCGAGGTCGATCTGAGCGGACATTGGATCGACGGAGACCTGTTCCACGTCGGCCCGATCGCCGTCGGCAACGACGCCACCGTCGGTGCCCGGACCACCTTGTTCCCCGGCGCGGTGATCGGGAAGAACGCCGACGTGGCCCCGGGCTCCGGGGTGGTCGGCAAGGTCAAGAACGGCCAGTACTGGAAGGGTTCACCGGCGGTGAAGTCCGGTAAGGCCAAACATCCGTGGCCCGACCACCGGCCCCCGCGCGCACCGCTGTGGGTGGCGATGTACGGCATCACGTCGATGACGCTCGGGGCGCTGCCGTTGGCGGCGCTGGCCGTCGGCCTGGCCGTGATCGGGTGGGGTGTGCGCGGCACCGCGTCGGTGCAGGACGCGATCGTGCCCGCGCTGCTGTGGCTCGTGCCGGCCACCGCGGCGGCGATGCTGGTGTACGCGGCGCTCACCGTCGCCGGGGTGCGGATGCTCGGCGCCGGCCTGCACGAGGGCTACCACCCGGTGCGCAGCAGGCAGGGCTGGCAGTTGTGGGCCACCGAACGTCTGATGGACGCCGCCCGCACCTACCTGTTCCCGATCTACGCGAGCCTGCTGACCCCGTGGTGGCTGCGCCTGCTCGGCGCGAAAGTCGGCAAGAACACCGAGATCTCGACCGTGCTGCTGATCCCGAAGTTCACCGTGGTCGAGGACGGCGCATTCCTGGCCGACGACACGATGGTGGCGTCCTATGAACTCGGCGGCGGCTGGATCCACGTGGCGCGGGCCACGATCGGCAAGCGCGCGTTCCTGGGCAACTCCGGCATCACCCAGCCCGGCCGGCGGGTTCCCGACGACGGGCTGGTCGCGGTGCTGTCGGCGACCCCGCACAAGGCGAAGGCCGGGTCGTCATGGCTGGGCAGCCCGCCGGTGCGGCTCCGGCGCAAGCCCACCGCCGCCGACGCGCTGCGCACCTTCCACCCGTCCGCGCGTCTGAAAGCGTTGCGCGCCACCGTGGAGACGTTCCGCTTCGTGCCCGTCGTGGCGAGCTTCGCCGTCGGGGTCACGGTGCTGTTCGCGATCCAGGAACTGGCCGCGCGGTTCGGCTGGCTCTGGGCCGGCCTGGCCGCCGGACCGGTCCTGCTGGCCGCGGGCGCGATCGCGGGCGCGATCGCGGTGGCCGCCAAATGGCTTGTCGTCGGGCGGATCACCGCGATCGAACACCCGCTGTGGTCGTCGTTCGTCTGGCGCAACGAGGTGGCGGACACCTTCGTCGAAACCGTCGCCGCACCGTGGTTCGCGCGCGCCGCATCGGGTACGCCGGTGATGAACCTGTGGCTGCGGGGCCTGGGCGCGAAGATCGGACGCGGCGTGTGGTGTGAGACATACTGGCTTCCCGAAGCCGACCTGGTGACGCTGGAGGACGGGGCGACCGTCAACCGGGGCTGCGTCGTGCAGACCCACCTGTTCCACGACCGCATCATGCGCATGGACACGGTCGTGCTGGAGAGCGGCGCCACCCTGGGGCCGCACTGCGTCGCGTTGCCCGCAGCCCGCATCGGCGCCGCGGCGACGGTCGGGCCCGCGTCGCTGGTGATGCGCGGCGACGTGGTGCCGCCGTCGACCCGGTGGCAGGGCAACCCGATCGCGCCGTGGGATCCCGGACGCAAGAAGCGGGAGTCCTCCGACACCAAGCCCAAGAAGTCTGCGGCGGCGTGACGACCCGAAAGCGGACGGCGAAGAAATCCGCACCCGTCATCGACCCGTATCTGCCCGAGGCCGGCAACTTCGGCTACCGGGTGTCTCGCTACGAGCTCGAGCTCGGGTACAAGGTCGCGATCAACCGGCTCAGCGGTTCGGCCGGCATCACCGCGGTGACGCTGGCCGAACTCAAGACGTTCAGCCTCGACCTGTCGGCCGCGCTGGCGGTGGCCAAGGTGACCGTCAACGGCAAAAGGCCCGCCCAGTTCCGCGCGGCGGCAGGGAAACTGCACATCACGCTGTCGGACCGGCTGCCCGCCGGCGCGGCGATGACGATCGCGATCCGCTACAGCGGCACCCCACGACCCATCCGGTCGCTGTGGGGCGAGGTCGGTTTCGAGGAGCTCACCGAGGGGGCGCTGGTCGCCGGACAGCCCAACGGCGCATCGTCGTGGTTCCCGTGCGACGACCACCCCGCCGCGAAGGCCAGCTTCCGGGTGCAGATCACCACCGAGAGCCCGTATTTCGCCTTGGCCAACGGCAAGCTGCTGTCCCGGCGCCCTCGGGCGGGCATGACCACCTGGGTCTACGAGCAACCCGAGCCGACGTCGACGTATCTGATGACACTGCAGATCGGCATGTACGACCGGCACCGGATGGCCAAGAACGGCGTCGAGATGTTCGCGGTGTTGCCGTCCCGGCTGCGCGACGATTTCGACCACGACTTCGGCCGCCAACCGCAGATGATGAAGCTGTTCACCAAACTGTTCGGCCCGTACCCGCTGGCCAACGGCTACACCGTCGTGGTGACCGACGACGACCTGGAGATTCCGCTTGAGGCCCAAGGGATCTCCATCTTCGGCGCCAACCACTGCGACGGCAGCCGCCGCGCGGAGCGGTTGATCGCCCACGAGCTCGCCCACCAGTGGTTCGGCAACTCTGTCACCGTGCAGCGGTGGCGCCACATCTGGCTGCACGAGGGATTCGCCTGCTACGCCGAGTGGTTGTGGTCGGAACACTGCGGTGAGCGCAGCGCACAGGAGTGGGCGCAGCACTATCATCACCGGCTCAGGCATTCCCCGCAGGACCTCGTCCTGGCTGACCCCGGCCCGCGCGACATGTTCGACGACCGGGTCTACAAGCGCGGCGCGCTGACCCTGCACACGCTGCGCTCCCGCATCGGGGACACGAACTTCTTCGCGCTGCTCAAGGATTGGACGACGCGGTACCGGCACTCCAGCGCGGTGACCGACGATTTCGTCGGCCTCGCTTCGCAGTACTCCGACGAGTCACTGCGATCGCTGTGGGCGGCGTGGCTGTACGCGCCGGAGGTTCCGCCCCTGGACACCGGGTCGTGACCGACGCGACCGCGGGCCCCGCGGGGGCGGTGAACCGTGCCAGCGTGGTACGGGTCGCCGTGGCCACGGCGATGTCCGCGCTGTGCGGTTACGCGGTGCTCTACCTCGCCGCCCGGGATCTGGAGCCCGCCGGATTCTCCGTCTTCGGGGTGTTCTGGGGCGCGTTCGGTCTGGTCAGCGGAGCGGCGTTCGGGCTGTTGCAGGAGACCACGCGTGAGGTGCGCCACCCCGGAACCGATCCCGCCCAGACCCACCCGGCGCGGGTGGCCGCCGGCGTCGGGATTGCCGCCGCCGCGATCCTCGCAGCGACGTCGCCGCTGTGGTCGGCGCACGTGTTCGTCGACCTGCGCGTGTTGAGCGTCGCGCTGCTGTGCGGCGGGCTGGCCGGATTCTGCATCCACACCACGCTGCTCGGCGGGTTGGCCGGGATGGGCCGCTGGTCGGAGTACGGCGCGCTGATGGTCACCGACGCCGCACTGCGCGTGGTGGTCGCGGTCGCGGCGTTCGCGGCCGGCTGGGGGCTGGGTGGCTATCTGTGGGCGTCGGTCGCCGGGGCATTCAGCTGGCTGCTGTTGATGCTGGTCTCACCGGCGACCCGGGCCGCGGCCCAGATCCGGACGTCGGGCGGCACCGCGACGTTCCTGCGCGGCGCCGGGCATTCGATCGCCGCGGCGGGCGCCAGCGCCGTACTGGTGATGGGTTTCCCGGTGCTGCTGCAGGCCACCTCGCGGGACCTGGGTGCGACCGGTGGTGTGGTGATCCTCGCGGTGACGCTGACCCGGGCTCCGCTGCTGGTTCCGCTGACCGCGATGCAGGGCAACCTGATCGCGCACTTCGTCGACCAGCGTGCGCACCGGCTCAAGGCGCTGCTGGGGCCCGCGGCGCTCGTCGGTGCGCTCGGCGCAGTCGGCGTCGTGCTCGCGGGCGTGTTCGGGCCGTGGCTGCTGCGCGAGGCGTTCGGCGCCCAGTACCGCGCCGACGGGATCCTGCTGGCGTGGCTGACCGTCGCCGCGCTGGCCATCGCGCTGCTGACGCTGACCGGAGCCGCGACCGTCGCCGCCGCCCTGCACCGCGCGTACGCGGCGGGTTGGGTGATCGCGACGGTGGCCGCGACGCTGCTGTTGCTGCTGCCGCTGGACCTGGAGGTCCGTACCGTGGTGGCGCTGCTGTGCGGGCCGCTGATCGGTATCGGGGTACACCTGAGCGCGCTTGCCGGACGACGCCGCGAGGCCGCACCCACCTATGCTGCGATCGATGACTGAGGAGGCAACATGAGCTGGCTGGTGACCGGCGGGGCCGGATACATCGGTTCGCACGTGGCCCGGGCCATGCTCGACGCCGATCTGGACGTGGTCGTCATCGACGATCTGTCCACCGGTTTCGAGAGTTTCGTGCCCGCGGGCGCCCAATTCGTCAAGGGCACCCTGCTCGACGGGGCGCTGGTCGACGACACCTTGACGAGGTTCGGCGTCGACGGCGTCATCCACATCGCCGGCTACAAGTACGCCGGCGAATCGGTGAAGCGGCCGCTGCACACCTACGAGCAGAACGTGTCGGCGACGGTGGTCCTGCTGCAGGCGATGGAGGCCCGCGGCGTCGGCCAGATCGTGTTCTCCTCCAGCGCCGCGACATTCGGCACACCGGACGTGGACATCGTCGACGAATCCACGCCGACCACACCGGAGTCGCCGTACGGCGAGACCAAGCTGATCGGCGAGTGGTTGCTGCGCGACGCCGGAAGGGCCACCGGGCTGCGACACACCAGCCTGCGCTACTTCAATGTCGTCGGATCCGGGGACGTGGAACTGTTCGACGCCAGTCCGCACAACCTGTTCCCACTGGTGTTCGACATGCTGATGCGCGGTCAGACCCCCCGGATCAATGGCGATGACTATCCGACGCCGGACGGCACCTGCGTGCGCGACTACATCCACGTCAGCGATCTGGCCCTGGCCCATGTGGCGGCCGCGCGCCGGCTCGCCGACGGGCTGCCCGTCGAACCGGTGTACAACCTCGGCAGCGGGGCGGGCACCTCGGTGCGCGAGATCATGACGGCGATGCGGGACGTGACCGGAATCGATTTCGAGCCCGAGGTCATGCCGCGGCGACCGGGCGACCCGGCACGCATCGTCGCGGCGGGTGAGCTCGCGGCGCGCGACCTGGGCTGGCACAACCGGCATTCGGTGCAGGAGATGGTCGCGTCCGCGTGGCGCGCCCGCCGGCACGCCGGAGACGCATATCCCCGGTAGTTCTGTGAGATTCACCGTCCCCCGTGTCGCCGCGGCGCTGATCGCCGTGCACCTGGTGGTCCGCGCGGTGCTGGCCTTCGGCGGCTACTTCTATTGGGACGACCTGATTCTCGTCGGCCGAGCCGGTACCCAGCCGCTGCTGTCGCCGGGATATCTGTTCGACGACCACGACGGTCACGTGATGCCCGGGGCATTCCTGGTCGCGGGCGCGATCACCCGGGCGGCGCCGCTGAACTGGATCGGCCCGGCGGTCAGCATGGTGGTGCTGGCGCTCGTCGCGGCGCTGGCTCTGCTTCGCGCGCTGTACGTGATCCTCGGGTGGCGGCCGGTGTTGCTGGTGCCGTTGACTTTTGCGCTGTTCACCCCGCTGGCGGTGCCGTCTTTCGCATGGTGGGCCGCCGCGCTGAACTCGCTGCCGATGCTGGCGGCGATGGCGTGGGTGTGCGCGGAGGCGATCCTGTTGGTGCGCACCGGTGTCATGCGGCACGCCTGGTCCGGGGCGCTGGTGTTCCTCGGCGGGCTGTTGTTCTTCGAGAAGGCGGCCATCATCCCGTTCGTCGCGTTCACGGTCACCGCGCTGTACGGGTATGTCACCGGCACGGCCGGGGTGCGCGAGGTGTGGCAGCGAGGGCGGCGGCTGTGGGTGGCCTCGCTGGCGGTGACGGCCACCTGGATCGGGGTGTACCTGCTCGTCGTCGACCAGCAGCGGTGGAGTTTCGACCTGGCGATGACGTGGGATCTGTTGCGCCGCTCGTTCACCCACGGCATCGTCCCGGGTCTGGTCGGCGGCCCGTGGGACTGGCAGCGGTGGGCGCCGGCGTCGCCGTGGGCCACCCCGCCCGTGGTCGTGATGGTGCTCGGCTGGCTGGCGTTGGGTGCGGTGGTGGCGGTCTCGCTACGGCGCAAGTATCGGCTCGGACCGGTGTGGTTGGCCGCGCTGGGTTATGCGGTGGCCTGCCAGGTGCCGATCTATCTGATGCGCTCGTCACGGTTCACCGCACTGGAGTTGGCGCAGACCCTGCGCTACCTGCCCGATCTGGTGCTGGTGTTGGCGCTGCTGGCCGCCGTCGGGTTGTGCGCCCCGAACCGGCCCGGCTCGGGATGGTTGGATGCATCCCCCCGGCGGACCCTGGTAACAGTCTGCTGCGCAGGGCTATTCGCGATCAGCAGCCTGTACTCGACGGCGACGTTCCTGACCAGCTGGCAGGACAACCCGGCGCAGCCATACCTGCAGAACGCGCGGGCCGCCCTCGCGCAGGCGCATACCGACTCGGATGCGCCGATGCTGGACCAGGAGGTCGACCCGTTGGTGCTGCAGCGGGTCGCGTGGCCGGAGAACCTCGCCTCCCACATGTTCGCGCTGCTGCGTGACCGGCCCGAATTCTCCTCGGCGACGCCGGAACTACGCATGCTCGACTCCGCGGGCCGGCTGACCGACGCGCAGGTGACCTGGGTGCGCAGTATCCGGCCCGGACCCGACGAGCGGTGCGGCTATCTGGTTCAGCCCGACTTCCCGGTGCGGATGCCGTTGGACGGTCCGCTGCTGCCCGCGGACTGGACCGCGGAGATCAACTACCTCGGCAACAGCGAGGGGTCCATCACGCTGTCGCTGTCAGAAGGCGACGAGGTGAAGGTGCCGGTGCACCCCGGCCTCAACCGGGTGTTCGTCCGACTGCCCGGCGCCGGGGACGCGATCACCGTGAGCGCGAACACCGCCGCGCTGTCGGTCTGCGTCGCCGCGGGACCGGTCGGCTTCGTCGCGCCGGCCTAGGCGCTCCTAGAGCGTCGGAGTGCACACAGACCGTGCGCGCGGGTCGGCACAGGACATCATCTCGATTCGGTAACGAAGTTCCGCGGTCCCGCGACGTACAGGTGATGAAGACGAAGTTCGCCGGCGCCTTCGCGATCAGCGCTGTCGTCGTCACGGCGCTCGGCGCAACCGACGGTGTCACGGCCCAGGCCGACGTGGCTACCGGGTTGTACGTCGGTGTCAACCAGCTTCGCCAATCATGCGGACCGATCCGACAGGATGCCCGTCTGGCCGCGGCGGCGCAGCGGCACGCCAACGACATGCTGACGAACAGCAACTTCAGCCACGTGGGCTCGGACGGCTCGTCGCCGAAGGCGCGTATGGCGGATGCGGGCTACCAGGTCGCCGCCTCAGGAGAGATCGTCTTCTGGGCCACCGGGTCCTCTGCGACCGCGGAGGCCGCGCTTGCCTTCTGGATGGGCAGTCCGGGGCACCGGGCGATCATCTTGAACTGCACATTCGCCGCAGCTGGATTCGCTACCGCGTCGAACGGCAATATGACGACTGCCGTCGGCGACTTCGCGACTCCGTAACCCGCGGGGCGATCACAGGCATCTTCCGGAAGCCGAACGCGTTCATATCGAAATCATCTCTTTTCCAACCTGTTTCGACACAGACGGATACCAACTGGGAACGAACGTCACCATTCGGGAACGGTGTATTCCGGACCTGCACTCGTCCCGAT
Organism: Mycolicibacterium parafortuitum; assembly: GCF_010725485.1. Classification (NCBI taxonomy): domain Bacteria; kingdom Bacillati; phylum Actinomycetota; class Actinomycetes; order Mycobacteriales; family Mycobacteriaceae; genus Mycobacterium; species Mycolicibacterium parafortuitum. The sequence goes on along the minus strand of NZ_AP022598.1, from coordinate 2,077,342 downwards.
AAATTGACGCTGTCGTTCTCCAGCGGCCGGCCTCAGGCTTGGTTCAGCAGAGGTTCTGCTCTACCGCTTCTGAGCAGAACATCATTGTCAAGAAAGAGTTGGTGGTTGATGGCAGTCTTTGATCGACTGGGTATCAGAGTGGCTGCCGTCGGCGCCGGGCTGTGCGGAATCACCATGGGGTTCAGTCCCGCCGTCGCGCACGCGGGCGGGTCCGACTGCTTCCAGACCTCTGCCGGAGAGGTTCCGGCGGCGGCTGCGCCGTGCGCGGCGGTGTCTGAGATGTCCGGGGTCCCGATGGCGCTCCCCGGGCCGATACCACCGCCCATGGCGCCGCCCGTTGTCCCGCCGGTGGTCCCACCGCCCTTGGCGCCGCCACCGATTTCTCCGGCTATCCCGCCGCTGGCGCCGCCACCGGTTGTTCCGCCGCTGGCCCCACCACCAGTGGTACCGCCGGCCGCTGCCGCCGCGGGCGGGCTTCCGGTGGCGACCATGGGCGGTCTCGGCGGCAAGGGCGACCTGAGCGGTCCCGCGCCGATCGGAGCCCCGGTGCCTGGTCAGCCGATCTCACCGGGTCCCACAACCACGAACTGAGGACATCGCCGGTGGCCCGTCCCGCGCGGGGCGGGCCACCACTACGTCTCAGGCACGAGGTTTCGCGGGCATCGCACCTTCCCCACAATGGTTGACCGGACTCGGGTTGTCAGCACCTGGCGATCAGCGCCTCCATGGCGCATCGCAGTTCGACCCGACTGAGGACCGATCCCTACCCGGTCACCGTCTGTGGCACCTCGACACCGTTCTCCCGCACGATGATCGGGTCACCAACGTTGACTGCGTTGAAGTACCACTCGGCGTCTTCGGTACTGAGTCCGATGCAGCCATGGCTACCGTTCTCGTGGCCCATCTGGTTGAGAGCCCACGGAGCCGAATGCACGAAGAGGCCTCGCTTCGTGAACCGCACGGCGTACTCCACGTCCAGCAGGTAGCCGTCGGGAGCATCGACAGGAATACCCACGCTGCTCGAATCCATGGTCACATCACGCTCTTTGGCCAGAACGGAATAGATACCCACGGGCGTGGGGTATTGCGGGCGGCCCATCGAGGCCGGGAACACCCCGCCCTGCCCCCAGTAGGGCCTGTGGTGCGGCGCCGGCAGCTCAGAAGGCGCCTTCCCGTCGACCGTCACGGTGAAGGTGTGGTCAGCGATGTTGGCGACCCCGATGACTGCAGGACCGATCTCGAATGTTCTGGTGGGCAGGTCACCCAGCGTGAGTTTCACCGTGCTGTGCGCGGGCCAGAAACTGTCCGGGACCCAGTGTGCGACATTGGGTTCGACCCATTCGAACGTGCCGGTCATGGCTGGCTCTGAGGTGATGCGCACGGCCTGCTCGGCGGCGTGCCGATCGACCACCGACCCGTCGAAGGTGACGACCACAGGGTGTGCCACGCCCACGACCGCACCCTCCGCGGGCAGCAGCGAGGCGATCGCCAGTTGTGGTGTCCACCTAGCCATTTCGTCGATCTCCAACGGACCGGCAATGACGCCCGCCGTCACTACGCACACAGCGAAGGCACTTCGCACAGCCACGCGCATGGCCTCCGTATCACTCGAGTTCGCAGCATCAGCAGAATTGACGCCGGGGTCTCACCCTAATGCGCGGAAGTCACCCGCACGCCTTCGATTCCATCAAGCGTTCATCACGCTTCGGCAACGCCGGGCGGATGCCCGTAGATGCGAATCGAGAAGCCGGAAGCCGTAATTCGGGCCGAGACCGCGCCGTCGCGGGTCTACCGGATCGACCCACCACCGCTGCACACGCGTGCTCAACGCCGGTATCCGGATCCAGCCCGGCACGCGCAGACCATCTCGACGTGGGGCAGCTGTGCCGGTGTGCAGGCGTTCGCGGTTTTCGGCGCGTCACCGCCCGCGGCAGTCCACCGGACATCCCGCCGGAGGTCGGCGCGCGCAGCGCGCTGATCGTGTCCGAAGGCGACCGGACGGTGCTGTGGTCGACGTCGCTGACGATCGCGCTGTGGATGGATCGCTGCGATGGCCATACCGTCGCCCTTGGTCCGGAACGACGGCGACGCCGGTCACTGATGTCATGACGCGGACGAGAAGTGGTGGAGCCGCCTGGGGGAATCGAACCCCCGACCTATTCATTACGAGTGAATCGCTCTACCGACTGAGCTAAGGCGGCGCTGACGAACAGCGGCATGAGTCTACGATAGGGCCTGCCCGCGACCCAACTTGAGCCCCGGTGCTGCGCTCCTGCCCGCCGAACTCAGCTGCGCAACGCCTGTCCGACCGTGGCGACCATCGCATCGACGGCGAACTTGGGCTTGACGTTGACCGCCAGCGCCTCGCGGCATTCGAGCACCGCCTCGATGCAGCGCAGCAGCTTGTCCGGGGACGCGTGAGCGGCCAGCGCGGCGACCTTGTCGGCCATGTCGGGATGGTTCGCCGCGACGCCGGTCGCGCCCGAGGACACCAGCAGCGCGTCCCGGAAATAGGTGGCGAGGTCGATCAGCGCCCGGTCCATCGCATCGCGCGACGCCCGGGTCTGCCGCGATTTCTGCCGCTTCTCCAGGTCCTTGAGCGCCCCCGCGGCGCCGCGTACCGCCCCCGCGGTGCCCTTGCCCGTCCCACCCGCGCCCAGCGCGGTGCGCAGCTCCTCGGCCTCGGCCTCGTTGCGGTCTCCGGTCAGGGCCTTGGCCTCCGCCTCGGCGGTCGCCACGAGTTCCTCGGCGGCCGCATACGCGCGCGCCGGTGTGGCGGCGTCGCGGGCCAATCCGAGCGCCCGCTTGCGCCGCTCCCTGGCCTGTTCGTCGGTGGCCAGCCTGCGGGCCCGCCCGACGTGGCCGCCGCTGACCGACGCCGCCCATTCGGCCGTCTCCCGGTCCAGCGCGTCGCTGTCGATCAGCACCCGGGCGATCGCATCGGCCGGCGGCGTCACCAACGCGACGTGGCGGCACCGCGAGCGCAGCGTGATCGCGATGTCCTCCGGGTCCACCGACGGGGCGCACAACAGGAACACCGTCGACGGGGGCGGCTCCTCCACGACCTTCAGCAGCGCGTTCGCCGCGCCCTCGGTGAGCCGGTCGGCATCCTCGATCACGACGACCTGCCAGCGGCCGGTGCCCGGGCGCCGGGACGCGATCTGCACGATGGCCCGCATCTCACCGACGCCGATGGACAACCCCTCCGGGATGATGCGGCGCACGTCGGCGTGGGTGCCGGCCATCGCGGTCGTACAGGCCCGGCATTCTCCGCAGCCCGGCGTGCCCTCGGCCGTGCACTGCAGCGCGGCGGCGAAACACAGCGCGGCCACCGACCGTCCCGATCCGGGCGGGCCGGTGATCAGCCACGCGTGCGTCATGGTGCCTGTCACAGCCTCGCTGTGAGAGGAATCACCGCGCGCGGCTCTTGCCGCGGCGATCAGCTCCTTCTCGACTGCGTCCTGGCCCACCAGGCGCGAGAAAACTCCGGCCATCGCCGATAACAGTAGTGCTGCGAACCGACACGTCCGCCCCAGAGGCCCCTTCTGCGTCAGGCCGGCCCGATACGGTAATCGGGTGGCCGCCGAACCGATCGAGATGGGACGCATCAGCGCGTTCGTCCGCTGGGTCGCGCGCACGCCCTGGCCGGTGTTCACGCTGGGCATGCTGCAGGCCGACATCATCGGCGCCCTGCTGGTGCTGGGCTTCCTGCGCTTCGGGCTACCGCCCGAGGACCGCATCCAGCTGCAGGACCTGCCCGCCTACAACCTGGCCATCTTCCTCGGCTACCTGTTCGTCTCGTTCACGGTCGCGTCCTATCTGACGCTGCGCATGCTGATCCCGGTGATGCGCTGGCAGCGCCGGGAGACGCTGCTGGGCGATCGGGACCCCGCCGAGACCGAGGTCGCGCGGATGCGGGCGCTGAAGATGCCGTTCTACCGCTCGCTGATCAGCGCGACGAACTGGCTGCTCGGCTCGGTGGTGTTCATCGTGGCGAGCTGGCCGGTGGCCTCCAAATCGGCCCCGGTGGTGGCCGTGGCGACGGGTCTGGGCGCGACGGCCACCGCGATCATCGGCTACCTGCAATCCGAGCGTGTGCTGCGGCCCGTCGCCGTGGCGGCGCTGCGCGGCGGCGTACCGGAGAACTTCCGGGCGCCCGGGGTGATCCTGCGCCAGGTGCTGACCTGGGTGCTGTCCACGGGCGTGCCGGTGCTGGCCATCGTGCTCGCGCTGGTGGCCAGCAAGTTCGAGGTGCTGACCGCGCCCGCCGACCGGCTGGTCACCACGATCCTGCTGTTGGCGATCGTCGCGCTGGTCATCGGGTTGTCCAGCACCGTACTGGTGGCGATGTCGATCGCCGACCCGTTGCGGCAGCTGCGCTGGGCCCTCGGCGAGGTACAGCGCGGCAACTACAACGCGCACATGCAGATCTACGACGCCAGCGAGCTGGGGCTGCTGCAGGCCGGCTTCAACGACATGGTGCGCGACCTGGCCGAACGACAACGCCTGCGCGATCTGTTCGGCCGGTACGTCGGTGAGGACGTCGCGCGCCGTGCGCTGGAGCGCGGCACCGAGCTCGGCGGCCAGGAACGCGACGTCGCGGTGCTGTTCGTCGACCTGGTCGGTTCCACGCACCTGGCCGCGACCGTGCCGGCCTCCGAGGTCGTCAACCTGCTCAACGAGTTCTTCCGTGTCGTCGTCGACACCGTGAACCGGCACGGCGGATTCGTCAACAAATTCCAGGGCGACGCGGCGCTGGCGATCTTCGGCGCGCCGATCGAACATCCGGACGCGTCCGGCGCGGCGCTGGCGGCGTCGCGAGAACTGCACGACGAGCTGATCCGGGTGCTCGGCGAGACCGAGTTCGGCATCGGCGTCTCCGCGGGCCGGGCCATCGCCGGCCACATCGGCGCGCAGGCGCGCTTCGAATACACGGTGATCGGCGACCCGGTCAACGAGGCGGCCCGGCTGACCGAGCTCGCCAAGCACGAGCCCGGGCACGTGCTGGCGTCCTCGATCGCGGTGTCCGACGCGCTGGACGCCGAGGCACTGTGCTGGAACGTCGGCGAGATCGTCGAACTGCGCGGCCGCACGGCGCCGACACAGCTGGCTCGCCCCGTGAAGCTGGCTTCCCCGGATGAGGCCTACAGCGAGGCGGCCCCGAGCGCCGCTGACGACGCGTCACCGGTGAATGGCGCACCCTGGGCCGGCATTCCCGACCGCGCGTCCACCACACCGGAGTGACCGCGGGCGGGCACTGTTCGCGCTGCGCCTAGGCCTTTTTCGCGGCCTTCTTCGCGGGCGCCTTCTTGGCGGGCGCCTTCTTGGCGGCCTTTTTCACCGTCTTCTTCGCGGCGGCCTTCTTCTTCACCGGACCGCGGGCGCGCCGGTCGGCGAGCAGTTCGGAGGCGCGTTCGTCGGTGATCGACAGCACGTCGTCACCCTTGCGCAGGCTTGCGTTCGTCTCGCCGTCGGTGACGTACGGACCGAACCGGCCGTCCTTGATCACCATCGGCTTCTCCGAGACCGGGTCGACACCCAGTTCGCGCAGCGGCGGCGTCGCGGCGCCTTGGCGGCCACGCCGTTTCGGTTCCGCGTAGATCTTGAGCGCCTCGTCGAGCGTGATGGTGAACATCTGCTCTTCGGTGGCCAGCGACCGGGAGTCGGTGCCGCGCTTGAGGTACGGGCCGTAGCGGCCGTTCTGGGCGGTGATCTCCTCACCGTTCTCGGGATCCACGCCGACCACCCGCGGCAGCGACAGCAGCTTCAGCGCGTCGTCGAGCGTCACCGTCTCCAGATCCATTGTGCGCAACAGTGATCCGGTGCGCGGCTTGGGCCCGGTCGGCTTCTTGCCCTTCTTCGCCGCCACCCCCGCTGTGCCATCGTCGGGATTCCCCGACTCGGGTTCCGGCAGCACCTCGGTCACGTACGGGCCGTACCGGCCGTCCTTGGCGACGATCTCGTGTCCGGTGGCCGGATCGATGCCCAGCGAGCGGCCCTCTTGCGGTGTGGCGAAAAGCTTTTCGGCCAGTTCGAGGGTCAGCTCGTCGGGAGTCAGCTCGTCTTTGAGGTTGGCGCGTTGCGGCTTGAGCTCACCCGGATTATCGGGATCGGCGATCATCCGCTCCAGGTACGGCCCGTTGCGGCCGACCCGGACGTTGACCGCACGACCCTCGGAGTCGTCGAAGAGCTTGATGGAGTTGACTTCTCGGGCGTCGATCTCTTCGAGATTGCCGCCGACGAGCTTCTTCAGACCGCCTTCGCGGGCGATCGAACCCTCGACACCGTGCTCGCCACCGAAGTAGAAGTTGTTGAGCCAGTTGGTACGTCGCTCGTTACCCGCGGCGATCGCGTCGAGTTCGTCTTCCATCGCGGCGGTGAAGTCGTAGTCGACCAGCCGGCCGAAATGCTGCTCGAGCAGTCCGATCACCGCGAACGCGACCCAGGACGGCACCAGCGCGCTGCCCTTCTTGTGGACGTAGCCGCGGTCCTGGATCGTCTTGATGATCGAGCTGTACGTCGACGGCCGGCCGATGCCGAGATCCTCGAGTGCCTTGATCAGCGACGCCTCGGTGTAGCGCGCGGGCGGCGAGGTGGTGTGGCCGTCGGCGGTCAGGTCCTTGGCGTCGACCCGCTGCCCCTGGGTCAGGTTCGGCAACCGGCTCTCGGCGTCGTCGGCCTCACCGCCGGCCTGGTCGTCGAGGCTCTCCACGTAGGCCTTCAGGAAGCCCGGGAACGTGATGGTGCGGCCGGAGGCGTTGAACACCACCTGCTCGCCACCGGCAGCCTGGCCGGCGATCCGCAGGCTCAACGTGGTGCCGCGGGCATCGGCCATCTGCGAGGCCACGGTGCGCTGCCAGATCAGCTCGTAGAGCCGGAACTCGTCGGTGTCGAGCTGGCTGTGCAGCTGGCCCGGCGTCTGGAAGACGTCACCCGCGGGTCGGATGGCCTCGTGGGCCTCCTGCGCGTTCTTGACCTTGCGGGTGTACTGGCGCGGCGTCGGATGCACGTACTCGTCGCCGTAGAGCTGACGGGCCTGGTTACGGGCCGCGTCGATGGCCGACTGCGACAGTGTCGTCGAGTCGGTACGCATGTAGGTGATGTAGCCGTTCTCGTAGAGCCGCTGCGCGATGCTCATCGTGCGCTCTGACGTGAACCGCAGCTTGCGGCCCGCCTCCTGCTGCAGCGTCGAGGTCATGAACGGCGCGTAGGGCCTGCGGGTGTAGGGCTTCTGCTCCACCGACGACACGGCCAGCTGGGCCCCACGAAGGCCCGAGGCCAGCCCGGTCGCCGCCGCCTCGTCGAGCACGAGCACCTCGTCGGGCTTGCGGACCGCCCCGAGGGAGTCGAAATCGCGGCCGGTGGCCACGCGGCGGCCGTCGACCGTGTTCAGCTTCGCGACGAACGTCGGGGGGCTGGCCTGGGCATCGGAGACGCTGGCGTCGAGTTCGGCGGTGACGTCCCAGTACCCGGCGGAGCGGAATGCCATCCGCTCGCGTTCACGCTGGACGATGATGCGGGTCGCGACGGACTGCACGCGGCCGGCCGACAGCTTCGGCGCGACCTTCTTCCACAGCACGGGGCTGACCTCGTAGCCGTAGAGGCGGTCGAGGATGCGGCGGGTCTCCTGCGCGTCGACCAGGTCGTTGTCCAGGTCGCGGGGGTCCTCGGCGGCGGCGCGGATCGCGGGCTCGGTGATCTCGTGGAACACCATCCGCTTGACCGGGATGCGCGGCTTCAGCGTCTCCAGCAGGTGCCAGGCGATGGCCTCACCCTCGCGGTCACCGTCGGTGGCGAGGTAGAGCTCGTCGACGTTCTTGAGCTTGTCCTTCAGATCGGCGACGGTGGCCTTCTTGTCGGGGCTGATGATGTAGAGCGGCTCGAAGTCGGCGTCGACGTTGACCCCGAGGCGCGCCCACGGCTCCGATTTGTACTTCGCGGGCACGTCGGCTGCGGCGCGCGGCAGGTCGCGGATGTGCCCCCTGGAGGACTCGACGATGTAGTTCGACCCCAGGTAACCGGCGATTTTGCGCGCCTTTGTGGGCGACTCGACGATGACGAGTCGCCGCACGGACCCGTTCTTGCCGTTGCCGCGGTCCCCGTCAGCCACGTGACCCATTCACGATCTAGCTCCACCATTCTTTCTGCTGCCCTGCGGTGCATTTATTCACGCGACCCGCCCCGGCAACTGACAATTTGACACCCCGGGCTTGCCGACGCAAACCGTCCCCCTCCCCGCGGACCCTCTCAGAGCAGCTAGATCCGCGGCCAATGCGACAACGCCTCGGCAGCCTCCGGAGGTTCCCCCACGTTCTCTACCAGGCGCGATAGCCGTCGTCGGCCGCTGATCCGCAACGCCGGATGCGATCCCCTGGTGCCGATCAGAGTCGGCGCGATCCCGATTCTCATCATTGCCGATGCGAGCGCGGAATGCGTGTCGGGCGCGTGCGGGTCCAACCCGAGCAGGTAACGGTCGGATTCCGGAGTCCCCGCCGCCAGCGTCCAGGCACGCAGTTCACGGGGACCGGGCAGCCACTGCGGCGGGACCGTCTTGACCGCTCCCCTGGTCCACGACACCGCGATGGGCACCAGCCGGACGTCGGCGTTGGTACGCACCAGCGGGTTGTTCTCATCGGTGCGGACGATTTCGGGCTCCAACCCGGCGTCGGCGATCATCTCCGCCAGCGCGTCGGCCCGCCACCGCTGCTCGACGACCACCGACAGCCGCGCGGCCTGGCCCTGCGGCCCGCTCAGCAACACGGCCTGCCCGGGGCCGGCCAGAATGCCCGTCAGATCGGCGATCGCCGGGGGCACCGACTCCGCAGAAAAGAAGGACAACTGGCTCACACTGTCGACATTAAGCCAGGCCGCGCGGATCGGGGCCGCACGAACAAGGACACCCCCGCGTGTCCGGTGGGACGACGCGGGGGTGTCGATAGGTCTTGGGTGGTTCCGCTCAGACGGCGCGAACGCCGGTGGCCTGCGGGCCCTTGGGGCTCTGGCCGACCTCGAACTCGACCTTCTGGTTCTCTTCCAGGGTGCGGAAGCCGCTTCCCTGGATTTCCGTGTAGTGGACAAAGACGTCAGCGGAGCCGTCCTCGGGAGCGATGAACCCGAAACCCTTTTCCGCGTTGAACCACTTCACAGTTCCCTGTGGCATCTTTCGTACTTTCCTTCTCTGTATTCAACCGGGTGCGGTCCGCCGTCTTTCGGCAGACCGGGCCCGTTCCGACCGCCATACCTTCGTGGAGTGCTCGGAACTCGACCCGACCTACAACCCTCGCAGGAACCGCGATCGCAACGACGTTCCTGCGAGTGCTGACACACGAACACAGAAGCTGCGACCGCGATCAGTCAACCATGAGATCGGCGACTGCGACAGTCTCGCGGGGATCCCGTAGTGAACAATTCACGTAGATGAAGCACGGGGCCGGAGATCAGGTGGCCCCGGTCCTTGACCGGGAGGGTCCCAGGTGAGCGATCCGGCGCCGGATTTCGGCCGCGAGCTGCTCGCATGTGCGGTGGAGGGCACCGCGGCAGACGAGTACCCGCTGCGCCATGTCGCGGACCTGCCGCCCCGCCGCGCCCGAACCCATCCTTTCCCGCTCTGGGCGGACCCAGATGTGGTGCGGGCGTTCCATGATCGGGGTATCGAGGCGCTGTGGTCGCATCAGCTGGCCGCGGCCGAGTTGGCGCGCGACGGCCGCCACGTCGTGCTGAGCACGGGTACCGCGTCGGGCAAGTCACTGGCCTATCAGCTGCCGATCCTGACCGCACTCAAACAGGATCGGCGCGCCCGGGTTCTGTACCTGTCCCCGACGAAAGCACTCGGACACGACCAATTGCGTGCCGCCGCTTCGCTGACCGCCGCCGTGCCGGGTCTCGACGACGTCGCGCCGAGCGCCTACGACGGGGACAGCCCGACCGAGGTGCGCCGCTTCGCACGGGAGCGGTCCCGGTGGATCTTCTCCAACCCGGACATGATCCACCTGTCGATGCTGCGCAACCATGCCCGCTGGGCGGTGTTCCTGCGCAACCTTCGCTATCTGGTGGTGGACGAATGCCACTACTACCGCGGCGTTTTCGGGTCGAACGTGGCGATGGTGCTGCGCAGGCTGTTGCGGCTGTGCGCGCGCTATTCGAGCAGTACGGCCGACTTCTCCGGGCCGACGGTGATCTTCGCCAGCGCCACCACCGCGGAGCCGGCGGTGACGGCCTCGGAGTTGATCGGGCAGACGGTCGCCGAGGTCACCGAGGACGGTTCGCCGCAGGGCGGTCGCACGATCGCGTTGTGGGAGCCGGCGCTGATCCCCGATCTCCGCGGCGAGAACGGGGCTCCGGTACGACGTTCCGCGGGCGCCGAGGCGTCGCGGGTGATGGCCGATCTGATCGCCGAGGGTGCCCGCACGCTGACGTTCGTGCGGTCGCGACGCGGCGCCGAACTCGCCGCGCTCGGCGCGCGGGCCCGATTGGCCGACACCGCACCCGAATTGGCCGAGCTGGTGGCGTCGTACCGGGCCGGCTATCTGGCCGAGGACAGGCGTGAGCTGGAGCGGGCGCTGGCCGACGGCACGCTGCGCGGAATGGCCACCACCAACGCGCTGGAACTCGGTGTGGACATCGCCGGACTCGATGCCGTTGTGCTGGCCGGATTCCCGGGCACGGTCGCATCGTTCTGGCAGCAGGCCGGCCGGGCGGGCCGGCGCGGCCAGGGTGCGCTGATCGTGCTGATCGCCCGTGACGACCCGCTCGACACCTACCTCGTGCATCATCCCGCCGCGCTGCTCGACCGGCCCATCGAGCGCGTCGTCATCGACCCCGCCAACCCGTACGTACTCGGCCCGCAGTTGTTGTGCGCGGCAACGGAGTTACCGCTGACCGAGGCGGAGGTGCGAATGTGGGGGGCCGAATCGGTGGCCGACGACCTGGTCGACGACGGTCTGTTGCGACGCCGCCCGAGCGGCTTCTTCCCGGCGCCCGGCATCGATCCGCATCCGGCCGTGGACATCCGCGGCGCCGCCGGCGGGCAGATCGCGATCCTGGAGGTCGGGACCGGCAGGATGCTCGGCAGCGCGGGTGCGGGGCAGGCGCCGGCCGCGGTCCATCCCGGCGCGGTCTATCTGCATCAGGGTGAGAGTTATGTCGTCGACTCACTCGATTTCGAGGACGGCATCGCGTTCGTGCACGCCGAGGACCCCGGGTACACGACGTTCGCGCGGGAGATCACCGACATCGACGTCACCGGGGACGGGGAACGCCGCAGCCTCGGCGCCGTCACCGTCGGGCTGGTGCCGGTGTCGGTCAGCAACACGGTCACCGGCTACCTGCGCCGGCGACTCGACGGCGAGGTGATCGACTTCGTCGAACTCGACATGCCGACCCGGACACTGGACACGATGGCAGTGATGTGCACGATCACCCCGGAAGCCCTGCTGCACAACGGAATCGATCCGGTGCAGGTGCCGGGGTCGTTGCACGCGGCCGAACACGCCGCAATCGGCTTGCTGCCGTTGCTGGCCAGCTGCGACCGCGGCGACATCGGCGGGGTGTCCACCGCGGTGGGTCCGGTCGACGGGCTGCCCACGATCTTCGTCTACGACGGGTACCCGGGCGGGGCGGGCTTCGCGGCCCGGGGATTTCACACGATGAGTCGCTGGTGGGGCGCCACCGCGTCGGCGATCGAGGCCTGCGAATGCCCGACCGGCTGTCCGTCGTGCGTGCAGTCGCCGAAATGCGGCAACGCCAACGACCCGTTGGACAAACAGGGGGCGGTGCGAGTGTTGCGGTTGGTCATCGACGCGTTGGGCCGCGGACCCCGGTGAGCTCCGGATAACCTGGCCAGAAAGTACCCATTGACCGTGGGTGTCGCGACATTTCCAAATCTCGGGCGGAGCCTCGGTAAGATCGCCGCATGACCCACGACTGGATGCTCGTGGAAACGCTCGGTTCCGAGCCTGTCGTCGTCGCCCATGGCGCCCACACCAAAGACCTCGTTCCGATCGGGACGTTTCTGCGGCGCAACCCCCACCTGATGGCGATCCAGACGGCGATCGCCGAAACCGTACGGGCCGCGACGGGCCTGAGCAGCATCACCCCGAAGAACGACCGGGTGATCCGCACCGAGGTCGTGCAGATGACCGACGGCCGCATTCACGGCGTCCAGCTCTGGCTCGGCACACCCGACGAGACACCGCCCGAACGTCCCCTGGTCGGTCCGCTGCTGTGGGATCTGGCCGCGGGCACCGCGACCGACACCCCGGAATCGCTGCAGATCGGTGGCTGGGATCCGGCCAAGCAGTCCACACACGGCCGCGCGTTCGCCGAAGACCTACCCCGGCGCGACCTGAATCCGAACGAGGCCAAGGTGATCAGCATGGTCATCAGCCCGGAGCCCGGCGTGACGATCTGCAACACCTGGGACGTGACCGACTACCGCGGCGAGGCGATCACGGTCGGTTTCGTGGCTCGGTCCCTGCCGGAGATCCAGGAGGACGGCAGCGAGCGGTTGATCTGCCGGGCGATGAACTGGCGCAGCGTCCGCGAGGGCACCGGCATCCAGCACGACCTGCTGGCGCAGCGGATTCTGGACGGCCTTGCGGTGCCGGGCGTTCACCGGGCGCTGGTCGACCCGAAGCACTGGGCGCTGCTCAAATGGCTCGACGATCCCGCCCCGTTCTTCAACTGGCGCGCAGGCGGATTGCGCGAGGACGTGGTGCATCCGGACGACCTGCACAGGATCGACACGATGGCCGCCGAGTTCGTCTCCGGCGCGACGGCCGGGGTGCTGCGGCTCGCCGGGCACGACGGCGGCTGGGTTCCGGTGCACGTCACGGTGAATCGGGTGTCGTTGGGCAACGGAATCTATGCGGGGCTTGCGTCGCTGCGGCTGCCGACCGAGGCCGAGATCGCGGCCGCCGACTTCGACCAGCCCGCGCCCGCACGCAGGAATTCGCGGAAGCTGTTCTCCTCCAAGGGCACAGAGTCCCGAACCTGACCTGCGTTCAGTTCGGTTTGCCGTTTCCGTGCCCGTTGTTGCCTGGGCCGCCCTTCTTGTCGGGGGGCCCCTTCTTCGGGCCTTCGCGCGGCGCAGGTGGTTCGACGGCGGGCACGACGGCTGCCGGCGCGGTACTGAGCGGCGTCGGTGTCGTCGGCGGTGCGGTGGTGGTGCGCGGCGGCACCGGCGTGCTGGTGCTGACGGTCTCCAGCGGTGCGGGCGACGAGAACGGCTCCAGCGCAAGGGCCAGCGCGGCGACGGCGAATGCGAGCACGGCGGCGACGGCCAGCAGATACTTGCGGGCCCGCGTGGGTGGCGCGGTCGGCGGCGCAGTCGGGTAGCGGGCCGGCGGCGGGAACGGCCCCGAGAACGGCCCCGAGAACGGCTGAGCCATCACTCTCGTCGACGGCGGCTGTGGTGGCCCGGTGAGGACCGTGACCGGCTCGACACCGAGGGCGGCCGGGTCCCCGGCCAGTGCGGCACGCATCTGCGCGGCGCTGCCGAAGCGCAGCCGAGGGTCGCGGCTCATCGCGCGGTCGATGACGGTGCACAGTGCCGGGTCGGCGTCGGTGCCGAGCACCCGCAGCGGCGGCGGCGGGACGTCGAGGATCGCTCGTGCCAGCGCGGCCGGGTTGTCCTGCGGGAAGGCGCGGCGGCCGAGGAGCGCCTCGTAACCCATGACGCCAACGGCGTAGAGATCGTCGGACACCGATGCCGGGGCGCCGGTGACGCGCTGCGGGCTCAGGTAACTCATGGTGCCGACGATGGTTCCGGTGGCGGTGTGGGCGGACCCGCCGCTCTTGGCGATGCCGAAGTCGGCGACCTTGACCGAGTTGCCCTCGGCGCTGAGCAGGATGTTGGCGGGTTTGATGTCGCGGTGCAGGACGCCCGCGGAGTGGGCGACGGCCAGCGCCGCCAGCACCTCGTCGAGCATTCTCCGGACCCGCACGGCAGGAAGCGGTCCCTGCTCGATCAGGTCCGCGAGCGTGCGACCGGGCAGCCGCTCCATCACGATGAACGGGGCGTCCTCGTGCTCACCGAAATCGTGGATCGCGACGATGTTCGGATGCGACAGCCTCGCCGCCGAACGGGCCTCGTCCTCGAACCGGGCCCGCGCTGCCGCATCACCGGACTGGGCGGGATAGAGCAGTTTCACGGCGACGTTGCGGTGCAGCCGGGTATCCCACGCGTCCCGGACCTCGGCCATCCCGCCGCGTCCGAGCAGACCTCGCAGTTCGTAGCGGCCGGCGAGCACCTCGGCGGTCATGCGGCTTGCGTATCCCTCCTTGCGCGTGCGTAAACCCGTGCGGACGGATCACGCCGGCCCCCGACGCTACCCGTCCGGGCCGCTGGGTCCCGCCCGGGCCGAGGCCGACGCCGGCCCGACCCAGTCCCCGCCCAGGGCCACCTCGGCTTCGGTGCGCACCACCACGTCGAGCCCGTCGACGGCGCAGTCCGCCAGCGTGGTGTGCATCGTCAGCGCGAGCCGGCCGGCGGTTCCGCATGCGGCGGCCTGCCCCTCCGGCAACCGGGCCGCGGCCGCCAGCGCGGCCAGGTCGGCCACCGCCTGGGCGCGGTGCCGGGCCACCACCGCGGCGCCCAGCACCGCGCCGCCGGAGGTGACGGCCAGCAGTGCCGCGCACATCGCGGCGGCGACCAGGGTGGCCGACCCTCGGTCATCCGCCGTCAGGCTCCGCGGCGGAGACCGCGTCGGCGCTGATCGCGATTGTCGGCAACAGTCGCGATTGCGCGGTGACCCTGGCGAGGTAGAACGTCCCGTCACGGCGTATCTCGATGCGGGCGCCGGCCGGGGCGATCCGTTCGGCCGTCCGCGCGGCCGATGCGGTGTCACCGCGCGCCGCCAGCCGCGCCGCCTCCCGCGCGGCGTCGATGCAGCGCACCTGCATCGACACCGCGGTGAGACCCCCCAGACAGACCGCCAGCACGGACACCAGCGCCAGCGTCGCGAAAGCCGCCTCGGCGGTGGCGATTCCGGCGTCATCGGCTACGCCTTCGTGTTCAGCGCTCTGGTGATGATGTTGGTCAGCGCACTGACGATCGAATCCCCTGTCACGACGGTGTAGAGGATCGCACCGAACGCCGCCGCGGCGATCGTGCCGATCGCGTACTCGACGGTCGACATGCCGTCGTCGGCGACCGCGAAAACGATCAGCCGCGCCCGGATTTCTCGAAAACGTTGCGTCATCACCTTTTTCTCCTTTGCTCCCTGTCACAGCACTCCCGACTGCAGGACTTCACCGGCCAGCCCCGCGACGACGGGAACGATCCCGAGGCACAGGAACGCCGGGAGGTAACACAGGCCCAGCGGCCCGGCCATCAACACGCCCGCGCGTTCGGCCTTGGCGCTCGCCGCGTCGGCGGCGTCGGCACGCAGCTGCACCGCGAGTTCCTCGACACCGTGCGCCAGCGCCGCCCCCGAAGCCGCCGACCGGCGAGCCATCCGCAGGAAGCTGTCCACATGGCTGTCCACCGGCGCGTCCGGCCTCGCCCACGCCCGAGCCGGATCCGCGCCGAGCGCGAGCAGGTCGGCGGCGCGGCGCAGCAGCGCGGACATCTGCGCCGGAGCCGTCACCGCGACCGCCGCCGCCGCAGTCGAGACCGCCATCCCGGATCTCAGGCACGCGGCGAGCAGGTCGAGGTCGGCGGCCACGGTGAGCGGGTCGTCGGCGTCACCCGCCGGGTACCCCTCGCCGGCCGTGCGGCCATCGCGCCGCCCCCGTGCCCGAGGCCCCACCGGCGCGACGAGCAACGCCGTTGCGAGAAGCAGCGCCGCCCAGGTCATGCCAGCACCTGCGCGGTGATCCGGTCCGACCACAGCAGGCCGGCGCAGACGAACACCGCGCCGAGCATCAGCAGCCACCCACCGGCCCCACCCGAGAGCAGGAACCCCAGCGGCTTCGCACCGATCGCGTGACCGAGCAGCACTCCGACAAGCGGGAGCCCGGCCAGAATCGCGGCGGTCGCGCGCGCCCCGGCCATCCCGGCCTCGACCCGCCCCCGGAATCGTTCGCGTTCGGCGATGTCGCGCTGCGCGGCCTGCATCAGCGTGGCGACGGCCAGTCCGTGGGTCTGGGCGAGATGCCAGCACACGGCCAGCCGGTCCCAGTGATGCGGCGAGGTCGAGCGCCGGCCCACCGCGCGCAGTCCCGCGGCCACATCGGCTCCCAGCAGCGCCCGCGCCGCGACCCCCGTCAGCGAGTCGGCGGTCTGCTCTCGGGCCTCCTGGGCCGCCACCCTGATCGCGGCGACCGGATGGGCGCCCACCCGCAGCTCGCCGACCAGCACGTCCAGCGCGTCCTGCAATGCCGCCGCCTCCGTGACGCGCAGCCGGCGCCGCCGGCCGGCGCGGCGGCGAGCGATCAGCGTCGCGAGCAGTAGGCCCAGTGCCGCCGCGGAAGTCGCGGTGTGCGCGGCGGCGACGGCCGCGCAGACCGCGACCGCGCACAACGTCTCCGGCGGCCGCCGCCGGTTCCGGGCTCGGTGCAGCAGCGGCACCGGCCTTCGCGGACCGGCCGGGGCGCTCAACACCGCCAGCGCGAGCACGAGCGCGGCGACCATCACGGCCGGGCCCTGCTCTCGATCAGCTCCCGCAACGCGTCCGCGCCCACGTCGAAGCCGCTGCTTCGGCGCCAGCACCGCAGCACGCCGACCCGGCCGTCCGGCTCTCGATGCATCAACCCGACTTCCGCCAGCCCGCGCCGGCCCGTCCGGTCTCGGGCGACGTGCAGGACCACCTGGATGGCCGCGGCCAACTGACTGTGCAGCGCGGCGCGGTCCAGTCCACCGAGTGCGGCCAGGGCCTCGAACCGGGCGGGTACCTCGGCGGGATTGTTGGCGTGCACCGTTCCCGCGCCGCCGTCGTGGCCGGTGTTCAACGCGGTCAGCAGGTCCACGACCTCGGCACCGCGCACCTCCCCGATGACGATCCGGTCGGGGCGCATCCGCAAGGCCTGCCGCACCAGATCGCGCACCGTGACCGCACCGGCACCTTCGACGTTGGCGCCGCGTGCGACGAGTTTCACCAGATGCGGGTGCGCGGGCGCGAGCTCGGCGGCGTCCTCGACGCAGACGATGCGCTCGTCGTGGCCGACCTCGGCGAGCAGCCCGGCCAGCAGGGTGGTCTTGCCCGCGCCGGTTCCTCCCGAGACCACGAAGGCCAGCCGCGCGGTGATCACGTCGCGCAGCAGGCCGGCCGCATCGCCGTCGATCGCACCCGCCCGGACGAGTGCGTCGAGATTCTGGTTGGCGGGCCGCAGCACCCGAAGGGACACACAGGTTCCCGCCGCGGCGACCGGCGGCAGCACCGCGTGCAACCGGACGGTGAGCACTCCACCGGGAGAGGACGCACTCAGGTGTCCGTCGACCCACGGCTGGGCCTCGTCGAGACGACGGCCCGCATTGAGCGCCAGCCGCTGCGCGAGCCTGCGCACGGCCGCCTCGTCAGCGAAGCGCACGGTGGTGCGTCGCAAACCGTTTCCGTCGTCCACCCACACCGCGTCGGGCGCCGTGACGAGTACGTCGGTGGTGCCCGGCGCGGCCAGCAGCGGCTCCAGAAGACCGGCCCCGGTGAGTTCGGTCTGCAGTTCCCGCAGACTCGAGAGCACCTGCGCGTCGCCGAGGACTCCCCCGGACTCCGCGCGGATCGCGGCCGCGACCACGCTCGGACGCAGCGGCGCCGTCTCGGCTGCCAGCCGTTCCCGGACCCGGTCGACCAGCGGCGCGTTCACGCCGCCGACTCCGCGGCCCGGTGCAGATGCGGGTTCTGATCGAGGACGGACAGCACCTCGCGGGCGGCCCGGGCCAGCGGCGAGCGCGCCCGGACCCGCAGACCCCCGCGCTCCAGTGCGGCGTCGAGACCCGGCTGCGGCCGCATCGCCGCCAGCACCGGCAGCCCGACGATGCGCGCGACGTCCGCGGGCCGCAGCCCACCCGGCGCCGGGCCGCGCACGACCACCCCGGTGTTCGGGTTGGCCGCGGTCACCCACCGCGCCGTCGCGGCGGCAGCGGCACACGACCGCAAGTCGGCCGGTGTCACCAGCACCACGAGATCGGCTGCCGCCAGCGCGATTTCGGTGGCGGTGTGGGGCCGTCGCGCGACGTCGCACACCACCGCGACCCCGGCCCGACTGCCCGCGTCGATCACCGCGCTCAGCGGGGCGGGGTCGATGTCGCTGCCCGGGCGGTCGCCGGACAACACGCGGCTGCCAGAGAGCACTGTGACGCCGTGCCGTCGCGGCAGCGCGTCCCGCAGCGCCGGATAACCGACCCGGCCGCCTGCCAGCGCGAGGTCGGGCCACCGCAGGCCCGGTTCGGTCTCGCTGCCGAGCACCAGGTCCAGTCCGCCGCCCCACGGATCGCCGTCGACGAGGAAGGATTCGACGGCCAGGGATTCCGCCGCGAACTGGGCCAGCGCCGTCGCGAACACCGACGCGCCACCGCCTCCGCGGCCGGACACCACGCTCACCACCGGCCCCCGCCCCAGATCGTCGTGTCCGGGTCCGGTCGCGTCGGCAAGCACGGCCATCACGTGGTGGTCATCTGTCGGCAACGTCACTATCTGTTGTGCGCCAACGGCGACCGCGGCCTGCCAGTCGTCCGGAGCCGGGACATCCGCGGTGATCAACAGCACCCTGGGCCGGCGCGGCAGCCCACGCTCGACGCAGCGGCGGGCCGCGGTGGTGTCGAGCAGAACCGCGGCGGCGCTGGTCCACACCCGTCGGCTCGACGGCTCGCTGGCCCGTACGATCCGCAGGCCGGCGGCTGCGACGACACGGTCGACCTGGGTGGCGAGGGTCTGGTCGTCGACCAGGGCGAGGATTCCGTCTGCGGACTTCATGTCCTCAGCCTGGGCCGGGACCGGCATCGCCCGGAAGTGTCAGTGCGGCGTTCTGGGGATCAACGCGGATCTGTGGACAGCCGACTCGGACGTCGCTGAAAACACCGTTCCGCTACCGATTCGGGAGGAAGCAACTATCCGTCTGGCGAAAACACCCCACAAAAGGGACGACCCCCGCCAGGGGGGGAGGAGGCGGAGGTCGTCGTGTATCAGCCCCGGGGGGTCGGGCTGATGCACACCCGGCATAAGCCGAGTAATGCCCACTATACACACGCCAGTGAGCCCGAGCGCAAGTATCGAAATGGCAACGCTCCGCATGGTTGTCGAAAGCGTTCGGCGCTTGACACGTGTCGTGAACTGCCAATTTGTACGATCTGCCGTCATTTGTCACGCGATGCGGCTCTATGCTGACGGGGTGACCTCATCCGACCCGGTGGTTGGGGGTAGCCCCGCGCCCGACGGGCCCGGCGCGCCGCAGCTCCCCGTCCGCACCGCGGCGTTCTTTGACCTCGACAAGACAGTGATCGCCAAATCAAGCACTTTGGCTTTCAGCAAACCGTTCTTCAGTCAGGGGCTAATCAACAGGCGGGCGGTGCTGAAATCCAGCTATGCGCAATTCCTGTTCCTGATGTCGGGCGCCGATCACGAGCAGATGGACCGGATGCGCAGTTACCTGACCAACATGTGCACCGGGTGGGACGTCGAGCAGGTCAAGGCGATCGTCGGCGAGACACTGCACGACATCGTCGATCCGCTCGTGTTCGCTGAAGCTGCCGAGTTGATCTCAGACCACAAACTGTGCGGACGCGACGTGGTGATCGTGTCGGCCTCCGGAGAGGAGATCGTCGCGCCGATCGCGCGCGCCCTCGGCGCCACGCACGCGATGGCGACCCGGATGGTCGTCGAGGACGGCAAGTACACCGGCGAGATCGCGTTCTACTGCTACGGCGAGGGCAAGGCCGAGGCGATCCGCGCACTGGCCGAACGCGAGGGTTACGCCCTTGAGCACTGCTACGCCTATTCGGACTCGATCACCGACATTCCGATGCTGGAGACCGTCGGCCACCCGACCGTGGTGAACCCCGACCGCGCGCTGCGCCGAGAAGCCGCCGCCCGGCACTGGCCGATCCGTACCTTCTCCAATCCGGTCTCGCTGCGCGACCGCATCCCCGCGCCGTCCGGCGCGGCGGTGGCGACCACGGCCGCCGTCGGCTTCAGCGCCCTCGCCGCCGGGGCGCTGACGTACTCGCTGCTGCGTCGATTCGCGTTATGACACAAGCTACTTGCGAGTAGCTGGAGCGTGCGCGTAACGATCTGGGGTCACGCGCATTTCACCCTTGCTGTGACCGTGGTCACGTAGTACAAAGGACGTACGGAAGCTGAGAGAGGCCAAGACCGAGTCGGAAGAGAAGGCTCGGCCTCCCGACCTCAGATTCCCAGCACGGGTCCCGGTACCCACGCGGAGCACATACCGCGATAAAGGTAAAAGTGTTGCGGGCCTGCGTAGTTGCGAAAACCGGACGGCCCCGACGGCCCTTTGGGTAGGGCTGCGGTCGTAACGAGTCGTAAAGGCGCCGAGGCCACCCACGCAACCCATACGGCACGCATGGTAACCGTGCCCCGTGCTAGCGGGCGGTGAGCTGCTGTGGTCGCAAGGCCACGCGGATCGCCGCCCGCTTCATGTTTGCCGGGCGCATGCGCGAGACAGCGACTCAGGACGTGGCGGCCTGGGCGATCGACAGCGCCTCACGCGCCCCGGCATGTAGCGCCTCACTACTGAGCACCAGCCACGCCGCCAGCCCGTCAGGCGTCCCGGACGCGAATCCCCGTGCCGCGGCGCGATAGTCGTTGGACCGCCGCATCCAGTGCACCTCCGGCACCCCGAGGCCGTGCGGGTCCAGTCCGCTGGCGATCGTGATCAGCCGCGACACCCCGCGCGCGACGACCCCGTCGGCACTGCCGAAGGGTTCCAGCGTCAGCAGTTCGCCGTGCGCGACCGCCGCCAGGATGGTGGCCGGCACCCGCGTCGCCCCGGTCGCGAGTTCGGCGAGCAACTCCAGCCGACGTCCGGCACCCTCCCGCGGCCGGCCCAGCGCGTCGTCGCCGACCAGGTCCGCCGCGGCCAGCGCATGCAGTCGGGCCATGGCCTGCAGCGGCGCGCGCCGCCACACCCCGACCAGCGCCCCCTCGCCGCCTTCGAGGGCCTCGGCCACTCGCAGCGCACCGGCGAGCACCGGATCGCGCTCACCGTCCGGGGCGAACTGCAGCGGTCCGCCGTCGAGTACCGAGGACGCGCGCGCCGCCCGCAGCGCCGCCTCGGCGGCGTTCTTCGGCCACCCGCGCAGGTTCGACCGGTGCCGGTGCGCCCGGCCGAGCGCCTCGCGCGCCTCGTCGCCGGCCTCCGCGACGCCGGGCAGTTCTGTCAGCGGAGCCAACGGGTCAGTCACGCCCCAGAAGATACCGCTGGGCCGACACGCGGCGACGTTCGTCGCAGCACAGATGCCGTCCGCAGCGTCAGAAGTGACATGCCAACGACGATGCAACGTTGGGTGACTACCCTCACAACTATGACCGAGACGCATGTCGACGCCCCGTCGTCCTATCCTCCGGCACCCGAGTTCACCGCGCAGGCCAACGCGACCGCGGACCTCTACGACAAGGCCGAAGCAGACCGGCTGGCCTTCTGGGCCGACCAGGCGCAGCGGCTGAGCTGGGAGACCCCGTTCACCGAGGTGCTCGACTGGTCGCAGGCCCCGTTCGCGAAGTGGTTCGTCGGCGGCAAGCTCAACGTCGCCTACAACTGCGTCGACCGCCACGTCGAAGCCGGCAACGGCGACCGCGTCGCGATCCACTGGGAAGGCGAACCGGTCGGGCACTCGCGCGACATCACCTACGCCCAGCTCAAAGACGAGGTGTCCCAAGCCGCCAACGCGTTCACCGAACTCGGCCTCAAGTCCGGCGACCGCGTCGCGATCTACATGCCGATGGTGCCCGAGGCGATCATCGCGATGCTCGCGTGCGCCCGCCTGGGCGCGATGCACAGCGTGGTGTTCGCCGGATTCTCGGCCAGTGCGCTGAAGGCCCGCATCGACGACGCGAAGGCCAAGCTGGTCATCACCACCGACGGCCAGTACCGGCGCGGCCAGGCGGTGTCGCTCAAGACCGGCGTCGACGAGGCCATCGAGGGTCTCGGTGAGGACAGCCCGGTCGAGCACGTCGTCGTGGTGCGCCGCACCGGCATCGACACCCCGTGGGTCGACGGACGCGACCTGTGGTGGGACGAGGTCGTGCCGAAGGCCTCCACCGAGCACACCCCTGAGGCGTTCGACTCCGAGCATCCGCTGTTCCTGCTGTACACCTCCGGTACCACCGGCAAGCCCAAGGGCATCATGCACACCTCGGGCGGCTACCTGACCCAGGCGTCCTACACCCACCACTACGTCTTCGACATCAAACCCGAATCCGACGTGTACTGGTGCACCGCCGACATCGGCTGGGTGACCGGGCACACCTACATCGTGTACGGCCCGCTGTCCAACGGCGTGACCCAGGTCGTCTACGAGGGCACCCCGGCCTCACCGACCGAGCACCGCCACTTCGAGACCATCGAAAAGTACGGCGTCACCATCTATTACACCGCCCCGACGCTGGTGCGCACCTTCATGAAGTGGGGCCGCCAGATCGCCGCCGAGCACGATCTGTCCAGTCTGCGGCTGCTCGGGTCGGTCGGCGAGCCGATCAATCCGGAGGCGTGGCGTTGGTACCGCACCGTGTTCGGCGCCGACAAGACCCCGATCGTCGACACCTGGTGGCAAACCGAGACCGGCGCGATCATGATCTCCCCGCTGCCCGGCGTCACCGAATGCAAGCCCGGCTCGGCGATGCGCGCGCTGCCGGGTATCTCGGCCAAGATCGTCGACGACGACGGCAAGCAGCTCGACCCCAGCCCCGATCACGGTGAGCACGAGACCGGCTACCTGGTGCTGGACAAGCCGTGGCCGGCGATGCTGCGCGGCATCTGGGGCGACGACGAACGGTTCAAGGACACCTATTGGGCACGGTTCGCCGAGCAGGGCTGGTACTTCGCCGGTGACGGCGCCCGCTATGGCAGCGACGGGGAGATCTGGGTGCTGGGCCGCATCGACGACGTGATGAACGTGTCGGGCCACCGCATCTCGACCGCCGAGGTCGAGTCGGCGCTCGTCGGTCACTCCGGGGTCGCCGAAGCCGCCGTCGTCGGCGCCACCGACGAGCAGACCGGGCAGGCCATCTGCGCCTTCGTGATCCTGAAGTCCTCCGCGCACGGCGGCGAGGAGAACATGATCGACGAACTGCGCGCCGAGGTGGCACGCGAGATCTCGCCGATCGCCAAGCCGCGCGAGATCCACGTCGTCCCCGAGTTGCCCAAGACCCGCAGCGGCAAGATCATGCGCCGGCTGCTGCGCGACGTGGCCGAAGGCCGCGAACTCGGCGACACCTCGACGCTGGTCGACCCGAGCGTGTTCGAGGCGATCCGCGCCAGCAAGTAGTCCGTCAGCGGGAGCCGACCGGGACGAATCCGCTTCCCGGTCGGTTCTTGGCGACGATGTCGGCCAGCTGGGTGTTGAACGACATCGTCACCGCAGGGGTGTGCAGCGGGATGAACTTCACGACGCACGTCGGCAGGTCCTCGGAGAAGGCGCCGTGCAGCATGCCGACCAGTCGGTTGTTGACGGTGACCGGGCCACCCGAGTCGCCCGGACCTCCGCACACCTGGTTGAGGATGGTGCCCGGCTCCTGGCCTGGACCCCAGGTGACGCCGCACGAGTAGCCGGTGGTGCGGCCCAGCTTGCACGCCACATCACCGAACGCCGGGTCGGGGCCGAGCCCGTCGATACGGAAGCCGTTGACCTCGTTGACGGGCACCACCTTGGTGGGATCGAACTTGATCACCGCGTAGTCGAGCATGTCGTTGCCCGCCACCATCTCGCCGACGACGCCGGCGTTCTGGGCGGCTTCGGCGGCGACCACGGCACCGGGTCCGCCGCAGTGCGCGGACGTGAAGCCGATGAGATTGCCCCGGTTGTCGGTGCCGATCGCGGTCAGCGTGCACAATGTCTCACCGTTGACGACCAGGCCCGACCCGCCGCCGAGCGGGATCCCGGTCTGTGCGTGCGCGGCGGAGATGCCGGTGACCGCACCCGCGATGACGGTCAGCGCGGCAAGCAGAACCGTGGCCGCGGCACGCACCGTCAGCCGGGGGTTGGTGGTCGCCAAGTTGGTCCCTCCCGATCTCAAAGCCCGAAATCCCCGACGTGCCTGAACCCCCAGCAAGGAATGTAGGCAGTCTATCGTCGGCCGGAATCGTTTAGCGGCGCGCCACGTGGCAACATGAACGCGACCCAGGACACAAGCGGGAAGGAAGCTTTCGTGAGCGACCGCAGGAACGGCGTGCCCAATACCGTGACGTCGATACCGCTGGTGGACCCGCACGCACCGAAGCCCGATCCGTCGATCGGCGATCTGGTCAAGGACGCCACCGCGCAGGTCTCGACGCTGGTGCGCGCCGAGGTCGAGCTGGCCAAGGCCGAGATCACCCGCGACGTCAAGAAGGGCCTGACCGGCAGCGTCTTCTTCATCGCGGCGCTGGTCGTGCTGTTCTACTCGACGTTCTTCTTCTTCCTGTTCGTGGCCGTGCTGCTCGACGAGTGGCTGTACACCTGGGCGGCGTACCTGATCGTGTTCGGGATCATGGTCGTGGTCACGGCGCTGCTGGCGTTGTTGGGCTATCTGAAGGTCCGCCGGATCCGCGGTCCGCAGAAGACCATCGAGACGGTCAAGGAACTTCCCGACGCGTTCACCCCCGGTCACGACAAGAGGGCCGTCGCGACGACCGACGGTCAGCCCGCGGCGCAAAAAGACCCGTCCGGCTGGTAATGGGCCGACCCGACCCGTCGGTCGTACGCATCGGGGGGCCCTGGCGCCATCTCGATGTCCACGCCAACGGGATCCGCTTCCACGTGGTGGAGGCGCTGCGGCCGGATGACGACGTCCCCGCCGACCCGACCCGGCCGCTCACCGACCGGCCGCTGGTGATCCTGCTGCACGGCTTCGGCTCGTTCTGGTGGTCGTGGCGTCACCAACTCAAAGGGCTGTCCGGGGCGCGGGTGGTGGCCGTCGATCTG
Organism: Mycolicibacterium parafortuitum; assembly: GCF_010725485.1. Lineage (NCBI taxonomy): Bacteria > Bacillati > Actinomycetota > Actinomycetes > Mycobacteriales > Mycobacteriaceae > Mycobacterium > Mycolicibacterium parafortuitum. The sequence continues at coordinate 2,052,327 of NZ_AP022598.1, read as the reverse complement.
CGCGGGTACGGCGGCAGCGACAAGCCGCCGCGCGGCTATGACGGCTGGACGCTGGCCGGCGACACCGCCGGGCTGGTGCGCGCGCTGGGGCACAACAGCGCGACGCTGGTCGGGCACGCGGACGGCGGCCTGGTCTGCTGGGCTACCTCGGTGCTGCACCCGCGGGTGGTGCGGGCCATCGCGGTCGTCAGCTCCCCGCATCCGGCCGCATTGAGGGCCTCGACGATGCGCCGGCGCGACCAGGGCCGGGCATTGCTGCCGTGGATGCTGCGCTACCAGGTTCCGATGTGGCCGGAGAAGGCGCTGACCCGCCACGACGGCGCCGAGCTCGAACGTCTGGTGCGCAGCCGGTCCAGCGCGCGATGGCAGGTCGGTGAGGATTTCGCGGAGACCATCGGGCACCTTCGCCGGGCCATCCAGATCCCGTCCGCCGCGCACTGTGCGCTGGAATACCAGCGGTGGGCGGTGCGCAGCCAGCTGCGCGCCGAGGGGCGGCGTTTCATGCGCTCGATGCGCCGGCCGCTGGCGGTGCCGATGCTGCACCTGCGCGGCGACACCGACCCGTATGTGCTGCCCGACCCGGTGTACCGAACCCAGCGCTACGCGCCGCACGGACGCTACGTGTCGATCGCGGGCGCCGGGCATTTCGCCCACGAGGAGGCGCCGGAGGCGGTCAACGACCAGCTGATGCGCTTCCTGCGGCAGGTATACGCCTGAGCCTCAACCGGCGCTGATGCAGGTTCCCGTCGGGACCGGCGCGACGTTGCCGACCTTGGCCATCTGCGGCGCCACCTCTTCGGCGGTCAGCACGAAGCCGGTGTCGACGTCGTCGACGGCGGCGCCGAACACCACCCCGAGCACCTTGCCCTGCCGGTTGATCATCGGTCCGCCCGAATTGCCCTGCTTGACCTGGCCGCGGATGGTGTAGACCTCGCGGGTGACGGTCGTCGAGCGGTAGATGTCGGGACCGTTGAGCTCGATGACCTCGCGGACCCGCGCGGGGGTCGGGGTGAAGTCGCCTCCACCGGGATAACCCATCACGATGCCGTCGGTGCCGCTCGCCGCGATCTGGTCGACGAACTGTAGCGGGGCCGACGGCAGGTTCGGGACGTCGAGGATCGAGATGTCGGCGTTGGGGTCATACGACACCACGCTGGCCTCGTACTCCTGGTCGTCGACCAGGATGGTGACGGTGTCCGAACCGGCCACCACATGCGCGTTGGACATCACCCGGTTCGGGGCGACGACGAAACCGGTGCCTTCGAGCACTTTCTGGCAGCTCTGCGCGACGCCCTTGACCTTGACCACGCTGGAGCGCGTCTGGTTCACGATCGGCGAGGTGGCGAGCGCCGCGTCCGGCGGGTCGATCTCGGCGACCGGGGTCGGCCCGAACGGTTTGAGCACGTCGTGCAGGCCCGCGGTCTCCCACAGCGCCGACAACCGGTTGGGCACCGCGCGCAGCCAGCCGGGGGCCACCGAGTCGACCTCGGCGATCACCTTCGACCCGGACACCGCGGCGGCCAGGTTCGGTTGCGGCGAGGACACCAGCGCCGTGCCGAGCAGCCACGACGCGGTGAGTACCAGGACCAGTTGCAGCGCGACGCCGACGACCGAATCCGCCAGTCGCAGAGCGGGGTTGCGGATCGCGCCGCGCACCGCGCGACCCAGCACCACACCGGCGATCTCGCCGATCACGACGAGCACCAGGATCAGGAACAGGGTCACGAACAGTTTCGTGCGGGGTCCGTCGAAGTAGCTCACGACGTGCGGGGCCAGCAGGATTCCGGCGCCGGCGCCGAGCGCGACACCGACCAGGGCCATCAACGAACCGGGCGCCCCTGATCGCCAGCCCGATACGGCGGCGAGGAGCGCCACGGCGAGGATGGCGATATCAAGCCATTGTGACGAGTTCATCGTTGGGCCTCACCGTAGCTGTCCTCGGCGTCCAGGAGCGCCATTGCATCGCTGAGTTCGTAGAGTTTGTCGGTTTCCCACGGCTGCGCCCACCCGGCGACGTCGAGCATCGCGGAGATGACCTGGCCGGTGAACCCCCACACCAGCATCTCGTTGAGCAGGAACGCCGGGCCCGCGGTGCGGCGCGTGTTCTCGCCGCGGTACACCATGATCCGGTTCTCCGGGTTGACGAACGCGCGCACCGGAACGCGTGCGACGTGCGCGGTCTCGGACTTGTCGACGACCGTCACCGGGCCCGGATCCGGTGAGTACGCGAGCACGGGCACGACGTGGAATCCCGACGGCGGGATGAACATCTTGTCCAGCGTGGCCAGCGGCTGCACCCGGCCGGCGGCGAGGCCGGTCTCCTCGGTGGCCTCCCGCAGCGCGGTGTGGACGGGGCTGCGATCGTCCGGGTCGGCGGCGCCGCCGGGGAACGCGGCCTGTCCCGCGTGGTGACGTAGCGTCGCGGCCCGCACGGTGACGAGCAGGTCCGCGTCGTCGGGCAGCGAACCGGGGGCGCCGTTCACGGGCCCCGAGAACAGCGCGAGCACCGCGGCGTCGCGGCGGGTCCCGGTCACCGCCGCCGTCGTGTTGGCGGCGGTCAGCGCGGCCAGCACCTCGGCGGGCACGCGGCGGCGATAGGCGTTCTTGACGGCGCCGGGGTTGTCGACCAGCGGCGCCAGCCAGGGCGGCGCGGCCGACGGCGTCAGCTCACCTTCTGGGCTGTCCCAGCTCACGGGACTCCAATCTTCGGGTCGACCGCTGCGGCGATGTCGTCGGCCGTCGCGAAGGACCGGGGCAGGATTTCGGCAACGCTACCGTCGGCGCGCAACACCACAGTTGCGGGCATCACGTTCGGGACGCCCAGCGCGGCGGCGATGCGACGGCGACCGTCCTGCACGGTTGGCAGGTGCACGCCCAGTTCGGCCAGCCGCAGCAGCGCGGCGCTCTCGTTCTCGTCCTGGTGGACGGTCAGCACCAGCACCTCGGGGCCGACCCGGCGCTGGTACTCGGCCATCGCGGGTAGTTCGTCGGCGCACGGCCCGCACCAGTAGGCCCACAAGTTCAGTACGACGGGCCGGCCCGCGACGGCACGGGCGATGTCGACCTGCGATCCGTCGCCGACGCATTCGAGGACGATGCCGCGCAGCGCGTCCGGCCCGGCCCCACCCCCGGGCGCGGGACAGGGTTGCAGCGCGGCCGCGGCGCGCGGCGCCGCAAGTGCTTCGGGGGTGTCGGCGTCGCGCCGGTCCCGCGCGGACGGGACTTCGGTGCGCGACGAGGTGCCCGGGTCGTCACCGAGCTCGGTCCACAGTGCGATGCCCAGCGCGACGAGGATGACCAACGCCACGACGCTCCAGCGGGCGGATGCGCTCACGCCCCTAGAGCCCGGCCAGCGCCAGCAGGTGCTCGGTTTCGGGACCCTTCACCAGCGGTGCGGCGACCACCGGATCGGTGGGACCGAGGCCGTAGGACGGGCAGTCCTTGGCGAGCACGCACACCCCGCAGGCCGGCTTGCGCGCGTGGCAGACGCGGCGGCCGTGGAAGATCACCCGGTGGCTGAGCAGTGTCCACTCGCTGCGCTCGATCAGCTCGCCGACGGCGTGCTCGACCTTGACCGGGTCCTCCTCGGCCGTCCACCGCCAGCGGCGCACGAGCCTTCCGAAATGGGTGTCGACGGTGATGCCGGGGATGTCGAACGCGTTGCCCAGCACCACGTTGGCCGTCTTGCGCCCGATACCGGGCAGGGTGACGAGTTCGTCGAGCGTGCGGGGCACCTCGCCGTCGAAGCGTTCCTCCAGCGCCTGGCCCAGACCGATGAGCGCGGTGGCCTTGTTCCGGTAGAAGCCGGTGGGCCGGATCAACTCTTCGAGTTCGGCGCGGTCGGCGGTGGCGTAGTCGCGGGCGGTCCGGTACTTGGCGAACAGCGCGGGGGTGGTCAGGTTGACCCGTTTGTCGGTGCTCTGGGCCGACAGGATGGTCGCGACGGTCAGCTCCAGCGGGTTGGTGAAATCCAGCTCGCAGTAGACATGCGGGAAAGCCTCCGCCAGAGCACGATTCATGCGACGCGCACGGCGCACCAGACCCAGCCGGGTTTCTTTGTCCCACTTGGCGGAACTCTTCCGGCGGGCCGTCGTCGCGCCGGTGCGGCCACCGGCCGAGGACTCACTGACGGTCACCAGGCCAGCGTACTGACCGACACGCGACGCGCCCGGCGCGGATCGGTCCTTAACGTGGACTTTTCGTGATCCCGCTGAGACCTTGGCGGTGTTTACTTCCCCTCGTGTCGTGGTTGCTCGTCGTGCTGATCCCGGGGTTGCTGATGGTTGCGACCTTCGGGTTGGAGCGCGTCGAGTCCGGGTTGCGTGACGGCACCCTGTCAGCGGCCGACGTCGACGAATTCCTGGAGCAGGCCAAGGCCACCGAGGCCGAAGCCCGCGCCCGCGAGGTCGCGGACACGGTGCCCTACACCGGATCAGAGTGTGTGTGCGAGCAGAGCGCATCGTTGCCCGCGTCGTTGCCCATGTACACCGAAGCCATCTCCGCCCGCGCTTTGCCGACCGGCGACTACCTCCAGCACCTCGCCAATCCTGAATTTCGGCAGACTCGACATGCCAATCGTGTGTAGCGTGAGCAGGTCACAAAGGGCGAACCACTAGACTGATCTCACGACCTTTCGAGGTCGCCTCGCAAACTTGCTGAACACCGAACGCACATCAAAGGGGCAACGTGGACGAGATCCTGGCGAGGGCCGGAATCTTCCAGGGAGTCGAGCCCAGCGCGGTCTCCGCGCTGACCAAGCAACTCCAACCTGTCGACTTTCCGCGCGGGCACACCGTGTTCGCGGAGGGTGAGCCCGGCGATCGGCTGTACATCATCATCTCCGGCAAGGTGAAGATCGGACGTCGTTCGCCGGACGGCCGCGAGAACCTGCTGACGATCATGGGCCCGTCGGACATGTTCGGCGAGCTGTCGATCTTCGATCCCGGCCCGCGGACCTCGAGCGCCACCACGATCACCGAGGTGCGCGCGGTGTCGATGGACCGCGACGCGCTGCGCGCGTGGATCGCCGACCGGCCCGAGATCGCCGAGCAGTTGCTGCGCGTGCTGGCCCGCCGGCTGCGCCGCACCAACAACAACCTCGCCGACCTGATCTTCACCGATGTGCCCGGCCGTGTCGCCAAGCAGCTGCTGCAGCTCGCGCAGCGCTTCGGGACGCAGGAGGGCGGCGCGCTGCGCGTGACCCACGACCTGACCCAGGAAGAGATCGCCCAGCTGGTCGGTGCATCGCGCGAGACCGTGAACAAGGCGCTGGCCGATTTCGCCCACCGCGGCTGGATCCGGCTGGAGGGCAAGAGCGTGCTGATCAGCGACAGCGAACGGCTGGCGCGCCGAGCGAGGTAACGAGCGAGGTAGTTCCTCCGCCGAAATGGCATTCCAGCAGAAGAAGTGCGAGTAGACGTCTGCCGGAACGCAATGTCGGCGAGGCTCAGCTCCGCAGGAAGTCCAACTGGGCCTGGACCGACCATTCGGCCGCGTCCCACAGTTTCTCGTCGACATCGGTGTAGACGTGCTCGACGACCTGACGGGCGGCGGCGTCTTCACCGAGGTCGCGGAGCGCTCCCCGCACCTGTTCGAGACGTTCCTCGCGATGGGCGAGGTACATGTCGCTGACGGCCACCAGGTCGTCGAGTTCGGGGCCGTGTCCCGGAAGCACCGTGCGGTGACCGATGCCGCGCAACCGGCGCAGCGACTCCAGATAGTCCCCGAGGCCGCCGTCCTCCTTGTCGATGACGGTGGTGCCGCGGCCGAGGATGGTGTCGGCGGTCAGCACCGCATCGTCGAGCAGGAACGACACCGAGTCCGCGGTGTGCCCGGGCGTCGCCATCACCGTGATCTCCAGGCCGGCGGCGTCGATCACCTCACCGTCGACGAGCGGGCCGCCCAGGCCGCGCTGGAAACCGCTGCCGACCGACCGCACCACGGCGCCGGTCATGTCGACGAGACGGTCGATGCCGCCGGTGTGGTCGCTGTGCCGGTGACTGATCAGCACCAGCGGGATCGGGCCCAGCGCGGCGAGGCGCTCGATGTGCTCGTCCTTGTCGTCGGGGCCCGGGTCGATCACGACCATCTCGTCGCTGCCGGGTCCACGCAGCACCCAGGTGTTGGTGCCGTCCAGCGTCATCAGCCCCGGGTTCTCGCACAGCAGCACCGACGCGGTGTCGGTGACGGGCCGCAGTAGTCCGTAGGCCGGGTGCTCGCTCACGCGACCTCTACGATCACTTCCACTTCCACCGGCGCGTTGCGCGGCAACTCCGACACCCCGACCGCCGACCGGGCATGCGCACCGGCCTCGCCGAAGATCTCGCCGAACAGTTCCGAAGCGCCGTTGATCACGCCGGGCTGCCCGTCGAATCCGGGCGCCGACGCGACGAAGCCGACGACCTTGACGATCTTGACCACCGAATCGATTCCGGCCAGCGCATGCACGGCCGCCAGCGCGTTGAGCGCGCACTGCCGGGCCAGGTGCTTGGCGTCGTCGGGGCTCACGTCGGCACCGACCTTGCCGGTCGCCTGCAACTCACCGCCGCTGATCGGCAACTGGCCCGCGGTGTAGACGAGGTTGCCGGTGCGCACCGCCGGAACATAGGCCGCCAGCGGCGCGACGGCCTGGGGCAACTCGATCCCGAGCTCGGCAAGCCGCTCCGACCACGCGCTCACTTGGCCCGCTTCAGGTAGGCGACGTGTTGCTCGCCGGTGGGCCCCGGCAGCACCGAGACCAGTTCCCAGCCGTCCTCACCCCACTGGTCGAGGATCTGCTTGGTGGCGTGCGTCAGCAGAGGGACGGTCGCGTACTCCCATTGGGTCCGTTCGGTCATGCGGCTGAGCTTATCCGCCGACGAACGAGCTATGGCTAGCATGCTTGAGTGGCTACCACATCTTCGGGGACAACGGACGGTCCCAAGCCGGTCGGATGGCCGTCGCGCCTGACCAAAGCCCGCCTGCATTTCGTGTCGGGCAAGGGCGGCACCGGCAAGTCGACGATCGCCGCGGCGCTGGCCTTGGCGCTGGCGGCCGGCGGGCGCAAGGTGCTGTTGGTGGAAGTGGAAGGCCGCCAAGGCATTGCACAACTCTTCGATGTGCCTCCGCTGCCCTACGAAGAGGTCAAGATCGCCACCGCCGAAGGTGGGGGCCAGGTCAACGCGCTGGCGATCGACACCGAGGCGGCGTTCCTGGAATACCTCGACATGTTCTACAACCTGGGGCTGGCCGGCCGGGCGATGCGCCGGATCGGGGCCGTCGAGTTCGCGACGACGATCGCGCCGGGTCTGCGTGATGTGCTGTTGACCGGGAAGATCAAGGAGATCGTCACCCGCAACGAGAAAGAGCAGCCACGCGGCAGGGGCACCGCGTACGACGCGGTGGTCGTCGACTCCCCCCCGACGGGGCGCATCGCGCGGTTCCTCGACGTCACGAAGGCGGTGTCGGACCTCGCCAAGGGCGGGCCGGTGCACTCGCAGGCCGACGGCGTGGTCAAGCTGCTGCACTCCGATCTGACGGCGATCCATCTCGTCACGTTGTTGGAGGCGCTGCCGATCCAGGAGACGCTGGAGGCGATCGACGAACTGCGCGAGATGGGCCTGCCGATCGGCAGCGTCATCGTCAACCGCAACATCCCGTCCTATCTGGCCCCGGACGACCTGGCCAAGGCCGCCGAGGGTGTCATCGACGCCGACGCGGTCCGGGCCGGCCTGGGGCGCGTCGGAATCACGTTGTCCGACAGCGATTTCGCCGGGCTGCTGACCGAGACGATCCAGCACGCGACCCGCATCAGGGCGCGCACCGAGAGCGCCGAGCAGCTCGCCGCGCTCGACGTGGCGCGCCTCGACCTGCCCACGCTGCCCGACGGTGTGGACCTCGGCAGCCTGTACGAACTCGCAGACGAGCTCGCCCACCAGGGCGTGCGGTGAGCGGAGGAACAGCATGAGCGCGAACCCACCAGCCCTGGACATGGCCTCGATCCTTCGCGACACCTCCAACCGCGTGGTGGTGTGTTGCGGTGCGGGCGGTGTCGGCAAGACGACCACGGCCGCCGCGATGGCGCTGCGGGCCGCCGAATACGGGCGCACCGTCGTGGTGTTGACCATCGACCCGGCCAAACGGCTCGCGCAGGCACTGGGCATCCGCGACCTCGGCAACACCCCGCAGCGGGTGCCGTTGGCGCCCGAGGTGACCGGCGAGCTGCACGCGATGATGCTCGACATGCGGCGCACCTTCGACGAGATGGTGATCCAGTACTCGGGACCCGGGACCGCGGACGCGATTCTGGACAACCAGTTCTACCAAACCGTCGCCACCTCACTCGCCGGCACGCAGGAGTACATGGCGATGGAGAAGCTGGGACAGCTTCTGGCAGAAGACAAGTGGGATCTGATCGTGGTGGACACCCCACCGTCGCGCAACGCGCTGGACTTCCTGGATGCGCCGAAACGGCTGGGCAGCTTCATGGACAGCCGGCTGTGGCGGCTGCTGCTTGCCCCGGGGCGGGGTCTAGGCCGGTTCGTCACCGGCGCGGTGGGCCTGGCGATGAAGGGCATGTCCACCATTCTCGGTTCCCAGATGCTCTCCGACGCAGCAGGATTCGTGCAATCGCTGGACGCGACGTTCGGTGGTTTCCGCGAGAAGGCCGACCGCACCTACGATCTGCTGAAGCGACGCGGCACCCAGTTCGTGGTGGTGTCGGCGGCCGAACCCGACGCGTTGCGCGAGGCGACGTTCTTCGTCGACCGGCTCTCGTCGGAGCGTATGCCGCTGGCCGGGCTGATCCTCAACCGCACTCATCCGACGCTGTGTGAGCTGCACGCCGACAAGGCCGCCGAAGCCGCCGACGAACTGGAGAAGACCGACCCGGATTCGATCGCGGTGGCGGCGCTGCGCATCCACGCGGCGCGCGCGCTGACCGCCAAACGGGAGGTGCGGCTGCTGTCGCGGTTCACCGGCGCCAATCCGCACGTCGCATTGGTCGGTGTGCCCTCGCTCCCGTTCGACGTGTCCGATCTGGACGCGCTGCGTGCGATCGCCGATCAGATCACGGGCGAGGGGACACCCGCGGCGTAGCTGGGCCGCGAATCAGGCCCGAACAGTCGTATGGCCGCACCTTCTGGCGCGGCCATACGAATCGGGATGTGAATTTGTTCGGCAGAGGGCCGATCCGCAACTCAGGCCATCGCGGTTCGACCGGCTGTCGACTTAGCCAGCAGTGCGGTGCTTGCGCTGCGCGGCAAAAAAGTCAGCCCACGAAACAACCTCTGGATGCTGCTTCAGAAGTGCTCGCCGCTGACGCTCGGTCATACCTCCCCAGACACCGAACTCGACGCGGTTGTCCAACGCGTCGGCGCCGCACTCGGCGATCACCGGGCAGTGACGGCAGATCACTGCCGCCTTGCGCTGTGCGGCCCCCCGGACGAACAGCTCGTCCGGATCGGTCTGACGGCACCGCGCCTGCGAGACCCACGCGATGCGGGCCTCGGCCTCCTTGCCGTGCACGACGACGGAAGCAGATGGATTGGCGGTGGTATGACGAGCCGCGGGCTTGGTTGTTGACACCAGCGATTCCCCTTATCGTTCTGGCCGCGCCCCGACAACGCAGACGATTATTAACCCTTGCGTCGAAAGCTTGTGCGATCTACGCCACATTGCGAGTACCTGGTGTGACCTGCATCGCACTGTGCGCTCAATTTAGGTGGTCAAAGGCGTTCTGCGCAATACGTCTGTGACCACTTTTTTGGGACGCCCGTGCAGTCCGGCGCGTACAGTGCGCGCGCACACTCGCCCGGTTCGTGCACAAGTGCTAGTCAGCGGCGTTTGGCGGACCTCTGCCAGGTGCCCGCCGGCGGTCGTCGTGGCTGCTCGAGGGATGCGGCGCGCGCACTCGTCGCTACTCTGTACGCATGCCGGAGCAGCCCCCGACACAGCCACCGCGTGCGGTGACGGTCATCAAGCTCGGCTGGTGCGTCGTGCTGGCGAGCGTGATCGTCGCCGCATTGATGTTTCCGGTCGTCGGCGGATTCGGGTTGGTGTCGAACCGGGCCTCCGATGTGGTGGCCAACGGGTCGGCCCAGTTGGTGGAGGGCGAGGTCCCTCAGGTCTCCACGATGACCGACTCGAAGGGCAACGTGATCGCCTGGCTCTACAGCCAGCGCAGGTTCGAGGTTCCGAGCGATCAGATCGCCAACACGATGAAACTGGCGATCGTGTCCATCGAGGACAAAAGGTTTGCCGATCACAACGGTGTGGACTGGCAGGGCACGCTGACCGGCTTGTCCGGTTACCTGTCGGGGAACCTCGACACCCGCGGCGGATCGACCATCGAGCAGCAGTACGTCAAGAACTACCAGCTGCTGGTGATCGCGCAGACCGATGCCGAGAAGCGCGCCGCGATCGAGACCACGCCGGCGCGCAAGCTGCGTGAGATCCGGATGGCGCTGACGCTGGACAAGACGTTCACCAAGCCCGAGATCCTGACGCGCTACCTGAACCTGGTCTCCTTCGGTAACGGCGCCTTCGGCGTGCAGGACGCCGCGCAGACCTACTTCGGGATCAACGCCACCGACCTGAACTGGCAGCAGGCCGCACTGCTGGCGGGCATGGTCCAGTCCACGAGCGCGCTGAACCCGTACACCAACCCCGACGGCGCCCTGGCGCGCCGCAACGTCGTGCTCGACACGATGATCGAGAACCTGCCGGAGTACGCCGACGAACTGCGTGCCGCCCGCGCGGAGCCGCTGGGCATCCTGCCGCAGCCCAAGGAGCTGCCGCGCGGCTGCATCGCCGCCGGCGACCGCGCTTTCTTCTGTGACTACGCGCTGGACTACCTGGCCCGCGCCGGGATCAGCAAGGATCAGGTCGCCAAGGGCGGCTACATGATCAAGACGACCCTGGACCCCGATGTCCAGGCCTCGGTCAAGAACGCGATCACCCAGTTCGCGAGCCCTGACCTGCCCGGTGTCGCGAGCGTGATGAGCGTCGTGGCGCCCGGCAAGGAATCGCACCCGGTGCTCGCGATGGCCAGCAACCGCACCTACGGCCTGAACCTCGACGCCGGCGAGACCATGCAGCCGCAGCCGTTCTCCCTGGTCGGCAACGGTGCCGGATCCGTGTTCAAGATCTTCACCACGGCCGCGGCGATGGAGATGGGCATGGGCATCAACGCCCAGCTCGACTCGCCGTCGCGGTTCGAGGCCAAGGGGCTGGGCAGCGGCGGTGCCCGCGGCTGCCCGCCGGCGACCTGGTGCGTGCAGAACGCCGGCAACTACCGCGGCACGATGAGCGTCACCGACGCGCTGGCCACCTCCCCGAACACCGCGTTCGCGAAGCTGATCGCCCAGGTCGGCGTCCAGCGGGCGGTCGACATGGCCGTGCGGCTCGGGCTGCGGTCCTACGCGCTGCCGGGCACCGCGCGCGACTACGACCCCGAGAGCAGCGAGAGCCTCGCCGATTTCGTCAAGCGGCAGAACATCGGTTCGTTCACCCTCGGGCCGATCGAGGTGAACGCGCTGGAGCTGTCCAACGTCGGCGCGACGCTGGCCTCCGGCGGCGTGTGGTGCCCGCCGAACCCGATCGCCGAGGTGCACGACCGCTACGGCGAGCCGGTGTCGGTCACCACCGAGACCTGTGAGCAGGTGGTCCCCGAGGGTCTGGCCAACACACTGGCCAACGCGATGAGCAAGGACGACACTGGTGCGGGAACCGCGGCAGGCGCCGCCGGATCGGTCGGCTGGGATCTGCCGATGTCGGGCAAGACCGGGACCACCGAGTCCAACCGGTCCTCGGCGTTCCTGGGCTTCACCAACCGCTATGCCGCAGCCAGCTACATCTACGACGACTCCACCGCGCCGACCGAACTGTGTTCGTTCCCGCTGCGCCAGTGCGGTTCCGGGAACCTGTTCGGCGGCAATGAGCCGGCCCGGACGTGGTTCACCGCGATGAAGCCGATCGCCACCTCGTTCGGCGACGTGGCGCTGCCCCCGACCGATCCGCGGTATGTGGACGGTGCGCCGGGATCGAAGGTGCCGACCGTGGCGGGGATGAGCCAGGACGCAGCCCGCGCACGCCTGCGTGAGGCCGGCTTCCAGGTCGCCGACCAGGCCACGCCGGTGAACAGTTCCTCGCCCTACGGCGCGGTCGTGGGCACGGCGCCCAGCGGCCAGACGGTGCCCGGTTCGATCATCACGATCCAGATCTCCAACGGCGTCGCGCCGGCTCCCCCGCCGCCCCCGCCCGGCGGGCCGCCGGGAGCGCCCCCGGCTCCGGTGGGGCAGACCGTCATCGAGATACCGGGTCTTCCGCCGATCACGGTGCCCGTGCTCGGCCCGCCTCCGCCGCCGCCACCGCCGCCGCCCGGCTGATCCGCGACGATCGGTGACCGCCGGCGCGGGGCAGTAAACTGGCGTGCATGTCTGCACGTTCCGGGGGCCCCGCCGCCATCCTCAAGACCACCGCCGCCGCGTCGGTGGGAACGCTCGTGGCAGGCATCGGGTACGCGTCGCTGATCGAGCGCAACGCGTTCGTCGTCCGCGAGGCGACGATGCCGGTGCTCACGCCGGGTTCGTCGCCGCTGAAGGTGTTGCACATCAGCGACATCCACATGCGCCCGCAGCAGCGGCGCAAGCAGGCCTGGCTGCGCGACCTCGCGCGCTGGGAGCCGGACTTCGTCGTCAACACCGGGGACAACCTGTCGCACCCGAAGGCGGTGCCGTCGGTGGTGCAGGCGCTCGGGGATCTGTTGTCGGTGCCCGGCGTCTTCGTGTTCGGCAGCAACGACTATTTCGCGCCGAAGTTGAAGAACCCGGCCAATTACCTGACCAAGCCCAACAGCCGCATCCACGGTGAGCCGTTGCCGTGGCAGGATCTGCGGGCGGCGTTCACCGAGCGCGGCTGGCTGGACATGACGCACACCCGGCGCGAGTTCGAGGTCAACGGCCTGCACATCGCGGCCGCAGGCGTCGACGACCCGCATCTCAAACGCGACCGCTACGACACGATCGCCGGCCCGGCGAACCCGGCCGCGAACCTGACGCTGGGGCTGACGCACTCCCCCGAGCCGCGCGTGCTGGACCGGTTCGCCGCCGACGGCTACCAACTGGTGATGGCCGGTCACACCCACGGCGGTCAGCTGTGTGTGCCGTTCTACGGCGCGATCGTCACCAACTGCGAACTCGACCGGTCCAGGGCGAAGGGCCCGTCGCGGTGGGGTGCGCGCACCCAGTTGCACGTGTCGGCCGGTATCGGTACGTCACCGTATGCGCCCCTGCGGTTCTGCTGCCGGCCCGAGGCCACGCTGCTGACTTTGGTTGCGGCGCCGACCGGCGGCTCCGGCGTCGGATCGGGCGCCGGGTTGTCGCATCCGGCCGTCTCGGCGCGGTGAGCCCGTCGGGTCGATGTCAGCAGTCCCGGGCATGGGTGGACAACGCGGTCCGGTTGATCGAGGCCGACGCGCGGCGCAGCGCTGACACGCACCTGCTGCGATATCCGCTGCCGTCACGCTGGGCGGGCGACGTCGACGTCGCGCTGTATCTGAAGGACGAGACCACCCACATCACCGGCAGTCTCAAGCACCGACTGGCGCGCTCGCTGTTCCTGTACTCGCTGTGCAACGGCTGGATCGGCGAGGACACCACGGTGATCGAGGCGTCGTCGGGGTCGACGGCGGTGTCGGAGGCCTACTTCGCGGCGATGCTGGGGTTGCCGTTCATCGCGGTGATGCCGGCGTCGACGAGCGCGGCGAAGATCGCGTTGATCGAATCACAGGGCGGGCGTTGCCATTTCGTCTCGGAAGCGGCGGAGGTCTACGCCGAGGCGCAACGGCTGGCCGAGCAGACCAACGGGCATTACCTCGATCAGTTCACCAACGCCGAAAGAGCCACGGACTGGCGCGGCAACAACAACATCGCCGAGTCGATCTTCCAGCAGCTCGGCGAAGAGACCCATCCCGTTCCGGAATGGATCGTCGTCGGAGCGGGCACGGGCGGCACGAGCGCGACGATCGGGCGCTATATCCGGTACCGGCGCTACCCGACCCGGCTGTGTGTGGTCGATCCGGAGAACTCGGCGTTCTTTCCGTCGTACGAGCAGGGCGCGGACGTGGTGACGGGTGCGTCGTCGCGGATCGAGGGCATCGGTCGCCCCCGGGTGGAGCCGTCGTTCGTGCCCGGGGTGGTGGACCGGATGATCAGCGTCCCCGACAGCGGTTCGGTGGCCGTCGCGCACCACGTGAGCCGGGTACTGGGCCGCAGGGTGGGTCCGTCCACCGGAACCAACATGTGGGGTGCGTTCAAACTACTGGCGGAGATGGTCGAGAACGGTTGCAGCGGCTCGGTGGTGACGTTGCTCGCCGACAGCGGTGACCGCTACGACGACACCTACTTCTGCGACGAGTGGCTCACCAGCCACGGCATGGAGCCGTCGGAGTCCGCGGCGTCGCTGGCGGAGTTCGAGCGGTCGGGCCGCTGGTCCTGATCCTTGGGCCGCCGGGTTAGCGGAACATCGGAGGTCAGGAACAGCCAGAGCGCTGCCAGCAGGAAGAATCCCAGGTAAATCGATGCGCCCAAGCCAGTCATGTCACGCCCCGTTCCGGTCGAATTCTTTTCTCAGTGTGCATAACGCCACCGACACCCCTGTTCCTTCCCGCGGCGTGTCGTAAACGGATCGGGCCGTTTGGCTTCAAGGGCATGCCGTGCGATACGCTGTCGTGGCTTCACTCGGGGTGTGGCGCAGCTTGGTAGCGTGCTTCGTTCGGGACGAAGAGGTCGTGGGTTCGAATCCCGCCACCCCGACTCGTGTGAACAGCGAAAGGCCCTGACCGTTCCGGTCGGGGCCTTCTTGCTGCGCGCGCTAGTGTCGACGTCGGGACGACCAGCACCGGGGGGTTCTCATCGCCGCGACCCGCCAGTCGTGAAACTGAGCGGACGGGAGGGCCGGTGACGCGGTCACAGAAGCTGGTGGTGGTCGCCGGTGATCGGCGGTTGCGGGGAGCCCGATTCAAGTGGGCGGCGGTCCTGGGGTTCGCGCTGCTGTTCGGCGCCGCGGTGTACCTGCTGGCCGTGCACACCACGACCGGACAACGACTCGAGGACGCGGCCCTGCGCGGTTCCGATCAGGTCGAGCCCGAACTGCATCGGGTCGCGTTGGAGGCGTTCCACACGATCTCGGTGACGTCGCAACTCGGTGCCGCGTTCATCGTCGCGCTGATCGGCTTGCTCCGCAGGCAGGTCATGCTGGCCGTCGCGGGACTGGGCGTCATCCTCGGCGGACAGGCCGTCACCCAGGTGTTGAAGTATCACCTGCTGACCCGTCCCGACCTTGCCGCGACGGACGGCGGTTCCGCCGAGAACACGCTGCCGAGTGGACACACCACGGCCGCGATGTGCCTCCTGTTCGCGACGTTGATGGTGATGCCGTATCGCTTCCGCGGTGTGGCGATGTTCGTCACGCTCACCTGGGCGGTGGGTATCGGCGCCTACACCGTCATCATCGGCGCGCACCGACTGTCCGACACGCTGGCCGCCAATGCCGTCGCCCTGTTCGTGGCGTCCACCGCCTCCCTGCTGCTGGCGCGGACCGGCCGGATCCGGGCGGTGGTGTCGCCCGAACCCCACCGCTACACGCTGCGGACGATCTTCGTCGTCCTGGTCGGTGCGGTCGGGGCGGCCAGCCTCGCTCTCGGTGTGGTCCAGACGGTGCTCGCCGCGTCTGCGCACCTGAACGACGAGCCGACGGCGTGGCGACTGTTCCTCAGTTCGCAGTGGCTGGCCGCGGCCGGCTCGATCGCCGCAGCGCTGTTGTTCTGGTGGACGTGGTATCGGTTGGAGACCAAACGCCGCCACGATCCTGTGGGCAGCCGCTGACCCCTAGCCCGCCTTCACATCCGACGGATGCACCGCCAGCGGTGTGACGTGGATTTTCATGTACGGGAACAGCGGCAGACCCGAAAGGATCTGGTGCAGTTCGTCATTGGAGTCGACGTCGAAGATGGAGTAGTTCGCGTACTCGCCGACGATGCGCCAGATTTGGGGCCACTTGCCGTCGCGCTGCAGCTGCTGGGAGTACTCCTTCTCCCGGTGCACAGTCTGCGCCCGCACCTGCGGATCCATGTCCGGTGGGATCGCGACATCCATGCGTACGTGGAAGAGCATCAGCCGATCACGCCTTCACCGGGTCGAGGACGAAGTTGTAGCTGACCCGGTGGGTGCC
This sequence comes from Mycolicibacterium parafortuitum, assembly GCF_010725485.1. NCBI lineage: Bacteria > Bacillati > Actinomycetota > Actinomycetes > Mycobacteriales > Mycobacteriaceae > Mycobacterium > Mycolicibacterium parafortuitum. The sequence goes on along the minus strand of NZ_AP022598.1, from coordinate 2,036,118 downwards.
GTCGGCCTGCTCGCGCGGCTGGAGGATCAGTTCGTCCTTGACCGCACCGGCGATGTCGTCGTCGTTGTGCGGATCACCGGGAAAGTAGAGCTGCGCGGTCAGTAGTTCATGGCCGGGCGCGGAGACCTTCACGTGCAGGTGCGCGGGACGCCACGCATGCCAGCCGGCCGCGGCGATGAGCTTGCCGCAGGATCCGTCGGTCGGGATCTGATAGGGCGCGGGACGGATCGTGGTGATCTCGAATGCGCCGTCGGCGCCGGTGCTGAAGGATCCCCGCAGATTCCACTCGGGCAGGTTCGGGGCGAACTGCGAGTAGAAGCCGTCGGCGTCGGCGTGCCAGAGTTCGACCTTGCCCGGCAGCGGCGTTCCGTCGGTGCTGGTGATGACGCCGTCCCACACCAGCGGGGTGCCCTGCTCTCCGTCGCGCATCGGAATGGTGCCGCAGGCACCGCATTCGGGTGAGTTCGGCACGTAGTAGGGGCCCTCGATGGTGCCCTTGTTGCCTTGGCGGTGGTCGGTCGCGACGTCTTCGACGACGTGCTCGACCCAGACGTCGAGGAACAGCGGCCATTCCCCGTCGGCGCCGACGTTGATCAGCCACGCCTTGAGGGCGTTGTACTCGTCATAGGTGACGCGGTGGCGGCGGATGGTGTCGTGCACCGCCGAGAGCACTTCGCGGGCAAGCAGATCGACCCGCTCGGCCGGGGTGTCACGCACCGCGTCAAACGGCGACTTGTCGGTCTGGAAGCGTTCGGTGGCCGAGGCGCCGGAGGCTGCGGCCGATGCGGTGTCGATCGGGCTCTCGATGGTGGTCATGGCTGGTCCTTCTGGTTCTGGTGATCGGTGCGGTAGTGGTCGAGCTTGTCCGGGTCGATCTCGATTCCGAGGCCGGGTCCCGGAGGTACGTGGAGAAGTCCGTCGCGAATACGCAACGGGGTGGCGAGCAGGTCGTCGGACATGTCCAGGAAGTTCGACAGCTCCCCGGCCCGCCTCGACGTCAGCTCGAACGCGGCGCCGAACGCCACCGCGCAGGCGGTGCCGAGTTGGCCGTCGATCTGATTGCCCATCACGATTTCCAGGCCGAGCCCCTCGGCGAGGTGGTGGACGCGCTGGGATCCGGTGAAGCCGGTGCGGGCGGTCTTGATGCTGATCGCGGTGGCCGATCCGCCGAGCACCTCGCGGGTCACGTCGGCGGGAGTCGGCACGGATTCGTCGGCGATGAACGGGATGTCGGTGTGCTCGACCAGCCATCGCCGGCCCAGTACGTCGTCGGCGGGACACAACTCCTCGGCGAAGATCAGGTCGAGGTCGGCCATTTCCTTGAGCGCGCGCAGCGATTCCGACGCCGTCCAGCCGCGGTTGCCGTCGACGTAGAGGTCCACGGTGTCGCCGAAGTGCTCCCGCAGCGCGCGGACCACCGCGGTGTCCAGCGTGACGGGCCTGCGCCCCACCTTCACCTTGAACGTCGAGATCCCGTACTCGGCCTGGATCCGTTCGGCCTCGGCCACCATCTTGTCGGGGGTGTCGAAGCCGAGCATGTGACTGACGCGCATGTGGTCGCCGTAGCCGCCGAGCATCGCGCTGACCGACAGGTCGAGGCTGCGTCCCAGCGCATCCCAGATCGCCATGTCCACAGCGGCTTTCGCGGTTGGGTTGCCGACGGTGCGCGCGAGCCGAGAGGCCACCACTTCCCGTTCGGTCAGTGTCAGGCCGACGATCTGCGGGGCGAATATCTGCCGGATCACCGCGAGGATGCCGTCCTGGGTCTCGCCGTAGGTGAAGGGCCGCGGTGGCGCCTCGGCCACACCCACGACACCTTCGTCGGTGTGCACCCGCACCAGCACGTGCTCGGCGGCGTGCACCTCTCCGGAGGCGAACTTCAGCGGCTTGCTGTACGGAATCGCGAACGGGATCGCCTCGACGGCAGTGATTTTCACGGTTGCTCCTGAAAGGCGGAATGGTCCAGTGGGGTCAGTGCCCCGGTGAGCACGGCGACGACCGCGTCGACCACCGGGTTGTCGGCGCCGTCGCGCCAGGCCAGCGCCAGGTCGACGGTTCCGCCGTCGACGAGATCCCGGAACACGACGCCGTGCAACGGCAGTGCGCGGACCGACGCCGGGACGACGGACACGCCGAGGCCGGCGGCGACGAGGGCGAGCAGCACAGCGGTCCCCGGGGCACTGTGCTCGCGGTGCGGCACGAAGCCGGCCGTGCGGCAGCTGCGCGTCACCGCGTCGTTGACGGCGGAATCCTGCGCGGAATAGCCGATGAACGGCTCGCTGCGCAGATCGGCCAGCGACACCACCGGTTCGGCGGCCAGTCGGTGGTCGGCCGACAGCGCGAGGATCAACGGCTCCGCGTCGACGGTGCGGGTTGTCACGTCGCCACCGACCGCCGGAGGGCGCAGCACACCGAGGTCGAGCGCGCCGGTGCGCAGCCCCTCGCACTGGGCCGGCGTCAGCAGGTCGGCGTGGATGTCGAGTGCGACGGCCGGCAGCTCCTGCCGGACGATGCGGGCGATCCTCGGCAGGTGCGAGAACGCCGCGGTGCCGGTCAGGCCGAGCCGCAGCAGACCGCTGCGTCCGGCGGCGATGCGGCGCACCCCTCGCTGCGCCGCATCGACACCGTCGAGGATCCGCGTGGCCTCCGCCCGGAGGAACTCCCCTGCCGGGGTCAACGCCACGTGCCGTGTGGTCCGGGTGAACAGGGTCGCGTCCACCGAGTTCTCGAGCTGCCGGATGGCGTAGGACAGCGCGGGCTGCGCGATGTGCAGCTGTTCGGCTGCCTGCCCGAAATGGCAGGTGTCGGCCACAGCCAGGAAGTAGCGCAGGTGACGCAGTTCCATCGGTGACTCCTTGCTCTCCCGGCGGCCGGGCGGTGTGGTCGGGGTCCTCTGACGGTCGCTGTGTGACCGTCGACACCCTCGACGGTAGACCCGCGATCCATACATGACAAAGACCTGATTTGGCGCTTTTAAGCGAATTCATCTATCAATCGACGTCCAGGCCAGGACTAGCAATAGCCCTAGTGTGACGGCTGCCACTCGCTGTCAGTGTGCAGGTAGACATCACTTTTCCGGACTCGCGGAGGCCCCCTGATGGCGCAGACCACGACATCGACAACCACGACATCGACAACCACGGCATCGACCGAACCCAGGACACACGTGGCGGCGGTCCTCGCCGACGCGGTCATCGACGACCCGGAGGCCGGCGTGTTCCGGGCCAACCGGCGCATCTTCACCGACGAGGAGATCTTCGAACTCGAGATGAAACACATCTTCGAGGGCAACTGGGTCTACCTGGCCCACGAGAGCCAGGTCGCCAATCCGGGCGACTACTTCACCACCTACATCGGCCGTCAGCCCGTGGTGATCACCCGCTCCAAGGACGGCAGCCTGAACTGTCTGATCAACGCGTGCGCGCACCGCGGCGCGATGATCTGCCGGCGCAAGACCGACAACCGCATGACGCTGACGTGCCCGTTCCACGGCTGGACGTTCCGCAACGACGGCGCGCTGCTGAAGGTGAAGGACCCCGACGGCGCCGGGTACCCGGACGCGTTCAACGTGGGCGGCTCGCACAACATGACCCGCGTCGCCCGCTTCGAGAGCTACCGCGGCTTCCTGTTCGGCAGCCTCAACGCCGACGTGGTCGGCCTGACCGAGCATCTCGGCGACGCGACCAAGGTCATCGACATGCTCGTCGACCAGTCCCCCGACGGCCTGGAGGTGCTGCGCGGATCCTCCACCTACACCTACGACGGCAACTGGAAAGTCCAGGCGGAGAACGGTGCCGACGGATACCACGTCACCGCGACACACTGGAACTATGCGGCGACCACCAGCCGCCGCGGCACCGGCGAGTCCAAGAACGAGACCAAGGCCCTCGACGCCGGCGGGTGGGGCAAGTCCGGCGGCGGGTACTGGTCGTTCCCGCACGGCCACCTGTGCCTGTGGACGTGGGCGGCCAACCCGCAGGACCGGCCGCTGTGGGACAAGCTCGACGACCTCAAGGCCACCCATGGCGACGCCAAGGGCGAATTCATGGTCAAGGGGTCGCGCAACCTGTGCATCTACCCGAATGTTTATGTGATGGACCAATTCTCGACCCAGATCCGGCACTTCCGCCCGATCGCGCCGGACCGGACCGAGGTGACCATCTACTGCATCGCACCCAAGGGTGAGAGCGCACAGGCCCGCGCCAACCGGATCCGGCAGTACGAGGACTTCTTCAACGCCTCCGGCATGGCCACCCCGGACGACCTCGAGGAGTTCCGGTCCTGCCAACTCACCTTCCGCGCCGAGGCGGCACCGTGGAACGACATGAGCCGCGGCGCCCAGCACTGGCTCGACGGCCCCGACGACGTCGCGCGCTCCCTCGGGCTCGACAACGTGATCTCCTCCGGCGTCAAGAACGAAGACGAAGGTCTCTACCCGGTGCAGCACGGCTACTGGCTGCAAACGATGCGCGCCGCGGCGCAGAAGGATGTTCACTGACATGACCACCACCGAAAATGCCGTCACCACCGGAACACTCATCACCCAGAACGCGATCGAGCAGTTCTTGTATCGCGAGGCCCGGTATCTGGACGACCGCGAATTCGAGAAGTGGCTGGACTGCTACGCCGACGACGTCGTCTACTGGATGCCGGCCTGGACCGACGACGACCGGCTCGTCGAGGATCCCCAACGCGACATCTCGCTGATCTACTACTCGAACAAGGGTGGCCTGGAGGACCGCGTGTTCCGGATCCGCACCGAACGGTCGTCGGCGACCTCACTGCCGGAACCGCGCACCAGCCACAACATCTCGAACGTGGAGGTCATCGAGCGCCGAGGCGACGTCGTGGACGTGCGATTCAACTGGCACACCATGTACTTCCGCTACAAGACCATCGATCCGTACTACGGCACCTCCTTCTACACCATCGACTTCGGCGGTGAGCAGCCGTTGATCCGCCGCAAGACCGTGGTGCTCAAGAACGACTACATCCACCATGTGGTGGACGTCTACCACTTCTGAGGTGAGCACAGTGACCGAAACATATTCGGTGGCCTTGTCTTTCGAAGACGGCGTCACGCGATTCATCAACTGCCGGCCCGATCAGACCGTCGCCGACGCGTCCTACCGGCAGCGCATCAACATCCCGCTGGACTGCCGCGACGGCGCCTGCGGAACCTGTAAGGCGCTGTGCGAGAGCGGGAAATACGACGTCGGCACCTACATCGACGACGCGCTGGCGCCCGACGAGGCGGCCGCCGGCTTCGTGCTGCCGTGCAGCATGAAGCCGCGCTCGGATCTGGTCCTGCAGATCGCGGCCACCTCGGATTCGGCGAAGACCCAGGCCGCCACCTACCAGGGCACCCTGACGCTGCTGGAGCGGCTCTCCCCGACCACCGTCAAGATCGGCATCGAGATCCCCAACCGCGGTGAACTCGCCTTCCTGCCCGGTCAGTACGTCAACATCGCCGTCCCGGGCACTGACCAGACCCGTTCGTACTCGTTCTCCAACGCCCCGCACGAGGAACTGCTGACGTTCCTGGTCAAGCTGGTTCCCGGCGGCGCGATGTCGGACTACCTGACCCACCGCGCACAGGTCGGGGACGCGCTGTCGTTCACCGGCCCGAACGGATCGTTCTTCCTGCGGGAGGCGCAACGTCCGGTACTGCTGTTGGCCGGTGGCACGGGCCTGGCGCCGATCCTGGCGATGCTGCGGGCGATGCGGGCCGCGGGCAGCACCCGCGCGACCCACCTGATCTACGGTGTCAGCTCGGACGACGACCTGACCGCCGTCGACGAGATCGAGGAGATCGGGGCGCAGCTCCCGGCTTTCACGTGGGACTTCTGCGTGTCCGATCCGGCGAGCTCGGCGCCCAACCGGGGTCCTGACCGCCCCTACGTCACCGACCTGATCGCCCCCGAACACCTCCACGGAGGTGACCTGGCCATCTATCTGTGCGGACCGCCGCCGATGGTCGAGTCGGTGCGTACCCACCTGAACACCGCGGGCGTGGAGCCCACCGGCTTCTACTACGAGAAGTTCGGGCTCGCCAAGGCCGCGGCCTCCGCGCAGAAACCCGCACCGGCCTCCGGTTCCGCCCGCCTCGCCGCGGAGGTCTTGCTCCCGGTCCCCGACGCCCGCGCGGTGGCCGGACAGGTCGTATTGGCTCGCGCCGACCTGGCACCGGTGGCCGCGCGCACCGTCGTCACGGACGACGACGCGATCCGGCGGGTCGCGGGACAGGTCATGGTGGCGGCCGGCGGTGACGCGGCCTGCCCCCTCGACGGTGACGACGGCCTGCTGCTGCCCACCGGTGCACGTGGCATCGCCGGGCAGACCCTCTTCGATCCGGTCACCGCGCCGGCACACGCACCGCAGACCGTCGACACCGCGACCGTGGTCAGCCACGACGGATATCAGATCGGCGAGGAGCATCCCGAGGTCCGCGAGTCCGACGCGATCTTCGAGGCCAGGTCCGCGCTGGAGCTCGGGGCGCTGGAGCTGACGATGGGACGCCTCTCGAGTGCCCAGCTGGCCGGATACCGGCTGCTGGCCGAGTCGACACTGCCTTATGTCGACGGGGACCATTTCGTCGACGCCGAGCAGTACACCGAGACCAACGCGGCGTTCCACGACTACCTGTTCACGCTCACCCGCAACGACCACCTGCTGCAGGCGTATCAGGCGCTGGGGGTCAAGGGCCGGATGACCGAGGTGCTGCGCCACGCGACGTGGTGCCATCCCCGGTGCGCGCAGGACCACGTCGACATCGTCGCCGCGTTCGAGGCCGGCGACCGCGAGGCGGCCCGCGCTCTCATCACCGCACATGCCGAGCGGTCCAAGCAGACCATGCGACGCGCGATGGCCGACACCGCGGACGCGACGGCACCGGCGTTCGTGACCCCGGGCCGGTTCGCCGGCAAGGTCGTGCTGGTGACCGGCGCGGCGCAGGGCATCGGTGAGCGCACCGCCCGCCGCATCCACGCCGAGGGCGGGGTGCTGGTGCTCGCCGACCGGTCTGAGCTGGTCAAGGAACTCGCCGACGAGCTGGCCGCACGGTCACCCGCGGTGGCCGTGACCGCGGATCTCGAACACCACGAAGGTGCCGAATCTCTGGTGCAACAGGCCCTTTCGGCCTTCGGCCGGATCGACGTGTTGATCAACAACGTGGGCGGGGCCATCAACTTCAAACCGTTCACCGAGTTCACCCCCGCCGAGGTGCGCGCCGAGATCGACCGGTCGTTGATGACCACCCTGTTCTCATGTCATGCGGCGCTGCCCGCGATGGTGTCGCGGGGGCGCGGCGTGATCGTCAACGTCTCCTCGGCGGCCACCAGGGGTATTCACCGCATCCCGTACTCGGCGGCCAAGGGCGGTATCAACGCGATCACGGCGTCGCTGGCGATGGAGTACGCCGACGCGGGGATCAGGGTCGTCGCGACCGCACCCGGCGGTACCGCCGCGCCGCCCAGGCGGATCTCGCGCGGCACCCCGAAGCCGCGCAACGACACCGAGCAGGCGTGGTTCGACGCGCACATCACCCAGACGCTGGACTCCTCGCTGATGAAGCGGTACGGGACGCTCGACGAGCAGGCGGCGGCGATCTGCTTCCTGGCCTCCGATGAGGCGGCGTACATCACCGGGACCGTGTTGCCCGTCGCCGGTGGCGATCTGGGCTGATCGGCGGGGACGCGGCGGCCACCGCCCCTACGATGGGTGGGTGCCCATGGCGCCTGTCACGTTCGTCGGTCGCGCCGCCGATCTGGAGGAGTTGATTCGGCGTACGACGGCCACGGCGGCCGGCGGTGCGTCCGTCGTCACCGTCCGCGGCGCGGCGGGGATCGGCAAGACCGCTCTGCTGCGGCGCACGGCCGCGCAGGTCCCGGCCGTCCGGTGGGCCACCGCCGTCCCGTGGGAGAGCACCCTCGACGGCGCGGTGCTGTCCCAGCTGCTCACCGGCCCGACGCCGACCGACGCGGCCGGAGCGGCCGGGGAATTGGCGCGTACGCTGTCGGCCGAGGAGCCGACACTACTCGTCATCGACGATGCACAGTACGCGGACACGCTTTCCCTGCAAGCCCTTTCGACCTTGATCCGGCATCACCGCACGCTGCCCGTCCTGATCGCGTTGGTGACCGACGGACGTCCCCTCTGCATACCGGGGCTCGGCGGCGATGAGCTCGTGGTGGCCGGGCTGAGCACCCGCGAGGTGGCCGAACTCGCCTCGGCGCGCGGGCACGTGTTGCCCGCGTCGACCGCGGAGTTGCTCACCCGCCACACCGGGGGCCACCCCGGACATCTGCGCGCGCTGCTCGACGAACTGCCCGCTCAGACATGGAGCAGGCTGGATGCCCGTCTGCCGGCGCCGCGCGAGGTTGTCGTGCAGGCCGAACAGGATCTCGCCGCCGCAGGCCCGGACGGGCGTGCGCTGACGGTGGCGCTGGCCGTCCTCGGCGACGGAGCGACGTTGTCGGAGGCCGTGAAGCTGGCCGGCATCGACGATCCGCTGGCTGCCGTGGCGGCGGCGACCGGCGCCGGCCTCCTGGCACCCGGTGATCCGCTGGATCCCGCACTGCGCGATCCGCTCACGGCGGCAGCGGTCCTCGATGTGCACGGTGTCCGGGCCACCGCCGAGCTGCACCGCCGCGCCGCCGAGGTTGTCACCGATCCTGTTGCGCGGCTTCGCCATCGCGTCGCCGCCACCCCGGTGCCCGACGAGGCGCTGGCCGATGAGGTGGACGCACTGGCGCGGTCCTCGGGGACCGACGGTGAGTGGAGTCGTGCCGCGACGCTGTTCCGCGACGCCGCGCGACTCACCTCCGATCCGCTACGCCGCGACGAACGGCTCACGCGGGCGGTCGACGCGCTGGTCGCCGCCGGAGACTGCGTCGGGGCGGCGGCGATGATTCCCGCGGTGGAGAACCTGCGCGAAACACCGCTGCGCAACGCCACACTGGCGTATCTGGCGATCCTGCGGGGGCGTGCCACCGAGGCGGAGGTACGGCTGCGCCGCGCCTGGGACATCGTCCACATCGACCGTGACACCGACACCGCGGCGTTCATCGCCCAGCGTTACGTCCTGCACGCGCTGGTGCACTGTCAGGGTGAGCAGTTGGTGGCGTGGGCCGACCGCGCGCTGGCGCTTGCCGACCGCGACTCCCCCGCGGGTATCGAGGCTGCCGCGATCCGCGGGCTGGGCCTGCTGGCCTCGGGACAGCCCCGCCGCGCCGCCGCCGAGTACGACGACCTGCACGAGCGTGTTCGTCACGGCGCCCAGGCGCAGCGCGTCGTGATGGGACGCGGGTGGGTGCAGCTGATGCGCGACGATGTCGAGGGAGCCCGCTCCAGCCTCGAGAGTGCGGTTGCCGCCGCGGGTCTCGGAGGATCGACCCGTATCACACTCTGGTCGCATGCGTGGCTGGCACGCACGCAGTTCAGCCTCGGGGAATGGGATGCGGCACTGCTCAACGTCGAGCACGGCCGCCGGCTCGCCGAGGCCAGCGGAATCGTGCTGGCCACCCCGCTGCTGGAGTGGACCGCCGGGCAGATCGCCGCGCTACGCGGTGACTGGGCGGCCGCGGAAGCCGCCGCGCGCGCCGCGGCCCACGGTGGCGAGTACGCGATGATGCGCATCCCCGCGCTGCTGCTGCGCGCCCAGATCGCGGAGGCACAGGCCGATTACGCGGCGGTCCGCCGGATCCTGGAACCGCTCACGACGCTGGCCCCCGGCACCTCGCTGCAGGAACCCGGGTACTGGCCGTGGGTCGACGTTCTGGCCAACGCGATGGTGCTGACCGGCGACCTGGCCGGGGCCGAGAACTTCCTGCGCCCGCACGCTCAGCGAGCCCGGAGTCGGGGGCACCGCAGCGCGCAGGCCCGGCTCGGGTGGGTTCGCGGCCGCCTTCTCGGTGCGCAGGGCGATATCGCCGCCGCCCGTGAGGCTTTCGAGCAGTCCCTGGCCCTGCTGGACGGGCTGCCGTTGCGCTACGAGACGGCACGGGTCGATTTCGCCTACGGGCAGACCCTGCGCCGGGCGGGTAAGCGGCGCGAAGCCGACACGGTCATCAGCGCCGCGCGCGAGCTCTACGACGGCCTCGGCGCAGGCACCTACGTGGCGCGCTGCGACCGGGAGCTCAAAGCCGGTGGGCTGCACCAGAGCCGCGAGTCCCGCCACGCCGTCGAACTCACCCCACAGGAGGAGGCGGTCTCGACGCTGGTGTCGCGCGGGCTCTCCAATCGCGAGGTCGCGGCCGAACTGTACGTGTCACCGAAGACAGTGCAGTATCACCTGACCCGGATCTACGCCAAGCTGGGCATCCGTTCGCGTTCCGAGCTGGCTGCGCTGAGACGTTGACGGTGGTCGGCCACCGGTGCGCCGGTCTTGGCGGCCACCTCGTCGAGGTCGACGCCGGGGGCGAGCTCGACGACACCGAACTCGGTGCCGGTGACGTCGAACACGCCGAGGTCGGTGATCACCCGCTGCACGACCGCCTTTCCGGTCAGCGGCAGGTCGCACTCCGAGACAAGTTTGGCGTCACCGTTTTTCGCGACGTGGTCCATCAACACGATCACCTTGGCGGCACCGTTGACGAGGTCCATCGCCCCACCCATACCCTTGACCATCGAGCCGGGCACCATCCAGTTCGCCAGATCACCGTTGACCGCGACCTGCATCCCGCCGAGCACCGCGACGTCGACGTGCCCGCCGCGGATCATCGCGAAGCTGGTTGCCGAGTCGAAGAACGACGCGCCCGGCAGCACGGACACGGTCTGCTTACCGGCGTTGACCAGGTCCGGGTCGACCTCGTCGTCGTACGGGAACGGTCCGACGCCCAGGATGCCGTTCTCGGCGTGCAACGTGACATCGGAGCCTTCGGGCAGGTGGTCGGGGATCAGCGTCGGCAGTCCGATCCCCAGGTTGACGTAGTCGCCGTCGCGCAGTTCCCGCGCTGCGCGGGCGGCCATCTCGGTACGCGTCCAGCTCATGCCAGTGCCTCCTGCGGGGTCCGCGGTCGGGTGGTGCGCTTCTCAATGCCCTTGCGGGCCGCCTGTTCCGGGCTGAGCTCGACGATGCGCTGCACGAAGATGCCGGGCAGGTGGATCTCGTCGGGGTGTAGTTCACCGACCTCGACGACACGCTCGGCCTCCACCACCGTGACCCGGCCGGCCATCGCCGCGGGCGGGTTGAAATTGCGTGCCGCGGCGTGGAATACGCAGTTTCCGGCCCGGTCGGCGACGGCGGCGCGCACCAGCGCGTAGTCGGTGACGATCGATTCCTCCAGCAGCATCCGGCGCCCACGGAAGGAGCGGACCTCCTTGGGCGGCGAGGCCAGCGCGACACTGCCGTCGGGGTGGTAACGCCACGGCAGGCCGCCGTCGGCGACCAGCGTGCCGACCCCGGTCGGGGTGAAGAACGCCCCGATGCCGCTGCCGCCGGCGCGCAACCGCTCGGCCAGCGTCCCCTGCGGGGTGAGCTCCACGGTGAGCTCACCGGACAGATACTGGCGGGCGAACTCCTTGTTCTCCCCGACGTAGGACGCGATGACCCGGGTGATGCGGTGTGCCTCCAGCAGCAGCCCCAGACCGCCGCCGTCGACGCCGCAGTTGTTGCTGACGATGGTCAGGTCGTCGGCGCCCTGCTCCATGAGCGCCTCGATCAAAAACCACGGGATACCGGCCAGACCGAAGCCGCCTACCGCGAGACTCGATCCGGACGGGATGTCGTCGACGGCCTCGCGTGCCGTGGCGACCACTTTGTCGAGGGTCATGACTGCTCCAGGTGTTCGATGATGGCGGCGGTGATCTGCTCGGGTTGTTCGGCGTTGGCCAGATGTGCCGCCCCGTCGACGACCATCAGCGACGCACCGGGGACGCCGGCGACTATGTGCTCAAGTTTCGCCGGCGGGGTCGCGGGGTCGTCGGCGCCGGCGATGGCCAGCGTCGGCGCGGTGATCGTCGAGAGTTGTTCGCGCAGATCGAGTTCGGCGATCGCCTCACAGCACGAGGCGTAACCTTCGGCCGGCGTTGCCGCGATCATGGCCATCCATTCGGCGCGTTCGGCCGGGTGGGTCTCCAGGTAGCTCAGCGTGAACCACCGGGCGATCACGGCGGGCGCGACGGCTTCGGCGCCGCCGGCACGCACCGCCGCTGCGCGATCCATCCAGGCCTGCGCGGGTGCGAGTTCGGCGGCGGTGCACAGCAGCACCATCCGGTCGACCCGGTCGGGGTTGCGTGCGGCCACCCGCATCGCGGTCATCCCGCCCAGGGACAGTCCGATCAGGTGGGCGCGCTCGATGCCGCGGCGGTCGAGGATCCCGATCAGGTCGTCGGCGAGGTCGTCGATCGAGTACGGGCCGCCGGGCACCGGCGAACCGCCATGGCCGCGGGTGTCGTAGCGCAGCACCCGGAACCGGCTTTCCAGCGCGTCCGCCTGGGGTTCCCACATCCGGTGGGTGGCGCCCAGCGAGTTGGACAGCACCACCGGGGGCCCGTGCGGCACGCCACTTTCCACCACGTGCACGTCGGCGGCGCTCATCGCGTCACCTCGAACCGCGTCGCTTCGAACACCGCGGCCAGACCCTGTCCCCCGCCGATGCACATCGTCTCCAGCACGTAGCGGGCGCCGCGCCGACGCGCCTCGTAGGCGGCGGTGGCGAGAATCCTGGCGCCGGTGGCGCCGATGGGGTGGCCCAGCGAGATGCCGGAGCCGTTCGGGTTGAGGCGGTCGTCGAGCGGGTCGACCTTCCATTCGGCGAGTACGGCCAGCACCTGCGCGGCGAACGCCTCGTTGAGCTCGATGAGGTCGATCTCGTCGAGGGTCAGCCCGGCACGTTCCAGTGCCGCGGCGGTGGCGGCGACCGGACCGAGGCCCATGGTCTCGGGCGCACAGCCGGTGACCGCCGAGGACCGCAGTGTCAACAACGGCTCCCAGGACCGCTTTTCGGCTTCGGCGCGGGTGGTGACGACACACATCGCCGCGCCGTCGTTCTGGCCTGACGCGTTGCCCGCGGTGACGGTCGCGGCGCAGTCGTGGCGCGACCGGACAGCGCGCAGTTGTGCGAGCTTCTCGACGGTGAGGTCGGCGCGGGGGTGTTCGTCGCGCTCGACGATGGTGTCCGCACGTCCCCGTGCGCCGGGGACGGTGACCGGGACGAGTTCGTCGGCGAAGTGGCCGTTGTCGTGCGCGGCCACCGCGCGCCGGTGCGAACGCGCCGCGAGCTCGTCCTGCTCCTGGCGGGTGATCTCGTACTGGGCCCGCAGGTTCTCGGCGGTCTCGATCATGCCCCCGGCGATGGGATGACTTGTACCGCCCGCGGTTTCGCGTGCTCGATCGAGGCGGTCCCGCAGTGCGATCCCACCCTGGCGCACACCGTTGCGCAGGCCGAGTGCGTAGTGCTCGACGTTGGACATCGACTCCGCGCCTCCGGCGATCACCGTGCGAGCCGCCCCGGTGGCGACCTGTCCGGCGGCGTACAGCACGGCCTGCAGTCCGGACCCGCAGCGCCGGTCGATCTGCAGACCGGGCACCGCGGTGCCCAGCCCGGAGTCGAGTGCGGCGATCCGCCCGAGTGCGGGCGCTTCCCCGTTGGCGTAGCCGTTGCCGAGGATCACGTCGTCGACGTCGCCCTCGCGCAGACCTGTGCGGTCGATCAGTGCGCGCAGCGTGACGGTGGCCAGATCGGCGGCGGTCAGGGGCGCGAGCGCACCTCCCATGCGACCGACCGGCGTCCGTACCGGATTGCAGATGACGACGTCCATGCCTCGACGGTAGGCCGGTGCGGACATATTCTGAAATACATAAATAGCGCACATTGATATGCAGGAGATATGGAACTACGCCACCTACGGTACTTCCGCGCGGTTGCCGAGGAACTGCACTTCGGGCGCGCGGCGCAGCGGCTGCTGATCGCGCAGCCGCCCCTGTCCCAGCAGATCCGTCAGCTGGAGCGCGAGGTCGGTGTGACCCTGTTTCTGCGGTCCACCCGCAGCGTCGAGCTCACCGAGGCGGGGCGGGCGTTCCTGGATCGCACCGTCCGCATCCTCGACGCCGTCGACGACGCGGTCGACCAGGCACGCCGGATCGGCTCGGGCACCGAGGGCCGTCTGGTGGTGGGTTGTGTCGGCTCGGCCACGTATTCGCTGCTGCCCCGACTGGTCCGGGAGCTGCGGGCCGCCCTGCCGGCCGTGGACCTGCGGGTGCGCGGCGAGATGCTGGCATCGGCACAGCTGGCGGCGTTGCACGCCAAGGACATCGACCTCGCGTTGATGCGTCCACCCGTCGACGACCCGGCGCTGACGGCGGTGCCGCTGCGCCGCGACCGGCTGCTCGTCGCGCTTCCGGCGGGCCATCGCTGCGCCGGGCAGGATGAGGTGGCACTGGCCGAGCTGCGGGACGACGACTTCATCGGTCATGCCGGCGGTGGGCGGTCCCGGATGAGCGCGCTGCTGGCGGGTCTGTGCGCCGACGCCGGTTTCCGGCCGCGCATCCGCGACGAGGTCGACGAGACCTCGACGCTGGTCACCCTGGTGGCCGCCGGGCTGGGGGTCGCGCTCGTCCCGGAGCCGACCGCGGCACTGGAGATCGGCGGGGTGACCTACCGGCCGCTGGCCGCCGAAGCCGGCGCCACCATCGAGCTGCTTGCGGCCTATGTGACCGCCGACGCGTCCCCGCTGACGGCACGGGTGGTCGACATCCTGCGTACGACCGTCTGAACCGCACGTCGGCGGGGCACCGCGGGCCTGTCGGTGCGCTGCGGCACGATATCGGCATGCTTCCCGGCGACCCGAAGGACGACGCCGCGCTGCGCAAGGCGCGCGGCGCGTTCTTCACGCCGGCACCGGTGGCGCGTTTCCTCGCCGACTGGGCGGTCCGCGATCCCGCCCACGCCGTGCTGGAACCGTCCTGCGGGGAGGCGGTGTTCCTGCACGAGATCGGGCGCCGCGGCGGCCACGTCGGCCGCCTGGTCGGTGTCGAGATCCACGCCGACTCCGCCGCCGCATCCGAGCACAGCCTGCGCGAGGTCGGCATCGACGCCACCATCCATGCTCGGGACTTTTTCTCCCACAACGAGTTCGGCGCCTATGACGCGGTGGTCGGAAACCCGCCGTACGTGCGCTACCAGGACTTCGCAGGGGAATCACGGGCCCGTGCCCGCGAAGCCGCGCTACGCGCCGGTGTGACGTTGTCCAACCTCGCGTCCTCGTGGGCGGCGTTCACCGTGCACTCGGCGCTGCACCTCAAACCCGGGGGCCGGCTCGGGCTGGTGCTGCCCGCCGAACTGCTCAGCGTGAACTACGCCGCCGGGGTGCGGCAGTTCCTGATGGACCACTTCACCTCCGTGGGCCTGGTGCTGTTCGACGAGCGGGTGTTCCCCGGCGTGCTCGAAGAGGTGGTGCTGCTGCTCGCCGACGGCTACCGCACCGACGGCGGTGCCGGCGCGCCACACATGGAGTTGTCGCAGGTGCGCGATGCCGAGGGGTTGGCCCGGCTGACCGCGTCGCGGCGGTGGACCCCACCGGGCAACGGCGCCAAGTGGTCGGCGGGTCTGCTGTCGAGCGCGGGCCTGTCCGCGTTCGACGCCGCGGCCAGAAGCGACGCGTTCACCGTGCTGGAGACGTGGGGCGACACCACGCTCGGCATGGTCACCGGCAGCAACCGGTTCTTCACGCTGTCTCCTGCCAAGGTCGCCGCGCTCGGGCTCACGCCGTCCGACGTGCTCACGTTGTCCCCGCCCGGGTCGCGACATCTGCGCGGCCTCGGCCTGACCGCGGCCACCCTGCGCGCCCTCGGCGATGCCGGCGGGGCGACCCACCTGTTCCGGCCCGCCCACGAGCCGTCGCCGGCGGCGTGGCACTACATCCAGTCGGGTGAGGACCTCGACGTGCACCATGCCTACAAGTGCCGCGTCCGCACACCGTGGTGGCGGGTGCCGTATCTGCGGCCGGCCGACCTGTTCCTGACCTATATGAACGCCGACACCCCTCGGCTGACCACCAACCGGGCCCGGGCACACCACCTGAACTCGGTGCACGGGGTCTACCTGCGTGACGGCCTGCGGACCGACGGCATGAACCTGCTGCCGGTGGCCGCGCTGAACTCGGTGACCCTGCTGGGGGCCGAGACCGTCGGGCGCGCCTATGGTGGCGGGATGCTGAAGATCGAGCCCCGGGAGGCCGACGTGCTGCCGGTCCCCTCACCGGATCTCGTGCGCCGCAACGCCGATGGTCTTCGTCAGGTCCGGCCCGCGGTGGCCGCCCGGCTACGCGAGGGCCGCCTCCTCGCCGCGGTCGAGCTGGTCGACGAGGTGCTGCTGCTCGCGACATCCACTCTGACCGAACGTCAGCTGCGCGCGCTCCGGCGCGACCACAGCGCCTTGACGGCCCGCCGGATCGCCCGCGGAAAAGCCAACGGTGGCAGGTAAACCCAGCGCCAAGGCGCTCGCCTGGCCGTTGTTCGACGCGATCGTCGACCGGTCGGAGTTCAAGACGGTCAACCCGTGGACCGCCGACGGCTCGTTCTGCCCCGACTATGGCGCGCTGCGCAAGCTGCTGGCCGTGCCGATCCTGCTGGGCGCGGAAAGCCGATCCGGGGTGCCCGCGCTGGCGCTGGATGTCTGGGTCGCCTACGAATTGCGCCGCGCCGGTTTGGAACCCGACGCGGTGTGGCCACGTGCCGAAGCTCCTCGGGTCGTCGACCGCGACGTGCTGAACTTCGTCAGATCCATCCCGAAGTCCGCCGGTCGCGACGAGCTGATGGAGCGGCTGCGCACCGGATCCTCGGGCGGGGTGGGCGCCGCGTCGGCGAACATCGCCGGCAAGAACTACTTCAAACAGGTCGACGTGATCATGTCGTCCTGGCAGACCGGCCCGGAGTTGCTGATCTCGACCAAGCGGATGGATTCGTCGTTCGGCAAGAACGCCGCCAATCGTGTCGAGGAGTCCTACGGGGACGCGAAGAACCTCGCACTGCGCCACCCCCTGGCCGCGCTGGGCTTCATGTACTCACTACGCTCGACGGCCTACACCGAGGAGCGGCGGCAGTTCGACTGGATCGTCGACCTGTTGACCAAGCTCGGCCGCGAGGACGACGCCTACGACGCGTGCGCGCTCGTCGTCCCGGAGTGGGAGGGCGACACGCCGCCCGGTCCGGTCCCCGAACCTGACGACGTGATCCTCGAGCTGTTCGAGGTGGAGGTCGACACCGGCGACGACGAGCCGGCGACCACCGACGTCGACGCCCAACTCGCCGCGCTGCCGGAAGTCACGCTGCGCACCGATCTGGTGCCCGACGAACTGAGTCCGGCGCGGTTCTTCGCGGTGATGATGACGATCGTGCTGGACAACTCGAACATCACTCAGCACGAGGAGGCCCGTCGCCGCCGGGGTGCCGCCACGGGCCGCGGCTGATCGCGTTCACCAACTCGCCGATACCTCGCCGCCTTCCGAGGTAATCTACGCCAGCAATCATCGATAATTTGCTGCTACGTCAAAAGGGAGATCCGGATGAGGGTGGGCGTACGGTCTTGTGTCACCGCGGGGGTCGCGGTGATCGGCGCGGGTGCGATCGCGATAAACCCAGTAAATCCGGTCCAGCCGCCGACCGCTCCGGTGACTGCGCAGGCGGTCCGGTTGGCAGCGGTCCCCAGCCCGCTGCAGCTCTACCAGGAGGTCTTTCAGCAGTCGCTGAGCAATGCTTCAGCCGTCGCTCAGCAGTACTTCGCCGACCCGTTCCCGATCACCAGGGCGATTCTGCGGAACCAGGCGTCGGCGGTGGCCGACGCCGTGGCAGCGCTCGACGCCGGTGACTACGACGCGTTCGCCGCGGCGGCCACCGACGTGGTGCTCGAACCGTTCCGCGGCGGCGCCGCCGCGCTCTCCCATCTGGGCGCGCTGCTGAGCCAGCCGTTCGCCGTCGAGGGCTTCTTCCTCATCGCGGTCAGCCCGGTGCTGGCGGGTCTGGTCGCCACCGGCCGCGCTGTCGGCGAGGTGTTCGAGGCGCTCACCAAACTCGACCTGATCGGCGCCGCGTACGCGGTACTCAACATCCCGGGCCGGATCGTCGACGGCGTCCTCAACGGTGTGCAGGGTGCCTCGGTCGGGATCCTGGAGGATCTCCCGGGGCTGCTCAGCCCGCTGTCGGGCGACCTCCCGCCGGGGCCGATCGCCGTCGGCACCAGCCTGGACCAGGACATGGGCGCCGCGATCCCGCCGCGCGAGACCCCTGCGGGCGTCGGCGACGTGCCGGATCCGAACGCCGCGACTCTCACGGTCACCGCGGTCGACCCGGCGGTCGAGGAGACCACCGACGACGCGGACACCGAAGCGGAGGCCGGGGAATCCGACGCCGGGTCCGATGCTGGGTCCGATGCTGAGGCCGATGCTGGGTCCGATTCTGAGGCCGATTCTGAGCCGCGCACCTCCGCCAAGCCGCACCGGATGCGCGGTGCAGCCATCGAAACCCCGTCGGCGTCCGATCAGGACACGGGCAGCGACACCGGCACGGACGACGACGCCGACTCGGGCGACGGCGCCGGCGCTGACAAGGACGCCGCGTAACCCGCACCACCGGGCCGGCACACCCGAGATGGCATGAGAGGATTCTGCTCTCGTGCAGACCGACCTCTCCTACCCCGACGAAACACGGCTCCGCCACGCCCGTCACCGCTGGACGGTCATCGCGATCTGCGCATCGCTGTTCTTCGTCGCGGTGTACCTGCTCGCCGTGCGCACCACGACGGGGCAGGCGATCGAGAACGCCGCGCTCAACGGGGCCGACCAGGTCGGTCCACGGGCGTATCTGGCCGCCAGCAAGGCGCTGAGCACGATCACCTATTCGTCGCTCGCGCTGGCCACCGTGTTGGTCGGGGCGATCGGGCTACTGCGCCGGCAGGTCCACCTCGCGGTGGCCGCGATGGCGGTCATCCTCGGCAGTCAGGCAGTCACGCAGTTCCTCAAATACGTTGTGCTGCAACGCCCAGAACTGCTCAACACCCACCAGTACCTGGAGAACACGCTGCCCAGCGGCCACACCACCGCGGCGATGTCGGTGCTGTTCGCGACGCTGATCGTGATGCCCTACCGCTTCCGCGGCGTCGCGATGTTCTTCGCGCTCACCTGGGCCGTCGGGATCGGCGCCTACACCGTGATCGCCCAGTGGCACCGATTGTCCGACACCCTGGCCGCTGATGCGGTGACGCTGGTCGTCGCCTGTGCCGCATCGCATTTCCTGGCCCGTACCGGCCGCCTGCGGGCGGTGGTGTCACCGGGCGCGGCCCGGTTCACCCTGCGTACCGTGTTCGTCGCTGCGGTCACCGTGGTCGGGACGCTGAGCCTGGCCCTTGGCGGCACCGCGCTGGTGGCCGCCCTGCACCAACCCATCGACGGTGATGTCGAGTGGTCGCTGTTCCTCAGTGCGCAGTGGGTGGCCGCGGCCGGTTCGATCTTCTCGGCGCTGCTGTTCTGGTGGACCTGGCACCGGCTGGAGACCAAACGCCGCGGCGATCCGGTCGCAGCCCGTTAGGCCTCACCTCATGCCGTGGGCTCGTCGGCGTCTTTGTCGACGTCCGGGGTGTCCTTCTCGGGATCCTTCTCGGTGCTGGAGGACTTGGACGCAGCGGAGCCGTCTTCGTCGTCGTAGATACCTTGACCTCGGGTCATCGAAAACCTCTCAGTGGGACGCGGACCGGAGCAGCTCAAGCAGCGGCGATGCTGCCTCGGCGAGGAACCTCTCCTGGGTATCGCCGCCGACCTGGATCAGCGCGATGTCGGTGAAGCCCGCCTCCCAGTATTCGCGCACGGCGTCGACGATCGCATCCAGGTCGGGGCCGCACGGGATGGATTCGGCGACGTCTTCCTTGCGGACGAACTGTGTGGCGCCGTCGAAACCCGCGGTGGTGGGCAGGTCGGAGTTGACCGCCCAACCCCCGGCGAACCAGCGGAACTGGTCGTGTGCGCGGTCGATCGCGGCGTCACGGTCGGGGTCCCAGCAGATCGGGATCTGTCCGATCACCCGCACATCGCCGGGGAGACCGGTGGCCCGCCGCGCCTCGTGCCAGGAGTCGACGATGCTCTTGTCGGGCTGCACGGCGATCAGATGGTCGGCCAGCGGCGCGAACGTCTCGACCGACCTGTCACCGGACACCGCCGCCGCGATGGGCAGCGGCACGTCGGGCACATCCCACAGCCGGGCGGAGTCGACCTCGAAATACTCACCCTTCCAGTCGACCAGGTCGCCGGTCTGCAGCTCGCGGATGATCTGGATGGCCTCCTTGAGCATGTCCTGGCGGCGGGCGACGGTGGGCCAGCCCTTGCCCACCACGTGCTCGTTCAGGTTCTCGCCGCTGCCCACTCCGAGGGTGAACCGGCCGTCGGCGAGGATCTGCAACGTCGCAGCCTTCTGCGCGACGATCGCCGGGTGGTAGCGCAGCGTCGGACAGGTCACATAGGTCATCAACTCGACGCGCTCGGTGGCGTGCGCGACCGCGCCGAGCAACGACCACGCGTAGGGAGCGTGGCCCTGCGAGGCCAGCCACGGGAAGTAGTGGTCACTGGACACCTCGAAGTCGAAACCGACCTGTTCTGCCGATACCGCATAGCGGACAAGGTCTTTCGGTCCGCTCTGCTCGGTCATCAGGGTGTAGCCGAAACGGGTCATGCGGGACGGTTACCCGCGCTCCGGTACCCGAAACCGCCGGCAGTTCGGCGCGGCATTCGACGGCTCGGAACTTCACCGGCGCGATTTCGGAACTGTGCTGCGGGGACGACGCTCCATCCGCGACAATGATCTTGATCCAGAGGAGAAGCCCATGAAAATGCGGGCAGCACGTATGTACGGCTATAAGCAGCCACTGCGTCTCGAAGAGATCGACGTGCCCACCCCCGGTCCGGAGGAGGTACTCGTGCGGGTCGGCGGCGCGGGCATGTGCCGCACCGACTTTCAACTCGTCGACGGCTATTTCGACACCGGTCTGTCGATGGACTTCCCGATCACTCCGGGTCACGAGGTGGCCGGGTGGGTCGACGGGATCGGATCGGCGGTGCCGAAATCGGCGGGGCTGGCCGAAGGCGATCAGGTGGTGGTGTTCGGCAGCTGGGGTGACGGTGCGTGCCGCCAGTGCCACGAGGGCAACGAGCAACTGTGCGCGCACGGGGTGTGGGCCGGGTTCGGCAGGCACGGCGGATACCAGGAGTACATGCCGGTCGACTACCGCTACCTGATCAAGATGCCGGGCCACGGCGGGCTCTCTCCAGAGACCCTGGCGCCACTGACCGACGCCGGTTTGACGCCGTACCGGGGGCTGAAGAAGCTGCGCAACGCCGGTCATCTGGGTCCGGGCCGCACGGTCGCGGTGTCGGGGATCGGCGGTCTGGGCAGCTACGCGGTGCAATACGCGAAGCTGCTCGGCGGCGGCGCCACCGTGGTCGCGTTCGCGCGCAGCGACGAGAAACTCCAGATCGCCGCCGACAACGGCGCCGACCACGTCGTCAACGTCCGTGACAAGGACACCGACACCATCCGCGCCGCGCTCGAATCTGCCACCGGCAGAAGCGAACTGGATGCGGTCATCGAATGCGCGGGCTCCGCGGAGTCGATCCGCCTCGCCTTCTCCCTGCTGGCCGCCGAGGGCGCCGTCGCATCGGTCGGCCTCATCGGCAACCGCGTCGATATCCCGCTGTTTCCTTTGGTGGCACGCGAATACACCTATTACGGCTCATTCTGGGGCAACTACAACGACCTCACCGAGGTGTTGGCGCTGGCGCGGGCCGGTCAGATCACCCATTCGGTCACCCGGGTCCGTTTCGACGACGTCAACGACACCCTCGAGGCGATCGCGCGCGGCGACGTCCTGGGTCGGGCGGTCATCGTCTACGACTAGCCGGCTGCGACAGGCTGTTGACCGGCGACGTCCTCTTGACCGGCGACGTTGTCAATTTCGCCGGTGATCGACAGGATGGTGATCATGACCTACAACGCGGGCGGTTACGGCCCGCCGGGGCCGCCGCCCCCTGGTGCGACGCCCGCGGGTTATCCCCCGCCCGGGTATCCGGGCTACCCCCCGCCCGGATACGGCCCTCCCCCGCCGAACTGGCAACCCTCCGGGCATCCGCCGCCGTACGGCCCGCCGGTGCTCAAGCCCGGAGTGGTGCCGCTGCGCCCGCTGACGCTGTCCGACATCTTCAACGGCGCCGTCGCCTACGTGCGCACCAATCCCAAGGCCACGCTCGGTCTGACGGCGATCGTGGTGATCGCGACGCAGATCATCGCGCTGCTGCTGTCGCTGTGGCCGTTCACCTTCGGCGGGCAGTTCGCCGACGCGTTCGAGACCGACGCCGCGTCGGCCGAGGTCATCGTCAGCTGGATCGCCTCGAGCCTGGCCGGCGCCGTGACCACCACGCTGTCGATGACGGTGCTCAGTGGTCTGTTGACGGTGGTGATCGGCCGCTCGGTGTTCGGGGCGCACATCACCATCGGGGAGGCCTGGCGGAGACTCAAGCCCCGGATCTGGGCGCTGATCGGGTTCACCGCGCTCAAGATGCTGGCGTTCCTGCTGTGGATCGCGCTCGTCGGCCTGATCATCGGCGTCGCCGCGGTGGTGCTCAACGGGGTCGTCGCGGTGGCGGTGGCGATCCCGCTGGTCATCGTCTCGGTGGTGGCCGGAGTGTGGCTGTCGGTGATGCTGACCTTCGCGCCGGTCATCATCGTGCTGGAGCGCCGCGACCTCGTCACGTCGGTCAAGCGCTCGTTCTCACTGATCAAGGCCGACTTCTGGCGGGTGTTCGGGATCTGGCTGCTGGCCTACATCGTCGCGCAGTTCATCGCCACCGCGGTGTCGATTCCGTTCACCCTGGGCGGGCAGTTCGCGGTGACGGTGTCGCCGTCGGACGCGACGTTCGTGCTGTCGCTGGTGTTGCTCGCGATCGGCGGCGCGATCGGCCAGATCATCACCGGCCCGTTCACCGCCGGGGTGGCGGTGCTGCAGTACACCGACCGCCGGATCCGCGCGGAGGCGTTCGATCTGGTGCTGCAGACCGGCGCGTCCGCCGGCCCGTACGCCCCGGCCGAGTCCACCGACGACCTCTGGCTGACCCGCTGACGTGTCGACGATCGACATCGACCGCGACGCGGCCCACGATGCCGCGCAGGCAGAGCTCTCGAAATCGATCTATCCGAAGCCGTCGTTGATGGACGTGCTCTCGGAATGGTTCGAGAGGCTGCTCTACCGGCTCACCGCCGGCGCGTCGGAGATGCCCGGCGGGTGGCTGACCATCACCGTGCTGGCGGTGCTGGTCGTCGCCGCCGTCGTCATCGCGGTCCGCATCGCGCGCCGGGCGATGCGCAGCAGCCGCGGCGACACCCCCGCCCTGTTCGACGATCACGTGCTCAGCGCCGCAGAACACCGGGCCACTGCGGAACGCCATGCCGCGGCCGGGGATTGGGCTCCGGCGATCCGCCACCGGCTGCGGGCCATCGCCCGGCAGCTGGAGGACACCGGGGTGGTGCAGCCGGTGCCCGGGCGCACCGCGACCGAGCTGGCCCGCACCGCCGGCGGCGCGTTACCCGCGCTGGCGGCTGACCTGCACACCGCTGCCGAGGTGTTCAACGACGTCACCTACGGCGAGCGGCCGGCCACCGAGGATCAATACCGGATGATCACCGCGCTCGACGACGGACTGGCCAGGCACACGCCCACGTCGTCAGGAGCCGGGCACGGCGACGCGCACCTGCCGTGGGCCGAGGTGCGGTGAGCGCCCAGACGGTGGTCGGGGCGACCCTGACCGAACGGTGGCGCGTTCTGCGCTGGGTGATGCTCGCACTCGCCGCGATCGCCGCGGTGGCGGTGCTGAGCACGCTGCTGACCTCACCCCGCAGCGGCGGTCCGCTCGATCCCGGGTCGACATCCGCCGACGGCACCCACGCGTTGATCGCGCTGCTGCGCGAACGCGGTGTCACCGTCGTGGAGGCTGCCTCCATCGCCGACGTCGAACGCGAAGCACGCGAAGCACGCGAGGACACCCTGCTGGTGGCCGCCCAGACCTTCCACCTGTTCGACGAGGAACTGCTGAACCGCCTCGCCGACGTACCCGGAGACCGCCTGCTGATCGCCCCGATCGGGCGCACCCGCGAGGCGTTGGCGCCGCGACTGCGTCGCGACGACGTGACCGAGTACGCGGGGCTGCGGCCGGGGTGCGACCTGCGCGAGGCCACCCGTGCGGGCACCGTGCAGTTCGGGATCGCCGAGACCTATGACGCGGCGGGCTCGGTTCCGGTGACCCGCTGCTACGACGGCGCGCTGGCGCGCTACACCGACGACGGCCGCACGGTCACGGTGGTCGGCAGCGATGGTTTCGTGACGAACTCCCAACTGCTGCAGGAGGGTAACGCCGCGCTGGCGTTGAACCTCACCGGTACCCATCCCCGGATGATCTGGTTCGCCCCGCAGTTCAGCGAGAGCGACGGTGCGGCCGGTGACGCGGCGCTGCCCGATCTCATTCCGCGGCAGGTGTATTGGCTGGTTCTGCAGCTGGCGCTGGCCGTCGCGCTGCTGGCCTGGTGGCGGGGTCGGCGGGTCGGACCGCTGGTCGCCGAGCAGCTGCCGGTGGTGGTGCGCGCATCGGAGACCGTGGAGGGCCGCGGCCGGCTGTACCGGTCCCGGCGGGCCCGCGACGTCGCGGCCGAGGCGCTGCGCACCGCGACACGGCAACGGCTGCTACCCCGGCTCGGCCTCAACCACGCTTCGTCGCCCGCGGCGATCACCCAGGCGGTGGCCGACCGGTGCGGCCTGGATCCTCAGTCCGTCGCCCATAGTCTGTACGGACCCGCACCGGCCGATGACACCGAACTGGTGAACCTCGCACGTGCACTCGACGACATCGAAAGGCAGGTCGCACAGTCGTGACACAGCCCTCCCCGCACGAGGACGCCCGCGCCGCGCTGATGGCGCTTCGCGCCGAGATCGCGAAGGTCGTCGTCGGCCAGGACGCCGTCGTCAGCGGCCTGGTGGTCGCGCTGCTGTGCCGCGGCCACGTGCTGCTCGAAGGCGTGCCCGGCGTGGCGAAGACGCTGCTGGTGCGCACCCTCGCCGCGGCGCTGCAGCTGGAGTTCAAGAGGGTGCAGTTCACACCGGATCTGATGCCCGGCGACGTGACCGGATCTCTGGTCTACGACGCCCGCACCGCCGAGTTCGAGTTCCGGGCCGGCCCGGTGTTCACCAACCTGATGCTCGCCGACGAGATCAACCGAACCCCGCCGAAGACCCAGGCGGCGCTGCTGGAGGCGATGGAGGAGCGGCAGGTCAGCGTCGACGGTCAGCCGCGCCCGCTGCCCGACCCGTTCATCGTCGCGGCCACCCAGAACCCGATCGAGTACGAAGGCACCTATCAGCTTCCCGAGGCGCAGCTCGACCGGTTCCTGCTCAAGCTCAATGTGCCACTGCCACCGCGTGATCAGGAGATCGCGATCCTGAGTCGGCACGCCCGCGGCTTCGATCCCCGCGATCTCACCTTCGTCCAGCCGGTGGCCGGACCGGCCGAGCTGGCAGCGGCCCGCGACGCCGTCCGACAGGTCCTCGTCGCCGACGAGGTGCTCGGGTACATCGTCGACATCGTCGGCGCGACAAGGCATTCCCCGTCGCTTCAGCTCGGGGTGTCCCCGCGCGGCGCGACGGCGCTGCTGTCGACCGCGCGGGCGTGGGCGTGGCTGTCCGGCCGCGGGTACGTGACTCCCGACGACGTCAAGGCGATGGCGCGCCCGACGTTGCGGCACCGGGTCGCGCTACGCCCGGAGGCCGAGCTGGAGGGCGCCAGCGCCGACGGCGTGATCGAGGGCATCCTGTCCGCGGTGCCCGTGCCGAGATAGCCGGCCGCTGTGGTTCTCACCGGCCGGGTCGCGCTCATCGCACTGCTGTGCGCGTTGCCCGTCACGCTCTCCCCATCCCCCGCAGTCGTTTTCGGGGCGCTGGCGGTGTTGCTGGCGGTGGCGGTGATCGTCGACGTCGCGCTGGCGGGCAGCCCCCGTGCGCTGCGGCTGACGCGCAGCGGGCCGACGTCGGCGCGGCTCGGGCAACCGGTGGTCGCGGAGCTGACGGTCGAGAACCCCGGGCGCGCACGGTTCCGCGGGGTGATCCGCGATGCGTGGGCACCGAGCGCACGGGCTCAGCCGCGCATCCATCCGGTGAATCTCGCCGCCGGACAACGCATCCAGGTGACCACCGAGCTTCAGCCGGTGCGGCGCGGGGATCAGGTTTCGGCGCTGGTCACCGCGCGCTCGGTCGGGCCGCTCGGGCTGGCCGGGCGGCAGGCGTCGCACCGGGTGCCGTGGCAGATCCGGATCCTGCCGCCGTTCCTGTCGCGCAAGCATCTCCCGTCGCGGCTGGCGCGGCTGCGCGAGCTGGAGGGCATGACGCCGGTGCGGATCCGGGGCCAGGGCACCGAATTCGACTCGCTGCGTGAGTATGTGGTCGGCGATGACGTCCGCTCCATCGACTGGCGCGCGACGGCACGCCGCGCCGACGTCGTCGTGCGCACCTGGCGCCCCGAGCGGGACCGGCGGGTGGTGATCGTGCTCGACACCGGTCGCACATCGGCCGGCCGGGTCGGGGTGGATCCGACCGGCGCGAACCCCGCCACCGGCTGGCCGCGGCTGGACTGGTCGATGGACGCCGCGCTGCTGTTGGCCGCGTTGGCCGCCCGCGCCGGTGACCACGTCGACCTGCTGGCCCACGACCGGGAGACGCGCGCGGCGGTGGTCAACGCGTCGCGAACCGAACTGCTGGCCAAGCTGGTCTCGGCGATGGCGCCGCTGGAACCGGCGCTGGTCGAATCCGACGCCCGGGCGATGGTCGCCGCGGTGCAGCGGCGGGTGCGACGCAGTGCACTGGTCGTGCTGCTGACCGACCTGAACGCGTCGGCGATCGACGAAGGGCTGCTCAGCGTGCTGCCTCAGCTGACGGCCAAACATCGGGTGCTGGTGGCCGCGGTGTCCGACCCGAGGGTGGACAGCCTGGCCGCGGGCCGCGCCGACGCCGTCGAGGTCTACGACGCCGCCGCAGCGGAGCGGGCCCGCAACGACCGGCGCGCGGTGGCCTCGCGGCTGCGCGGCACGGGCGTCGAGGTCGTCGACTCGCCGCCCGACGAGCTCGCCCCGGACCTCGCCGACCACTACCTGGCGATGAAAGCCACCGGCCGCCTGTAGGTCACCGTTTTTCGGCGAGCAGACGCAAACTCCGGCGTGTCGCGGGCGTGTTGCACGAGTTCATGTCTGCTCGGCAGCAGAGGCTCATCCCCACAACCGATTTCATCCCCAGCCGGTGCAGCTGGTGCCGCGTCATCCCCGCGCACCGGCCGACGATCCAAGGGTGCAGAAAGCAGTCGAAGACCTCTTGCGGGCCGCCGGCGGGTTTGCAAGGACATCCACGCTGCTCGGAGCCATCTCGCGTCAGCAGCTCGATGGGCTCGTGCGCCGGGGCGAGCTGGTACGCGTGTGGCATGGGGTGTATGCGAGCGCTGAACCCGACTACTGGGGAAAGCTGGCTGCCCTCGATACCTTCATAGGCCGGCGCGCTGTCGCATGTATGGGCACCGCCGCCAAGCTGTACGGTTTCGACACCGAAGGCACGACGGCGCTTCACATCCTCGATCCGGGAGTCCGTGTTCGTCCTACGGTCGGCCTCATGGTCCATCAGCGCGTCGGCGCACCTCTGCGCCGCACAGACGGTCGCCTGGCCACCACACCGGCGTGGACGGCGGTCGAGGTCGCGCGCACGCTCACCCGCCCGCGTGCCCTGGCCACCCTGGACGCCGCGTTGCGCTCCGGGATCTGCTCGCCTGCCGAACTTGACGCCGCGGCTCACGAGCAGCGCGGACGTCGCGGCATCGTGGCGGTGCGGGACCTGCTCACGCTCGCAGACGCCCGCGCCGAATCCCCGATGGAGAGCGAGGCGCGGCTGGTGATGCACGACCACGGCGTCCCCCGTCCCGAGCTGCAGTACGTCATCGACGGCACGGACGAGAGTTGGCGCGTCGACTTCGCCTGGCCCGAGCATCTGGTGGCGGCCGAGTACGAAAGTATCGATTGGCATTCGGGTCCCGCTGAGATGCTCAGGGACCGCAGGCGTCTCGCCGGAATCCAGCACGGCGGGTGGACGGTCGTCCCGATCGTCGTCTCCGATGTCCGGCTCCATCCCGCACGCCTGGCGGCACGCCTCACCGATCACCTCGAGCGCGCCGCAATCGCTTGCTGAGCAGACGCGAAGTCCGGCGTGTCGCCTGCGTGTCGCGCGGGTCTGTGTCTGCTCGCGAGGAAGAGGCCTACCCCGTGGGCAGCACGTCCGGGGCGTTCTCGATGTCGCCGGTCTCCCCCGCCGCGACGGCGCGCCGCCCGAAGTACACGACGTAGCCGACGAACGCCGCAAGGGCCAGTACGCCGATCGTCACCCGCGCCGCGGTCGGCAGCGAGGACGGGGTCACGAACCCTTCGATGGCGCCGGCCACCAGCAGCACCGCCACCAACCCGATCGCCACCGAGATGACGGCGCGGCCCTGCTCGGCGAGCACCTGGCTGCGCGGGCGGTCCCCCGGCGCGATCACCGACCAGCCCAGCCGCATCCCGACCCCGGCCGCGACGAACACGGCCGTCAGCTCGATGAGCCCGTGCGGGGTGATCAGCCCGAGAAAGATGTCACCGCGACCGGCGTCGAACATCAGGCCGGCGTTGACCCCGAGGTTGGCCGCGTTCTGGAACAGGATGTACGGGATCGGGATCCCCAGCAGGATCGCCATGGTGATGCATTGCGCGGCCACCCACGCGTTGTTCACCCACACCTGCAGCGCGAACGACGACGCCGGATGCTCGCTGTAGTAGTCGGCGAAGTCGTGGTTGACGATCTGCGCGATCTCACTGGGCGTGCCGATCGCCGCCTGCACCTCGGGATTGCGCGCAACCCACACCGCGACGACAGCGGCAACTAGGTAGAACGCCGCCCCGGAAGCCACCCACCAGCGCCACGAGCGGAACACCACCACCGGGAACGACACGGTCCAGAACCGGGCGAACTCCCGCCACAGCGGGGCGTGGGCGCCGGTGACGACGGCACGCGCCCGCGCGACGAGCCCGGACAGCTTGCCGACCAGCACCGCATCCGAGGACGACGACCGCACGATCGACAGGTGCGTCGACACTCGCTGGTACAGGTCGACCAATTCGTCGACCTCCGCGCCGCTCAGATGCCGTTTCCGCTTGACCAGATACTCGAGGCGGTCCCACGTCGGCCGGTTCGCCAGGACAAACGCATCGACATCCACTCCCGCGACTTTAGTAGCGTGGCTGGTTATGGTCGGCCAGCAACAACCCGTGGTGACCGGCGACGCCGTGGTCCTCGACATCCAGATCGCCCAGCTGCCGGTGCGGGTGCTGTCGGCGCTGATCGACGTCACCGTCGTCGCGCTGCTCTACGTCCTCGGGGTGTTGCTGTGGGCGCTGACCCTGGCCGACACGGACCCGGCGTTCTCCGCGGCGGTGCTGATCATCTTCACGGTGCTCGCGATCGTCGGGTATCCGGCGATCTTCGAGACGGCCACCCGGGGCAAGACGCTCGGCAAGATGGCGCTGGGTCTGCGGGTGGTGTCCGACGACGGCAGCCCCGAACGCTTCCGGCAGGCGCTGTTCCGCGCACTGGCCGGGGTGATCGAACTCTGGATGCTGACCGGCGCCCCGGCCGTGCTGTGCAGTCTGCTGTCGTCGCAGGGCAAACGCGTCGGCGACATCTTCGCAGGCACCGTGGTGATCAGCGAACGGGCCGCACGCCAGGCTCCGCCGCCGGCGATGCCACCGCAACTGGCGTGGTGGGCGTCGACGCTGCAGCTGTCCGGACTGACCCCGGCGCAGGCCGATATGGCGCGCCAATTCCTGGCCCGCGCACCGCAATTGGACCCCCAGGTGCGCGACCAGATGGCCTATCGGATCACCTCCGAGGTGGTGTCGCGAATCTCGCCGCCACCGCCGCCGGGGACGCCCCCTGGGATGGTGCTCGCCGCCGTCCTGGCCGAGCGGCACCGCCGCGAACTCGACCGCCTGCAGCAGAATCCGGCCACATCCCAGTGGACCGCGCCGCCACCCCCGTCGATGCCCACGCCGCCGGGCCCGGGCGGGTTCGCCCCGCCGTCCTGACCGGCTCGTCCTGTCAGGCCGGTATCCAGTTGCCGTGGAACCCGTACGGAACCCGTTGCGGCAGCGTGATCCTCGCCACCGGCGGGCCGGTGAAATCGGACGCGTCGATGATCACCAGATCGCTGCCGGCGCGCGCCGGGTCGTAGACGTAGGCGATGTACCACCCGCTGCTCTCGTCGGCCGGACCGGACGCCGACGGCACGAAGACGGCTTCGCCCGGCCCGCCCGGAGATTCCGGGGTGCCGAACCGGTGTTCCTCGGCCGCACCGGTGGTCAGGTCGTGCCGGACCAGGCGCGCGTCGCCGACGGACACCGCGTAGCGCGCGGGCAGGGTCGCGAGCCGGTCGTCGATGCGGGGGAACTCGACGACGCGATCGTCGAGCGGGCCCTCACTGACCGCGCCGGTGCCGAGGTCGATCCGCCACGTCCACATCACCCCGTCGGCGTCGAATCCGCCGTTGTCCCGCCACAGTTCGGGATATCGCACCGCCTGCAGCACCAGCGTGGAGCCGGATTCGTGGGCGTTGGCGACGTGGAATACGTAGCACGGGTCGATGTCGAACCACCGCACCTCGCCGAACGGATCGTCGCGGCGCAGGAGCCCGAACCGGGCCCCATAGGCGTCATCCCACCGGTAGGGCATGTCGCCTTCGCCGCGCATCGCGATGTCGAAGTTGAACACGATCGGCAGGTCCATGAACACGACGTAGTTCTGCGTCAGCGCGAAATCGTGCATCATCGTCAACGCCGGGACCTCGAGCGGTCGGTCGATCACCAACTCCCCGTTGGCATCTGCGCGATGGTAGGTGACGTGCGGGGCGAATATGTTGCCGTACCCGAAGAAGTGCAGTTCACCGGTGGTCGGACAGATCTTCGGATGCGCGGTCATCGCGTCGGTGAGCTTGCCGCCGAAGTCGTAGGCGCCGACGGTCTCCAGGTCGTTGGTGATCTCGTAGGGCAGCGAGGATTCGACGAGCGCCAGCGTCTTGCCCGCATGGTTGACGACGTGGGTGTTCGCGACGCTGGAGCGCAGATTTCGGGTGCCGTCCTCGTTGTAGACCGGGAACGGGTCGATGAAGCTGTCGGTGCGCACCCAGCGGTTGCGATACCACGCCGCGCGCCCGTTCTCGATGCGGACGCCGTGGATCATGCCGTCTCCGGTGAACCAGTGCCCGGTCGCCTCGCGGGGGTTCGGCCCGTTCCGCAGATACCAGCCGTCGATCTCCGGCGGGATGGCGCCCTCGACGGGGAGATCGGTTGCGCTGAGTTCGCCGGGAACCGGCGCATAGTTGCCGACCTGGAAGAACTCGCCGGTCCCGAAGAGGGTCGACGAGGGCTCGCCCGAGGAGTCGACTGCTACGGATTCGTCGGTATCGGTCATCGGTGAACCTCCTGTATCGGTTATCTCACACTGACACCCCACTACTGACATGTCAATAGTGGAATGTCTTTAGGTCGCCGGCCACCCGCGGAAGGAGGAAGATCGCGGGATGCGGGATCGCCGACACTCCGCCGCGCTGTTCAAGGCGGCCGTCGGCCGGGACGCCGTGAGCATCGTCGACGAGCTGCGCCGGGTGATCCTCGACGGCGCCGTACCGCCCGGCACCCCGATCCCCGTCGGCGAGGTCGCCGAGATGTTCGGCGTCAGCCACATCCCGGTGCGGGAGAGCCTCAAGACCCTCACCGCCGAGGGACTGGTCCAGCACCGGCAGAACTCCGGCTACGCCGTCGCACAACTGACCGCCAGCGAACTCGTCGAGATGTATCTGGTCCGCGAGACGCTGGAGTCGGCGGCGATGGCGGCCGCGGTCGTCCACGCCAGCGACTCCGACCGCGCGCACCTGGCCGAGGTCCACGAAACCCTGCAGCAGGCACTGAAATTCGACGACGCCCAGGCCTACCACCGGCACAGCAGACAGTTTCACATGGCGCTGAGCCGGCCGTCGCGGATGCTGCGCCTGGTGCACATGCTCGAATCCGCTTGGAACATCACCGAACCCGTGCAGTTGATGGTGCACGTCGAGCCGCAACAGCGCATCCTGCTGCACGAGGACCACCGGGTGATGCTCGACGCGTTCCTCTCCGGCGACGCCGAAGCGCTGCTCGCCGCCGCCGCGGTCCACAACAGGCGCCTCAACGTCGTCGTCGAGTCACTGCCGACCGACACCGGCCTGGTACTCGGCGACCGGTAACCCAGAAATATATTCTCGGCGCAACGGTCAGGAAACACGCCGTAACTAGCTTCCCTGCAAACGAACCCTCCGTTCACAGGCAGGAAGCGCAATGTCAGACATCCGAGATCTGCCTCCCAGCGCCGTCGTCGGCGCCAACGACATCGTCGAAGCCGCAGGACACCCGGTCGGCGGGGGTGTCATCAAAGACGACTACGACCCGCGGTTGACCAACGAGGACCTCGCTCCACTGGGCAAGCAGTCCTGGAGTTCGTACAACATCTTCGCGTTCTGGATGTCCGACGTGCACAGCGTCGGCGGGTACGTGACCGCGGGCAGCCTGTTCGCGCTCGGCCTGGCCAGCTGGCAGGTGCTGATCGCCCTGCTGGTCGGCATCGTCATCGTCAACGTCTTCTGCAACCTGGTCGCCAAGCCGAGCCAGCAGGCTGGGGTGCCGTACCCGGTGGTGTGCCGCAGTTCGTTCGGTGTGCTCGGCGCCAACATCCCCGCGATCATCCGCGGCCTGATCGCGGTGGCCTGGTACGGCATCCAGACCTACCTCGCCTCCGCGGCCCTGGATGTGGTGCTGCTCAAGCTGTTTCCCGGGCTGGCGCCGTACGCCGACGTCGACCAGTACGGATTCACCGGGCTGTCGCTGCTGGGCTGGTGCAGCTTCATGCTGTTGTGGGTGCTGCAGGCCTGCGTGTTCTGGCGCGGGATGGAATCGATCCGCAAGTTCATCGACTTCTGCGGTCCCGCGGTCTATGTCGTGATGTTCATCCTGTGCGGCTACCTGCTGTGGAAGTCGGGCTGGCACGTCAGCCTCACCCTGGGCGGCGAGAAGCAGGGCAACACGCTGGCTGTCATGCTCGGCGCGATCGCGCTGGTGGTGTCGTACTTCTCCGGCCCGATGCTGAACTTCGGCGACTTCGCCCGCTACGGCCGCAGTTTCGAGGCGGTCAAGAGGGGCAACTTCCTCGGGCTGCCGGTGAACTTCCTGGTCTTCTCGCTGCTCGTGGTCGTCACCGCGGCCGCGACGGTGCCGGTGTTCGGCGAGTTGCTGACCGACCCGGTGGAGACCGTCGCACGCATCGACAGCACCACCGCGATCGTGCTGGGCGCGCTGACGTTCACCATCGCGACGATCGGCATCAACATCGTCGCCAACTTCATCAGCCCGGCGTTCGACTTCTCCAACGTCAGCCCGCAGAAGATCAGCTGGCGGATGGGCGGCATGATCGCCGCGGTCGGATCGGTGCTGCTGACGCCGTGGAACCTCTACAGCAACCCCGAGGTCATCCACTACACGCTGGAGACGCTCGGCGCTTTCATCGGTCCGCTGTTCGGCGTGCTGATCTGCGACTTCTACCTGGTCCGCAAGCAGAAGATCGTCGTCGACGACCTGTTCCGGATGACCGAGACGGGCAACTACTGGTACCGCAAGGGCTACAACCCCGCAGCCGTCGCGGCGACGATCGTCGGCGCGCTGCTGGCCGTGATCCCGGTGCTGCTCGGCGGATACGTGACCGGCATGACGACCGCGGCGCAGTACAGCTGGTTCATCGGCTGCGGCGTCGCGTTCGGCCTCTATCACGTGTTCGCCACCCGCGGACCGTGGAAGCTGACCGCGCTGCGCCTGCCCCAGGGCGCCGAGCTCGTCGAGGGCTGATCCACGCCGCAGACGGCCCCGATGTTCCAGAACTGGAATATCGGGGCCGTACTATGCCGCCATGAGCCTTCGGATGGCTGCGCTCGGACTGCTGGCCCGGCGTCCCGCCAGCGGCTACGACCTGTTGAAGAAGTTCGAGGTGTCGATGGCCAATGTGTGGCCGGCGACGCAGAGCCAGTTGTACTCGGAGCTCAACAAGCTCGCCGCCGAAGGCCTGATCGAGGTCACCGCCGTCGGGGCGCGCGGGCGCAAGGAGTACGGCATCACCGCCGCCGGCCGCGACGCACTGCGGGACTGGGTGCTGGATTTCCAGCACGATCCGCCCCTGCGCAGCGCAGCCCTGCTGCGGGTGTTCCTGCTCGGCGAGGTCACGCCCGAGCAGGCCGGCGACTACCTCAGGTCGGTCGCCGCGCGCGCGGAATCCGCGCTTGCCCGCTACGAGGACCTGTGCGACACGGTGCCCTGGAACGACACCAGCGACACCGACTTCTACGGCCGGGCGGCGTTGGAATACGGACTCCGAGAGGCGGCGATGACGGCCGAGTGGGCACGCTGGGTGGCTGCCCGGATCGAAAAGCGGTCGCAATAGATCGTTGCATCGCGATATCTTCCGATATATCGTCAACGTATCGGAAGCTGATTTCGTGCTTCCCTGACGAAAGACGACAGACATGACGTTCTTCCCTCCCCCGCAGCACCCTTTCCAGCCCGGCGGCTTCGGCTTCGGCCCCGCCGACCGGCGCGCCCTGCACGAACAGCGCCGCCAGGCCCGCCGCGAGTTCCGTGATCACGTCCGCGAACACCGTGGCGACGCCGGATTCGCGGGCTTCGGTCCCGACTTCGGCGGCCCCGGCGGCCGAAGCTTCGGCCCCGGGTTCGGCCCCGGATTCGGGTTCGGCCCGGGCGGCCGGCGAGGCGGTCCCCGCGGCGGCGGTCGCGGCAGGCGCGGCGACGTGCGGGCCGCGATCCTGAAGCTGCTGACCGAGCGGCCGATGCACGGCTACGAGATGATCCAGGAGATCCACGAACGCAGCCAGCAGCTGTGGAAGCCCAGCCCCGGCTCGGTGTACCCGACCCTGCAACTGCTCGTCGACGAAGGCCTGCTCGTCTCGACCGAATCCGACGGCAGCAAGAAGCTCTTCGAGCTGACCGACCAGGGCCGCGCCGCTGCCGGCGAGATCGCCACCGCGCCGTGGGACGAGATCACCGAGGGCGCCGATCCCACCGCGGTCGGGCTGCGCAACGCGGCCGGCCAGCTGATGGGCGCGGTCGCCCAGTCCGCACATGCGGCCTCGGCTGAGCAGCAGCAACGCATCCTCGATGTGGTCAACAACGCCCGACGCGAGATTTACAGCATCCTCGGAGAGGAGTAGACCGAAGCCGATTCGGCGCGGTTTCTTCGCCCACAGGGGAAGAAACCGCGCCGAATCCGTGTAAGGAGGAGTTATGGACACGTTCCCACTCGGCTCGTACACCGTCGGTCGCGTCGGCTACGGCGCCATGCAGCTTCCCGGTCCCGGGGTCTTCGGTCCGCCGCGCGATCACGACCAGGCCATCGCGGTCCTCAAACGCGCGGTCGAGCTGGGCATCAACCACATCGACACCTCCCAGTTCTACGGGCCGAATGTCGCCAATGAACTGATCCGCGAGGCGCTGTACCCATACCCCGAGGATCTGGCGCTGGTCAGCAAGGTGGGTGCGCGGCGCGACGACCAGGGCAACTGGAACGCCGCTCAGGAACCCGACGAGCTGCGCGCCGACATCGAGGAGAACCTGCGGACCCTCGGTGTCGACCGGCTCGCCGCGGTCAATCTGCGGATCCACTCCGGAGACCCCAGCGCCGTCGGACCCGTCGACCGCGAGTTGTTCGACCGTCAGCTCCCGGCGATGATCGCCGCCCGCGACGAGGGCCTGATCGGCGGCATCGGGCTGAGTAACGTCGGTGTCGAGCACCTGCGAATCGCGTTGACCCACACCGAGATCGTCTGTGTGCAGAACGCCTACAACCTGGTGGACCGCACATCACAGCCGGTGCTGGACCTGTGCCGCGAACACGAGATCGCGTTCGTGCCGTTCTTTCCGCTGGGCTCGGGCTTCGTGGCGGACAACCCGGTGCTCAACCACCCGGCGGTGGTCCGGGAGGCCCAGAAGCTGGGCCGCACACCGGCACAGATCGCGCTGGCGTGGACGCTGTCGGTGGCCCCGAATGTGCTTCTGATTCCGGGGACTTCGTCGGTGGCGCACCTGGAGGAGAACACCGCGGTGCGCGACATCACTCTCGACGACGAGACCAAGAACGAACTGGACGCCGCGGCCTGACCCCGTCGCGATTATCGGTTTGGTGACCTC
Source organism: Mycolicibacterium parafortuitum (assembly GCF_010725485.1). NCBI lineage: Bacteria > Bacillati > Actinomycetota > Actinomycetes > Mycobacteriales > Mycobacteriaceae > Mycobacterium > Mycolicibacterium parafortuitum. The sequence goes on along the minus strand of NZ_AP022598.1, from coordinate 1,999,763 downwards.
GGCCAATAAACTCGGGGTCACCATGAGCAATACCACCGCCGATGCGTCGACCGCGGCGGCCAAGCGATCAGATCGCGTCTCGTCCGAAGCACAGCGCCGCAGAACGTTCGCCGTCATCAGCCACCCCGACGCGGGTAAGTCCACCCTGACCGAAGCCCTGGTCCTGCATGCCAAGGCGATCACCGAGGCCGGCGCCATCCACGGCAAGCAGGGCCGCCGCGCCACCGTCTCGGACTGGATGGAGATGGAGAAGGCCCGCGGCATCTCCATCACGTCGACGGCGCTGCAGTTCCCGTACAAGACGCAGGCGGGCGGCACCTGCATCGTCAACCTGCTCGACACCCCGGGCCACGCGGACTTCTCCGAGGACACCTACCGCGTGCTGACCGCCGTCGACTCCGCGGTGATGCTCATCGACGCGGCCAAGGGCCTGGAGCCGCAGACGCTGAAGCTGTTCCAGGTGTGTCGCCACCGCCGCATCCCGATCATCACGGTGGTCAACAAGTGGGACCGGCCCGGCAGGCACGCACTCGAGCTGATGGACGAGATCCAGGAGCGCATCGGACTTCGCCCGACCCCGCTGACGTGGCCGGTCGGCATCGCGGGCGACTTCAAGGGTGTGCTGGACCGGCGCACCGGCAAGTTCATCCGCTTCACCCGCACCGCGGGCGGAGCCACCGCCGCGCCCGAGGAGCACATCGCCCCGGACAAGGCGCACGACGCCGCCGGTGTGGACTGGGACAACGCCGTCGAGGAATGCGAGCTGCTGGAGGCCGACGGCGCCGACTTCGACCCGGAGAGCTTCCTCGACTGCACCTCCACCCCGGTGCTGTTCACCTCCGCGGCGCTGAACTTCGGCGTGAACCAGTTGCTCGACGTGCTCGCGCAGCTGGCGCCGGCACCGAGCGGCCAGCTCGACGTCGAGGGCAACCGCCGCGACGCGACCGCGCCGTTCAGCGCGTTCGTGTTCAAGGTGCAGGCCGGTATGGATTCCGCGCACCGCGACCGCATCGCGTACGCGCGGGTGTGCTCGGGCACGTTCGAGCGCGGTGATGTGCTGACCCACGCCGCGACCGGGAAGCCGTTCGTGACCAAGTACGCGCAGTCGGTGTTCGGCCGGGAACGCTCGACGCTGGACACCGCGTGGCCGGGTGACGTAATCGGGTTGGCCAACGCCAACGCGCTGCGTCCCGGCGACACCCTCTACCAGGACGTCGCGGTGGAATTCCCGCCGATCCCGAGCTTCTCCCCCGAACATTTCTCCGTCGCGCGCGGCACCGATCCCAGCAAGCACAAACAGTTCCGTAAGGGCATCGAGCAGCTCGACCAGGAAGGCGTGGTCCAGGTGCTGCGCTCGGACCGGCGCGGCGACCAGGCCCCGGTGCTGGCCGCGGTCGGCCCGATGCAGTTCGAGGTGGCCAGTCACCGGATGGCCACCGAGTTCAGCGCGCCGATCGAGCTGGAGGGGCTGCCGTACACGGTGGCGCGGATCTGCGACCCCGCCGACGCCGAGGCGCTGCAGAAGATGGCCGCGGTGGAGGTCTTCACCCGTACCGACGGCGTGATGCTGGCGGTGTTCTCGACGAAGTGGCGGCTGGAGACGGTGCAGCGGGACAACCCCGAGATCGAACTGCGCGAACTCGTCGCCGCCGGTCAGTGATCCCCCGCGTCGACGGGAAGGCCGACCACGCGTGACGGATCAGTCGACGTCGACCCAGTCCAGGGTGCGCTCGACGGCCTTGCGCCAGCCGGCATATCCGTTGGCACGCTGCTCTTCCGACCAGTTCGGGGTCCAGCGCTCGTCCTCCTGCCAGTTCGCGCGCAGGTCGTCGGGTCCGTCCCAGAATCCGACGGCCAGGCCCGCCGCGTACGCGGCGCCGAGCGCCGTCGTCTCGGCGACCACCGGCCTGACCACGTCGACACCGAGCACGTCGGCCTGGATCTGCATACACAGGTCGTTGGCGGTGATCCCGCCGTCGACCTTCAGAACCTCAAGGTGCACACCGGAATCCGCGGCCATCGCATCCACGACGTCGCGGCTCTGGTAACAGATCGCCTCCAGCGTCGCACGAGCCAGATGGGCGTTGGTGTTGAACCGGGACAGCCCGACGATCGCCCCGCGGGCATCCGAACGCCAGTACGGCGCGAACAGTCCGGAGAACGCCGGCACGAAGTACACCCCGCCGTTGTCCTCGACCTGCCGGGCCAGCGACTCGCTCTGGGCCGCACCACTGATGATGCCGAGCTGGTCACGCAGCCACTGCACCGCAGAACCGGTCACCGCGATCGAACCCTCAAGGGCGTAAACGGGTTTCGCCGGGCCTCCGTCTCTCGACGCGAACTGGTAGCAGACGGTGGTGAGCAGGCCGTTGCCGGACCGCACGATCGTCTCGCCGGTGTTGAGCAGCAGGAAATTGCCTGTGCCGTAGGTGTTTTTGGCCTCGCCTTCGGACAGGCAGACCTGGCCGACCATCGCGGCCTGCTGGTCACCGAGGATCCCGGTGATCGGCAGGTCCCCGTAGACGGTGACGCCGTAGGGCTCCGGCGACGACGACGGACAGATCCTGGGAAGCATCTGCCGCGGAACACCGAAGAACCCCAACAGCTCGTCGTCCCAGTCCAGGGTTTCCAGGTTCATCAGCATCGTGCGGCTGGCGTTGGTGACGTCGGTGACGTGCACCCCGCCGCGCGACCCGCCGGTCAGGTTCCACAGCACCCAGGTGTCGGTGGTGCCGAAGATCGCGTCACCCTTCTCGGCGTCCTCACGCAGCCCGTCGACGTTCTCCAGTAGCCACTGCAGCTTGCCGCCGGAAAAGTAGGTGGCCGGCGGCAGGCCGGCCTTGCGCCGGATCACCTCGCCGCGGCCGTCGCGGTCGAGCGCCGAGGCGATCCGGTCGGTCCGGGTGTCCTGCCAGACGATCGCGTTGTAGTAGGGCCGCCCGGTGTGGCGGTTCCACACCAGCGACGTCTCGCGCTGATTCGTGATTCCCAGCGCCGCGAGGTCCGAGGCCGCGAGCTTGGTCTTGTTCAGCGCGGTCGCGACCACCGAGGCGGCGCGCTCCCAGATCTCGACGGGGTTGTGCTCGACCCAGCCGGCCCTGGGCAGGATCTGCTCGCGTTCGAGCTGATGACGGCCCACTTCGGCGCCGTCGTGGTCGAAGATCATGCAGCGGGTGCTGGTGGTGCCCTGGTCGATTGCAGCGACGAAGTCGGCCATTCGTCCATGATGGACTACATGCCGACAGCCCAGACCGACATCTCGACGATGCCGCGCGGCGGACCGCGGGCCTCGTGCCTGGACCGGCTGCTGGAGACCGACCGGCTGGAGTACCTCGACCGCGCCTCCGACCGCCCGGCCGACGTCGCCCGCAAGCGCAGCGTGATCCGGGCGCTGGACTGGACCGGCGAGACGTTCGGCAACCACGAACGGTTCGCCCAGATCGTCCTCGACGAGGTCGCCGAGGTGCCTGATCCGAAGATCCTGGAGCTCGGGGCCGGGCACGGCGCGCTGTCGCGCAAGCTGCTGGACTGGCACCCGACCGCCCGGCTCACCGTCACCGACGTCGCCCCGGAATCGGTGGCCGCGATCGCCGCGGGCGACCTGGGCCGGCACCGTCGGGCCACGGTGCGCCGGATGGACGCGACGGCCCTCGACGCCGAGGACGGCGAGTTCGACCTGGCGGTGTTCGCGCTGTCGTTTCACCACCTGCCGCCGCCAGAGGCGGCCCGGGTGATCGCTGAGGGCATCCGCGCCGCCGAGCGGCTGGTGATCATCGACCTGCCCCGCCCACCGGCCCCGTTGCACATGCTGCGGCTCGCCGCGATGCTGCCGTGGGCCCCGCTGGTGCCGTTCGTCCACGACGGGGTGATCAGCTCGCTGCGGGCCTACAGCCCCGCGGCGCTACGCGCGCTGGCCGAGTCCGCCGGTGCCGCCATCGAACTGCGCGGCGGGTTGTTCAGTCCGCAGGTCGCAATCGCGTCGCGCCGATAGGCTCGGTCCCGTGGGCAAGGACATCGATCCCGCGCTGAAGCAGACCGAGTTCAGTCGCGCGCACCGCCGCGAGTACCGGCGCAAGGTGCAGCTGTGCCTCGACGTGTTCGAGACGATGCTGGCCCAGGCGAGCTTCGACTTCGAGAAGCCGCTGACGGGCATGGAGATCGAGTGCAACCTCGTCGACTCCGCCTACCAACCCGCGATGAACAACTCCGAGGTGCTCGCGTCGATCGCCGACCCGGCGTATCAGACCGAGTTGGGCGCCTACAACATCGAGTTCAACGTGCCGCCGCGCCGGTTGCCGGGCCGAGCGGCGCTCGACCTCGAGGCCGATGTCCGCGCCAGCCTCAACGCTGCCGAGGAGAAGGCCGGCGCCGACGGCTCGCACATCGTGATGATCGGGATCCTGCCCACACTGATGCCCGAGCACCTGACGGGTGAGTGGATGAGCGAATCCAGCCGGTATCAGGCGCTCAACGACTCGATCTTCACCGCGCGCGGCGAGGACATCATGATCGACATCGCCGGACCGGAGCGCCTGAGCCTGCAGACCGCCTCCATCGCTCCTGAATCCGCTTGCACCAGCATGCAATTGCATCTGCAGGTGTCGCCGGCGGATTTCGCGAACAACTGGAACGCCGCCCAGGTGCTGGCGGGTCCGCAGCTGGCGGTCGGCGCCAACTCGCCGTACTTCTTCGGCCATCACCTGTGGGCCGAGACCCGCATCGAGCTGTTCACCCAGGCCACCGACACCCGCCCCGACGAACTGAAGACGCAGGGAGTGCGGCCCCGGGTGTGGTTCGGCGAACGCTGGATCACGTCGATCTTCGACCTGTTCGAGGAGAACGTGCGCTACTTCCCGTCGTTGCTCCCGGAGCTGTCCGACGAGGATCCGGCTGCGGAGCTGGCGGCCGGGCGCACCCCGGAGCTCTCGGAGCTGCGGCTGCACAACGGCACCATCTACCGCTGGAACCGGCCGGTGTACGACATCGTCAACGGGCGACCACACCTGCGGGTGGAGAACCGGGTGCTGCCCGCCGGGCCGACGGTGCTGGACATGATGGCCAACGCCGCCTTCTACTACGGCGTACTGCGGACGCTGTCCGAGGAGGATCGTCCGCTGTGGACCAAGATGAGCTTCGCCGCGGCCGAGGCGAACTTCGTCGCCGCCGCGCATCACGGCATGGACGCGCGGCTGTACTGGCCCGGCGTCGGTGAGGTCACGCCCGACGAGCTGGTGCTGCGGCAGCTGCTGCCGCTGGCCGAGGAGGGGCTGCGCCGGTGGGAGGTGTCCGCCGAGGTGCGCGACCGCTACCTCGGGGTGATCGAGGGCCGCGCCAAGACCGGCCGCAACGGCGCGAGCTGGCAGTCCGCGACGGTTACCGCGCTACAGGATCGCGGCATGAGCCGGCCCGAGGCGCTGGCGGAGATGCTGCGGCTGTACTGCGAGCGCATGCACTCCAACGAACCGGTGCACACCTGGGACCTGCCGGTCTGAACCCTCACCCCTGACACACCGCGCGGCGAGTACCTTGGCGTCCATGGCCGACGTGATGGACTGGGACAGCGCGTATCGAGGTGAGAGCCAATTCGACGGGCCTCCGCCGTGGAACATCGGCGAGCCGCAGCCGGAACTGGCGGCGCTGTGGCAGGCGGGCAAGTTCCGCAGCGAGGTGCTCGACGCCGGGTGCGGCCACGCCGAACTCTCGCTGGCCTTGGCCGCAGACGGCTACACGGTGACCGGGGTCGACATCAGCCCGACCGCGGTGCACGCGGCGACCACCGCTGCCGCCGAACGCGGCCTGTCCGAGCGGGCCACCTTTGTCGCGGCCGACATCACCGCGCTGACCGGTTTCGACGGCCGGTTCCCGACGATCGTCGACAGCACGCTGTTCCACTCGATCCCGGTCCAGGCCCGCGATCCGTATCTGCAGTCGATGCACCGCGCGGCCGCACCGGGGGCCGGGTTCTTCGTGCTCGTGTTCGCCAAGGGCGCGTTCCCTCCCGAGATGCAGGAGGGACCGAATGAGGTCACCGAACTCGAACTGCGCGAAGCGGTTTCACGCTACTGGGTGATCGACGACATCCGGCCGGCGCTGATCCACTCGAACGTGCCCAAGATCCCCGGCATGCCGCCGCCACCGCTGGACCTGCTCGACGACAAGGGCAGGATGTGCATGCACGCGTTCCTGCTGGAGGCGCACAAGGAGGGCTAGGCAGGTCAGGCCGAAGGGCTTGCCGTCGAGGCCCGTTCGCGCTCGTTGTCGTCGTCCTCGTCGTCGATCATCGTGGCCTCGTCGAACGGCCTATCCCCGTCGAGGACCTGGTTGAGCCGCTCACTGTCCAGTGTGCCGGTCCACGAGCCGACGAGCACGGTCGCCACCGCGTTGCCGGAGAAGTTGGTCAGCGCGCGGGCCTCGGACATGAAGCGGTCCACACCGACGATGATGCCGACGCCGTCGAGAAGTTCTGGGCGGTGGCTCTGCAGCCCCGCCGCCAATGTGGCCAGCCCGGCGCCGCTGACGCCCGCCGCACCCTTGGACGCGATGATCATGAACGCGAGCAGGCCGAGCTGTTCGGGGATCGACAGCGGATCGCCGAGCGCATCGGCGATGAACAGCGATGCCATCGTCAGGTAGATCGCCGTGCCGTCGAGGTTGAACGAGTATCCGGTCGGCACCACGATGCCGACGGTCGCGGGTTCGACACCGGCGTGCTCCATCTTCGCGATCAGCCGCGGTAGCGCGGACTCCGACGACGACGTCGCGACGATCAGCAGGTACTCGCGCGCCAGGTAGCGGGCCAGCTTGAAGATCGAGACCCGGGCCACCATGTACAGCAGGGCTCCGAGCACACCGAAGATGAAGATCAGGCACGTCACGTAGAACGCCAGCATCAGCACGCCGAGCTGGATGACGGCCTCGAAGCCGGTGTCGCCGACCACCTCCGCGATCGCGCCGAACGCACCGATCGGAGCGAGCCACAGCACTCCGATGAGGATGCGGAACACCAGCTTCTGCAACGCTTCGATGCCTCGGAGCAGCCCTTCGCCGGTCCGGCCCATGCTCTGGATACCGAATCCGACCAGCAACGCCACGAACAGCGCCTGCAGTACGTTGCCCTCGGTGACCGCGGAGAACAACGTCGCCGGAATGATGTCGGCGATGAATTCCATGGTGCCGCCCGCCGATTCGGCCTGGCCGGCCAGCTGGGCGCCCTTGCCGGGATCGTTGGGGACGTTCAGGCCGGTACCGGGGCTGATCAGGTTGCCGACGACCAACCCGATGCCCAGCGCGATCGTCGACATGATCAGGAAGTAGCTGATCGCCAGGCCGCCGACCTTGCCGACCGCGGCGGCCGCGCGCACCTTGCCGATGCCGAGGACCACGGTGCAGAAGATGACCGGGACGATCATCATCTTGATCAGTTTGACGAACAGTTCACCGAGGATGCCGAGCGACGCCGCGGTCTCCGGCGCGACGAGCCCCACCACGATGCCGGCGATCACGGCGATGATCACCAGGATGTACAGCCAGTGCGTACGGTCGCGCTTCTTCTCGGGCTGATCTTTGGTCTGAGCTTCGTCGCTGCCGGCGCCGGTAGTCATCGTGATCCCCTCCACCTTCGGTGCAGCCTGGATAACCGCAACGGCCCCACCTCAACCGCGCCCCCGCTACCGTGTAGCGGCAACGACGCGGGAGAATGACGTGACCTTGTGGCACGCTCCCGCCCGCACGACACGAGAGAAGACGTCATCCATACCCCACGTCCGAGCGACGCGACGCACCTGCTCGATGCCGCGGTCCGCGGAGAGGGTCTGGTCCCCGTGTTCCAACCCGTGGTGTCCCTGCCGGACGAGACGGTGGTCGGCTACGAGGCGCTGGCGCGCTGGCCGTCACTGCACCACCCGTCCCCGGCCGACGTGTTCGCCCATGCCGCCACCACCGGACGGCTCGACATGCTCGACCACGCGTGCATCCGGTCGGCCGCGCACGCGGCACTCGAATCACCCTCTGCGGCAGGGATGCTGCTGCTACTCAACTCCGAACCCGTCGCCGCGGGCATCGAGGTACCGCCGGAATCGGCGCTTGCGGAGGCCGCCCGCACCTTCACGCTGATGTTCGAGCTGACCGAGCGCGGGCTGCTGGAGAATCCGCCGGCGCTGCTGCACAAGGTCGCGGCCCTGCGCTCATGCGGGGTGCGCATCGCCCTCGACGACATCGGCGCACATCCCGACTCACTGGCACTGCTCGACATCATCGCCCCGGACGTGATGAAGATCGATCTCGGACTGGTCCAGCGCCAACCCGATCAGCTGCAGACCCGCACCATCGCGGCGGTCATCGCGCACCACGAACGCACCGGCGCGGTGATCCTGGCGGAGGGCATCGAGACCGACGAGCATCTGGAGCAGGCCCTGGCCTACGGCGCGACGCTCGGTCAGGGCTACCGCTTCGGCCGGCCCGGCCCCCTCGACACCGCCCCGAATCCGGCCATTCTGCCGCGGTTCGCGCGATCGGCCGAACGCCTCGACACCACGAAAACACCGTTCGAGATCGCCACCACCGCACACACCGCGCGCACTGTGCGCAAACGAACCCTGATCGAGATGTCGCGCCATATCGAAAGGCTCGCCGCCGCCGCCGACAGCGCGCCGATCGTGCTGTTCACCCTGCAGAGCCAGGACAACTTCCGCGGCGAGACCCGGAACAACATCACCATGTTGGCGCAGCGGTCGCCGCTGGTCTTGGCCTTCGCCGTGAACGCGCCGCAGGACGCCGCCCACCGCGTGCAGTGGGTGGACATCGACGCGGGCGACCGGATGGCACTGGAATGGACCATCGTGGTGCTCGGCCCCGACACCGCCGCGGCACTGGTGGCCCGCGAACTGGAACCGCCCGGTCAGGGCGTCGAGAACGACCGCAGATTCGCCGCGGTCATCACGTTCGACCGGGACCGGGTGGCCGCGGCAGCGCGCAGCCTGCTCAACCGGGCGTGACCGCCGACAGCGCCTCGGCGACCGCGGCGAGATCGGCGTCGGTGACGTCGACGTGCGGCGACACCCGGAGCGCGGGGCGGGTCAGCTCCCGCGGCGCGCGCTCCACCCCGAGGTAGGTCGTCACGATCGCGTGCTCGGCGATCAGCCGGGCCCGCACCACCTGCGGGTCCACCCCCGGCGGCGGATAGAGCGTGGTGATCGCGCTGGGTTCGTCGTGGTGTTCCCGCACACGCCAGCCCGGCACGTCGGCCAGCGCCGTCCGGGTGGCGGCCCCGACCTCCCGCAGCCTCGCCTGCATCGCCGCCGGGCCGACCGCCATGTGTTCGCCGAGCGCGACCGAGAGCCCCACGTGCAGGCCGACATTGGTCTCGACATGGCCGAGCCGTTCCCGGGTCGCATCCGACAACACCCCGGCTCGGGTGACCAGCACACCGACCCCGCGCGGACCCGCGGTCCATTTCCGCGATGAGGTGTAGATGGCGTCGGCGCCGGTGTTCGCGACGTCGACGTGGGCGAATCCCTGTGCGGCGTCGACGAACAGCGCAATGTCGTGGCCGCGGCAGGCCAGCGCCATGTCATGGACGGGCTGGACGACCCCGCTGTGGCTGCCCAGCACGGTGAAGTGCACCAGCGCGGGCGGATGGTGTGCCAGCGCGGCGCCGATCGCGTTGACGTCCAACCGGCCGTACTCGTCGACGGGCAGGACGCGGATGTCGAACCCATGCCGGGCCATGATCGCCAGATTGGGCCCGAACTCACCGGGCAGACACGCCAGCGTGCGCTCCCCCGTCCAGTCCCCGAGCAGGATATCGAGCGCGTGGTTGGACCCGGTGGTGAATGTGACTCCGGCGTCGGGCATTCCGGTAAGGGCGCGCACTGCCGCGCGACCGGCGTCGAGCACCGGGGCGGCGGCTTCCGCGGCGACGTAGCCGCCGACCTCGGCTTCGTGGCGGGCGTGCTGCGCGCAGGCGTCGATCGTCGCGTAGCTCTGCCGCGAGCACGCCGCGCTGTCCACATGCACCCCGGCCGGCACCGGCCGCGCCACACGCCAGGTCTCGGCCAACGTCGTCGTGTCGGGCCGGCTCATTTCGCCGCCAAGGACAGCCCGAAGTCTCCCGCATCGTCTGTCCACCAATGGGTTCGGCGCAGCCCGACCGCGGCGAGCTCCGCCTCGACACCGGACGGCCGGAATTTGCACGACACCTCGGTCAGCATCTCCTCCCCGTCGGCGAAATCGACGTCGAGCGCCAGCGCGGCGATGTGCACCCGTTGCGCGCGCTCAGCCCGCAGCCACATCTCGATGCGCTCCTCGTCGGGGTTCCAGACCGCGACGTGGGCGAACGCGTCGACGTCGAAGTCCGCGCCGAGCTCCCGGTTCACCACGGTGAGCACATTGCGGTTGAATCGCGCGGTGACGCCGGCGCTGTCGTCGTATGCCCGCACCAGACGGCCGGTGTCCTTGACCAGGTCGGTGCCCAGCAGCAGCGTGTCGCCGGGTTGCATCATCTCGGCCACCGACGCCAGGAACTCCGCCCGCGGGCCAGGTGTCAGATTCCCGATCGTCGAGCCCAGGAACGCCACCAGACGCCGTCCCGTCCGCGGGATCTTGCCCAGGTGTTCCTCGAAATCGCCGCACACGGCGTCGATCTCGATGCCCGGGTATTCCTGCTCGATCGCCGCGCCCGCGGCCTGCAGCACGCTGGAGTCGACGTCGAACGGCACGAAGCGGCGCAACGATCCACGCTCACTCAGGGCGTCGAGCAGCATCCTCGTCTTCTCCGAGGTGCCGCTGCCCAGTTCGACGAGTGTGTCGGCACCCGAGGCCTCGGCGATCTCAGCGGCCCGCGCTTGCAGGATCTGCGCCTCCGCACGGGTCGGGTAGTACTCCGGCAGCCGGGTGATCTGGTCGAACAACTCGCTGCCGGTGGCGTCGTAGAACCATTTGGGCGGCAGCGTCTTCGGCTGTTGGCTCAGTCCGTGGCAGACGTCGCGACGCAGCGCCTCGTCGGCGGCGTCGGCGGCGAGGTAGTTCGCCAGGGAGAACGTCATCACGATCCTTTCAGCGATGTCATGTCAGCGGTGTCATGCGCACGCGGTCGTCCGCGACCTCGACCAGGTGCCGGTCCGGGACCTCCCGCCAGCCGGGGTCGTCGTCGTAGGGCTCGCTGGCCAGCACCACACCGTCGTCGCGGCGCAGCACCGACAAGGTGTCCCCCCACGTCGTCGCGACCAGCCGGGACCCGTTGGCGGCCAGGATGTTCAGACGCGCGTTCGGGTCGTCGGCGGCGACCGAGGCGACGGTGCCGCCGAGGTCGTCCATGCCGCGATCGAAGATCAGCGCGGCCAGCAGTGCGCTGTCGTTGGTGGATTCCGCGGTCCGGGAGGTCGGTAACACGGCACGGTCGACCAGCCCGTTGTGCGACAGCAGCCATGTCCCGTCGGTGAACGGCGCGGACGCGGACGCCTCGATCGGCATGCCGGTGCTGGCTGAGCGCACCGCGGCCACCACACAGGTGCTCGACAGTGCGGGCGCGACCGACGCGAACGACGCATCGCCCCACAGCGGGGCCGCGCTGCGCCACCGCCGCGGCACACCGTCGTCGAAAAAGCCGACGCCCCAACCGTCGGCGTTCATCAGGCCGTGCTTCTGTCGCCGCGGCGCGTACGACTGCACCAGCAGACCCGATGGCGGGTCGAGGACCAGCGCGGCCACCGACACCGGGGCCCCGAGCCACGCCAGATGCCTACACATCCCACGCCAATCGGACGCCGGAGAAGATCTGCCGCCGGATCGGATGGTCCCAGTTACGGAAGCTGGGCCGCAGGATGCCCGCGGCGACGGCCCACGATCCGCCGCGCAGCACGCGGTACTCGCCGGAGGCGGTGCCGTCGAAGAACGGCTCCGAGTACTGCCGGTAGACCATCGGGGTGAACCCCGGCCACGGTCGCAGCGACGAACTCGTCCACTCCCAGACGTCGCCGAGCATCTGTTCGGCGCCGTAGGCCGACGCCGATGCCGGGTAGGCGCCGACCGGCGCGGGGCGCAGCGCGTCGCCGCCGAGGTTCGCCAGCGCGGCATTGGGTTCGGTTGCACCCCAGGGGAACCGGCGACGGGCACCGATGTCCGGATCCCACGCGCAGGCCTTCTCCCACTCGATCTCGGTCGGCAACCGCGCGCCCGCCCACGCGGCGTAGGCCTCGGCCTCGTAGAAGGTGATGTGCTGGACAGGTTCGTCCCCGGGGATGTCCTCGACGTGGCCGAACCGGGTGCGGGTCCCGTCGGAGTTCCAGAACAGCGGTGCGGTCAGCCCGGCCTGTTGCCGGTGCGCCCAGCCCGCCTCCGACCACCACCGCCGCTGCCCGTATCCGCCGTCGCCGACGAACTGCCGCCACTCGGCGTTGGTGACCGGGACCCGGCCGATCCGGAAGGCCGGCACGTCGACGCGGTTCGACGGGCGTTCGTTGTCCAGCGAGAACGGTTCGTCGGCCGCGTCGACCCCGAGGACGAACTCGCCACCGGGCACCAGCACGGATGTGCCCGCCACGTCGGCGCGACCGGCAGGCAGCGCGGCGCCGGAGTCGAGCAGGGGCGCCCCGGTGCGCAGGTTCAGCGCCTGCAGCATCGTCTCGTCGTGCTGGTTCTCGTGGCTGATCACCAACGCGTAGTTGAACGCGTCGGGATGGCCGTCGGGCAGCGCGTCCAGCCGGTCGAGCGCCTTCCCCCGCACCGTCGCGCAGTAGTTGCGCGCGTCCGTCGGCGGGAGCAGCGGAAGGTTCACCCGCGCGGCGCGGGAGTGCACGAACGCGTCGTAGAGGTCGTTGATCTCAGGGGTCAGCAGGCCGGCGCGGTGCGGGTCCCCGCCGCGCAGCAGCCACAGCTCTTCCTGTTGCCCGATGTGGGCGAGGTCCCAGACCAGCGGGCTCATCAGCGGGTCGTACTGACGGCGCAGCTCGGCGTCGTCGAAGTCGACCAGACGCAGCGTGCGGTTCCTGGCCCTGGTCAGTTCGTCGGCGAGCGTCTGCCGCGTCGTCACATCTCTCCTTGTGCCAGTTGGGTGACCGCGCGCGCGATCCCGTAACGCACCGCGCGGTCGGCGAAATCGTCGGCCGGGCTGCGTCCCTGTTCGACCGAACGCGCGAGCAGCGACATCGATTCCTCCAGCGGGGCCGGAACGCGTTCGGCGGCCTCCTGCACGCACCGCATCGCGGCGGTGTGCAGCCTGCGGTCCTCGAGGCCGAGTTGTGCGGCGCGGTCCCACGCGGTGGCGACCGGCTCGGTGGCCTCGGCGGCGGCATCGGCTGCGACTGGGTCGTCGAGCAGGGTGGCCAGCATGAACACCACCGCGGGCCAGGTGTCCTCGGGCACGCTGTCGAGGTAGCGCACCTCCAGGAAGCCGCGCGGGCGCACGGGCGGAAACAGGGTCGTCAGGTGGTAGTCCAGATCGGCCATCGTGGGTCTGCGGTCGTCGAGCAGCACCCGGCCATCGGCCCAGTCGGCGAACGGCACCCATTGGCTGACCGGAACCGCTTCGGGGGTGTGCACCAGCATCACCGGCGCGCGCAGCGCGTAGCGCGCCCAATCGCTGGCCGGATCGTCGCCGTCGGCGCCCAGGATCGGTCCGCACCGCGCGTCGTCGAGTTCGCTCCAGACGAGTTGGCGGGTGGAGCGCCAACCCGTGAACTTGCCGCCCAACACCGGCGAATTCGAGGCGATCGCGATCATCGTCGGCCCGAGCGCGTGCGCCAGCCGGACCCGCCGCGCCCAGTCCGCCTTGGGCCCGGCTTCCAGGTTCACCTGCACCGACGCCGTCGACGTCATCATCGCCGCGCCCGCCTCGGGGGTTCCGCTGTCGTGGAAGAACCGTTCCATCGCCGCATAACGCGCGCCGGGGTTCACCCGCTTCGCCGAGCGCAGTGGGTCCGCACCGAGCAGCACCAGCCCCAGCCCGGCCTGCGCGAAGCCCGTCCGCAGCACCGACCGGTCCGCGGTCATCGCCGCGGCCGCGGCGGGGGTGTCGGCCAGCGGTGGGCCGGACAGCTCGACCGCGCCGCCGGGCTCCACGGTGACCCGGCTGCCGCCGGGCAGTGTCGGCAGCCCGGCGATCACGGCGGACAGCTCGTCCCACCCCGGTCTGCGTCGCGGATCGGCAAGGTCGAAGCAGTGCGCCTCGATCTCCAGGCCCACCGGCCCGACCGGCGCGTCGGTCAAACACGTGTCGGCGATGTGGCGCGCGGCATCTTCAGCGCTGGTCAGCGGGTTCATGCCATGCTCGACGACACCGTCGGATGCCATCGTCCGGGCCATAGCCACCCCCTCCGGGTGCGGAACGATCGCTGCGTCTCTACCCATCTTCCAGAGCCGACCGACAAAGTCTGCTGATTTACTCAGTGACTTGTCGGTGACGTCCTATTGGCCGAGCGTGTTCTGCATCGCGCCGGCGAGCACGTTGACCGCCGGGCCGCCGTTGCCCGACTGGCACACCTTGGCCTGCAGCAGCACGTTCTCCCGCACCCGGGACGTCACGAAGCAGCGCCGGTCGGTGCCCGCCTCCTGCTTGACCCAGTTGGCCTCGGTCGCGCTGGTCGGCCCGCCCGTGAACGTCCACACCTGCGTGGTGAAGTTGTCCAGGTGCATCGCGGTGGTCTGGCCGGCGCAGCCGACGGTCCGATCCACCTGCCGGTGGAACGCGCGGTTCGCCGCGTCGGTGGTCGCGAACACCCCGACCGCCTGTTTCACCAGGTGCGTCGCGTCCGTCGCCGACTCCTGCGCGACGGCGCCGCTGAACGATGCCAGGTCGGGGTCGTTGTACACCTCGGGTAGCCCGATGTCGGCCCAGTTGTTGCACGCCGGGGTGTCGACGTAGAACGCCTGGAACGGCGCCGCGAACGTGGTCTCGAAACCCATCCGGGCGCCGACGATGTTGCCGACCGAGCCCTTGTTCAACACCGCGTAGTTCACGACCCCGGGATCCGACGGGCGGGCCGACGCCGGCGCGGCCGACGTCAACCCTGCGACGACAGCCGCCAGCGCGACGAGCAGGACTCGACATCGACCAGGGCGCGGGTCTCCTCCGATGCTCATTCACCCGATCATGCCAGCCGCGCCTCCTGCGGCTGCCAGTCACCGAACGGGTCATCGAAGCGGGGCCAGTCCTGGGGGCGGCCCATCTCCGCGTCGGTGAGCAGGGCGCCGCGCAGTGCCGAGACGATCTCGGCAGGGTCGGCGCCGCACACCAGGACCGTCATCGACGTGTGCCGGTCGCCGTACCGGTCATCCCACATCATGTCGGCCATCGCGCGCCGTTCCGCACCGACGTAGACGAGCTCGCGGGATGTCATGGCGGCCAACCATTTTCCCGCCCGCGTGACGAGCAGTCCGCCGCCCGCGGAGTCCAGCCCCACCGCCGTGTCGGGCAGGTGTGCCAGCCACAGCCGGCCCCGGCTGCGGACCACCCCTTCGAGAAGGAGGTCGACCGCGGCATGCAGACGGTTCGGGTGGAACGGGCGTCGTGCCGCGAACTCGACCAGGCGGACCCGACCGGCCGGCTCCAGCGGCGGCTGTCCGGCCAGCAGTGAACCGTACGGATCATTGCCCCGGCCGCGGCGGGCATCGGCGTCGAGGTTCGCCAGCGCGAGCGTGAAACAGCCTGCGCCGACCGTGATCCGCGCCGACGGAGCCAGCCTGCGCACCACCGCGAGGGTGTCCCGATGCGGTTCGGTGAGCACGACCACGTCCGCGAACTCGACCTGCCCGACCACCACCTGCGCGACGGTACGTCCGTCGTCGAGTTCGTCGTCGCCGAGCGCCTGGTCCAGCCAGACAGAGGTGTTTACGGTGGCGACGACGGCCGACACGGCGACGTGGCGCGCTGCCGGCGAACGGGAGAGTGCGACGCACACCGGCTCGGGCTCCATCCACGGACTGAGCAGGACCGCGATCCGAGCGAGGTCCGGCCTCAGGTGCAGTCGACAGAGATGGTCAACCAGATCCTCGCGCACCGCGCAGGACGGACACCCGTTGCTCATCTCGACCACCGACACGGCTTTGACCAGCACACCGCGCCGCAGCACCGTCGTGGTGCGGTGCACGACGTGGTCCTCGACGTGGTACTCCACCAACGCCGTTGCGCCGTCGGCGAGAAGCAGGTCACCGATGTCGCCGGTGTCGCTCTGCCCGGTCACGACAACTACTGGGGTGCGCATGAACCCTCCTCTAATGGGAATGATTTTCAATAACCGGAGGTTCACGCTACAGTCGCGACCGCAGCTTGTCGAAAATCATTTTCATTAAGACTGATCGAGAGAGGTGTTCCTTGTCCGCCCACTGCCAGGTGACCGGCCGCAGGCCCGGGTTCGGCAACGCGGTGTCGCATTCGCACCGCCGCACCCGTCGTCGCTGGAATCCCAACATCCAGCGCAAGACGTACTACCTACCGTCGGAGGGCCGCAGGATCACGCTGCGCCTCAGCACGAAAGGCATCAAGATCATCGACCGCGACGGCATCGAATCGGTGGTGGCCCGCCTCCGCCGGGAAGGACACAAACTCTGATGGCACGCAACGAGATCCGGCCGCTCGTGAAACTGCGCTCCACCGCGGGCACCGGCTACACCTACGTCACCCGCAAGAACCGCCGCAACGACCCGGATCGCATCGTGCTGCGCAAGTACGACCCGGTCGTGCGCCGGCATGTCGACTTCCGCGAGGACCGCTGATGGCCAAGAAGTCGAAGATCGTGAAGAACGAGCGTCGCCGCCTACTCGTGGCCCGCCACGCCGAACGTCGCGCCGAGCTCAAGGCGATCATCTCCTCGCCCTCGACCGCGGCGGACGCCCGGGCGGCCGCCCAGTCCGAGCTGAACCGTCAGCCCCGCGACGCGAGCCCGGTGCGCGTGCGCAACCGGGATGCGGTCGACGGCCGGCCCCGCGGGCACCTGCGAAAGTTCGGCCTGTCACGGGTGCGGGTCCGCGAACTCGCCCATCGCGGTCAATTGCCCGGCGTCCGGAAGTCGAGCTGGTGAAGCGCGCCAGGCTGGCGGCGCCGCTGCCGAAGAAGCGCCGAAACTTGTTCGCCCAACTCGGCATCGAGCGCGTCGACTACAAGGACACATCCACGCTGCGGCAGTTCCTCTCCGAGCGCGGCAAGATCCGCTCCCGCACGGTCACGGGTCTCACCGTCCAGCAGCAGCGCCAGGTCACGATCGCCGTCAAGAACGCCCGCGAGATGGCGCTGCTGCCGTATCCGGGTCAGGGGTAGCCGGTCAGCCGCCGCGCACGCCCTCCTCGACCTTCTTACCGAGGTCGGGGTCCACGTTGCGCCAGTACTCGAACACCCGCGACAACACCGGCTCCCGCACGCCCTTCGACACATGGCCGATGATGTTGTGCGCCAAGCGTTCCCGTTGGGCGTCGTCGAGGACATCCCGGACCAGGGTGCCTGCCTGGCCCCAGTCGGAGTCGTCGGACCGCAGCGCATAGGCCGAGCGCACCATGTCCCCGTCAGAAGCCCAGTGCACCTCCGATGCGCGGCGAGTGTCGACTTCCGGGCCGCCCATCGAATTGGGTGTGTACACCGGGTCGGTGACGTTGCGGATCCGCATCGCACCGTCCTTCGAGTACGCGTTCACCTCGACGTGCGGCTCGTTGACCGGGATCTGCTTGTAATTCACCCCGAGGCGGGCACGGTGGGCGTCGGAGTAGGAGAATCCCCGCGCCAACAGCATCTTGTCCGGGCTCAGACCGGTGCCCGGCACGATGTTGTTCGGCTCGAACGCCGCCTGCTCGATCTGGGCGTGGTAGTCGACGACGTTGCGGTTCAACGTCATCCTGCCGACCTCGTGCAGCGGGTAGTCACCGTGCGGCCACACCTTGGTCAGGTCGAACGGGTTTAAGCGGTACGTCTTGGCGTCCTCGAACGGCATGATCTGCACGTGCAGCGTCCAGCTTGGGAAGTTGCCGTCCTCGATCGCGGTGTACAGATCACGTTGGTGGTAGTCACCGTCCTCGCCCGCCAGCCGGTCGGCGTCCTCCTGGGTCAAGAAGTCGATGCCCTGGTCGGTCTTGAAGTGGTACTTCACCCAGAACAACTCACCGCTGTCGTTGAGCCAGCTGTAGGTGTGGCTGGAATAGCCGTTCATGTTGCGCCACGTCTTCGGGATGCCACGATCCCCCATCAACCACGTGACCTGGTGCGCCGATTCGGGTGAGAGCGTCCAGAAATCCCACTGCATGTGGTGATCACGAAGGTTGGTGGCCTGCATGCGCTTCTGGCTGCGGATGAAATTCTGGAACTTCATCGGGTCGCGCAGGAAGAACACCGGGGTGTTGTTGCCGACCATGTCGAAGTTGCCCTCGGAGGTGTAGAACTTCAGCGCGAAGCCGCGCGGGTCACGCCAGGTGTCCGGGCTGCCCCGCTCACCGGCCACCGTCGAGAACCGGGCCAGCATCTCGGTTTTCACACCCGGCTGCAGGAATGCCGCCTTGGTGTAGGCACTGACGTCCTGGGTCACCTCGAACTGGCCGAAAGCGCCACCGCCCTTGGCGTGGGGCTGCCGCTCGGGGATGCGTTCACGGTTGAAGTTGGCCATCTGCTCGATCAGGTAGTGGTCCTGCAGCAGGATCGGCCCGTCGGGTCCCACGGTCAGCGAATGTTCCACGCTGGGGGCGGGGGCGCCGGCGTCGGTCGTCGTGTACTTCTCGGGCATTTCTCTCCTCACGAAGGGCAGCACCGGTGGGCTGAAGGCCGCCGTCTTCGACGACGGGGTACCCGAAAGTGGCGTCGGCCATCCACGATGCGAACCGCTCAGGTCACCGGCGACGCGTCCTGGTCCAACGCGCAGTCGCGGTCCATGTGGTCTCGGAGTGCGGCGACGACGTCGCGGGACGCCGCACCCATGGCCGCCAGCCGCTGCGGGCCGAGCACGTCGACGAAGAACTCGCGGACCCGTTGCGCGTTCGCCGGCGCCCGTGATCTGGCGTCGGTGCGTGAGCTCAACCCCGAGTTGCAGTCCTTCCGCGACTGGCTGTCATCGCACGCCGGCGAGATCCACGTCTGACGCTCAGGGGCGCGGCTGCGCCGTGGGCGCCGGCTGGTTCGGAGAACGCGGCGCGTCGATCATCGGTCCGCCCGGTCCGAACGGGCCGGCGAAATCGGGGCCACGGTCAAAGCCGCCCCGCGGCGGTCCCATCGGGAATCCGGCCGGTCCGCCGTGGACCATCATGGGTCCGCGGTGGGGGCCCGGCCCGCCACCGTCGAGGCCCTTGCCGACCAGCACCCCCGCCCCGAAGATCACCGCCACGACGAACAACGAACCGGCCACGATGCCGACCCAGGCCGCCGCCTTGTTCAACTTGCTCGGCTGAGACTGCACGTAGCCCGGGGGCGCCGCCGGCGGCCAAGGGGGGACCGCCGCCGCCGGCGGCGCTGTCATGACGGGGCCCGTCACCGGTTCGGACTGGTCGGGCCGCTCAGGTGTCACATCGCTCATGACGTCGATGGTGCGCCGCGATTTCCGGCGGACGTTAGGTGAGCGCTGTGAATCAGCTATGAGCGCTTCGCCCGCCTCCGCCGAATCTGAAGTTGATGCTCATTTCCGGTGCGAAGTTCGCGCACAACTTCAGACTCGGCGCCTGTCACCACGGCTTGTACGGGTTCACCGCGAATCCGTTTCTGGGCGTTTAGCAACGCTGATGAATGCTGCGCGTGAGGATCGATGCAGGCAGGCCCTGTTGATACTGTTGGCGGCCAACGGCAGTCGGTGAACCTACTGCGGACGCGCTGCGGACGGAATGGCCAACCTACGACTAGGCGTTGCCGGGAGGGCGGTACAAGTGGGACGTTCTGTGGAAGGCCGTGCAAGGCAACGAGCACGCCGCGAGAAGGATCTGAACCAACGGGCGGAAGAG
This sequence comes from Mycolicibacterium parafortuitum, assembly GCF_010725485.1. Classification (NCBI taxonomy): domain Bacteria; kingdom Bacillati; phylum Actinomycetota; class Actinomycetes; order Mycobacteriales; family Mycobacteriaceae; genus Mycobacterium; species Mycolicibacterium parafortuitum. Next base: position 1,979,867 of record NZ_AP022598.1, on the reverse strand, counting down.
CGCAGTTTACGGGAGCAGTCCCGCCGAGAGGGAACGGGTTCGTCGCTCGACTTCAGCCAACCACCCCCCGGTCAAGGGGCTCCCCGCGAGCCAGGGACGGACAACGTCCGCGCAGTGTCGGGCGGCCTCCCGACGCTGGGTCGCCGTCGGAAATAAGAAAAGAGCGGAGGGGCGGTCCGGCGCAGGGTGCCGCTCTTGCTCACTCTGTAGCCGTCGTGGTGGATCCTTTACCGCCCGAAAGGACAATCACCGCGGTCTGAACGCCAGAGCCACCAAGTTCTACATCGCCCGTTTCCGGTACCGGTTGAGGACGAACAGTTCGGCCAGCGTCCAGCCCTGGAACGCTCCGCGGATCAACTGGGGTGAAAGGGCCGGCTGCGATGTCGTCACCGTTCAGCGCGCCCTCGGACACTCGTCCGCCTCGGTCACGCTCGACACCTACAGCCACCTCTGGCCCGACACGAATGACCGAACCCGCAAGGCCGCCGCTGGCCTCGTCGAGCAGGCTCTTGCACCTGCTGCGGACGCACTGCGGACGGGAGCCGCAAAAACGCCCTCTCACCAAGGCTTGTACGGGTTCACCGCGTACTGGATGACGCGGTAGGGCGTGCCGCCGCGCGGGGTGGTGTTCCACTGGCTGACGAACACCCGCACCGCATCCGGCGTCGAGCCCGGCGAGATGTAACCGCCGTAGGGCTGGGCGAGTCGATTGTCATGGGCGGGGGGCAGCACGTCGGCGGGGTCCGGCCACGGCGCGGCCACCACGACCGTCGTCACCGGCGCCGTTCCGAGCTGCGTCGGGTCGGCGGCCACCCGGATCTCCATGTTGCCGGTGGTCGCATTGAAGTACGACAGCATCGCCATACCGTCGATCTGGCGGACGCTGATCTCCCCGACCCGCTCGTCCCACAGCGGCACCGGTTCGCCACCCCACCCGGATCCGGTCCAGCCCTGCCACGCCGCCCGGTCGGTGAAGCTCTGCGGCGTGGCCCGGTACAGCGCGACGGGGCCGCTGCGGTCGAAGCTGTTGGCGACTATGTACACCCAGCCGCGTTCGGACTCCGCGGTCGGGATCGGGTCGTAGTAGCCGCTGATCTGCGTCTGCCTGCCCCCGGCGTGCTCAGCGGGGCGCTCCGAGCCGGGCACGGTCTTCCAGTTACCCTGTCCGGCTTCGGCTTTCACCAGTCGTGAGCGCTGCGGCACCAGCTCGCGGGTGGTGGTCACGAGCATCCAGTTCTCGCGGTTGATCTCGATGATCCCGGCGGGCAGCTGCGATTCGCCGGGCGGGGTCGGGTCGGCCAGCAGTCGGGTGCCGACGCCCGTCACGCCGTCGTAGCGGATACCCGCGGGGTCCTCCAGCGAGCCGTCCACGACGTGCAGCGCGATCGGCGAATACCAGCCGCCGAAGCCGACCGCCTGCCCGGCGAAACTGTCACCGCAGACCTGCAGGATCCCGCTCGGGAACTCCATGAATTCGCACAGGTCGGTCGCCCCGACACCGTAATCGGCTGTGGCTGTTCCGGTTCCGGCGGCCGCGGCGATCCGCAGCACCTGCCCCGGCATCAGCGGCGGCAGCGCGACCGGAGTCGCGGCGGCCGGCGAAATTGCATTCCAGCAGAGGAAAACCGAGAAGAGGCCTGCGGGAATGCAATTTCGGCGCAAGAGACTTTACAACTGCGCGGCCAGCAGTTCGGCGATCTGGATGGTGTTGAGCGCCGCGCCTTTTCGCAGGTTGTCGCCCGAGACGAACAACGCGAGCCCGCGTCCGTCCGGAACGCCGGGATCCTGCCGGATCCGCCCGACCAGTGAGTCGTCGGCACCGGCTGCGGCCAGCGGCGTCGGCACCTCCGCCAATGTCACACCCGGTGCGCCGCGCAGGATCTCGGTCGCGCGCTGCACCGACAGCGGCCGGTCGAACTCGGCGTTGATCGACAGTGAATGTCCGGTGAACACCGGGACACGCACGCAGGTGCCCGACACCAGCAGGTCCGGGATGCCCAGGATCTTGCGGCTCTCGTTGCGCAGCTTCTGGTCCTCGTCGGTCTCACCGGAGCCGTCGTCGACCAGCGAACCGGCCAGCGGGATCACGTTGAACGCGATCGGGGCGACGTACTTGTTCGGCGCCGGGAACTCCAGCGCGGAACCGTCGTGCACCAGCGCCTCGGCGCCGTCGATGACGGCGCGCGCCTGCGTCGCGAGCTCTTCCACGCCGGCCAGGCCACTACCCGACACGGCCTGATAGCTCGACACGATCAGCCGGGTCAGACCGGCCTCGTCGTGCAGCGGCTTGAGCACCGGCATCGCGGCCATGGTGGTGCAGTTCGGGTTCGCGATGATGCCTTTAGGAAGCGACCGAGCGCGGTTGGCCACGTCCCTTTCGAAGTTCACCTCGGAGACGACCAGCGGAACGTCGGGGTCCTTGCGCCACGCCGAGGAGTTGTCGACGACGATGGCGCCCGCGGCCGCGAAGCGCGGAGCCTGCACCCGCGACATCGTCGCGCCCGCCGAGAACAGCGCGATGTCCAGCCCGGACGGGTCGGCGGTCTCGGAGTCCTCGACCTCGATCTCCTGTCCGCGGAACTCCAGCTTCTTGCCCGCCGAGCGCGACGATGCGAAGAACCGCACCTCGGTGACGGGAAAGTCGCGTTCGGCCAACAGGGCTCGCATGACCTGGCCGACCTGACCGGTCGCGCCCACGACACCAATGCGCACCATAACTATCGTCCTGTTCCCGCGTACACGACCGCTTCCTCGTCACCGCCGAGGCCGAACGCCTCGTGCAGCGCGGCGACCGCACGGTCGAGCTCGGTGTCCTTGATGAGCACCGAGATCCGGATCTCCGAGGTGGAGATCAGATCGATGTTGATGCCCGCGTCCGCCAGCGCCTCGCAGAACGTCGCCGTCACACCGGGGTGCGAGCGCATCCCGGCCCCGATCAGCGACACCTTGCCGATGTGGTCGTCGTAGAGCACCCGGGTGAACCCGATCTCGTCCTGCAGCGAGGTGAGCTTCTCCACCGCGACCGGTCCACTCTCCCGCGAGCAGGTGAAAGTGATGTCGGTCTTGCCGTCCTCGACCTTGGAGATGTTCTGCAACACCATGTCGATGTTGATGTCGACCTCGGCGCAGGCGCGGAACACCCGCGCGGCGTAGCCGGGCACGTCGGGCAGGCCGACGACGGTGACCTTGGCCTCGCCTCGGTCGTGGGCGACTCCGGTCAGAATGGCGTCTTCCATGGGGATGTCCTCGATCGATCCTTTGACGATGGTGCCTGGCTTGTCCGAATAGGACGACCGGACGTGGATGGGCAGGTCGAAGCGGCGGGCGTACTCGACGCAGCGCAGCATCAGCACCTTCGCGCCGGCCGCGGCCATCTCGAGCATCTCCTCGAAGGTGACGGTGTCGAGCTTGTGCGCGTTCGCGACGATGCGCGGGTCGGCGCTGAAGATGCCGTCGACGTCGGTGTAGATCTCGCAGACGTCCGCGTTGAGCGCCGCGGCCACCGCGACCGCGGTGGTGTCCGAGCCGCCGCGGCCCAGCGTGGTGACGTCCTTGGTGTCCTGGCTGACGCCCTGAAACCCGGCGACGAGCACGATCTGGCCCTCGTCGAGCGCGGAGCGCAGCCGCGTCGGTGTGACGTCGATGATCTTCGCGTTGCCGTGCGTACCGGTGGTGACGACGCCGGCCTGCGATCCGGTGAACGACCGGGCCTGCGCACCGAGCGACTCGATCGCCATCGCGACCAGCGCGTTCGAGATGCGCTCACCGGCGGTCAACAGCATGTCGAGCTCGCGCGCGGGCGGCGCCGGGGAGACCTGCTTGGCCAGGTCGAGCAGCTCGTCGGTGGTGTCACCCATCGCCGACACGACGACGACGACGTCGTTACCCGCCTTCTTGGTCTCGACGATGCGCTCGGCCACACGCCGGATCCGCTCGGCGTCCGACACCGAGGATCCGCCGTATTTCTGTACGACGAGCGCCACTGAAGAACCTTTCCGAAGCCGGGGAGATCCCATAAAGGATAAGGGCTGCGCGCACCTGGTTTTCCCGGCCGGTGGCTCGGCGGTGATCGGCGGTAACCTGCACCACATGTCCGACCGCTCGGCCGTGACCTCCGTCCCACTGCATCCGCCGATCGCCGGCCGCTGGAGTCCGCGGGCGTTCGACCCCGCCGGCGAGCTGGGTGGGGACGATCTGACCGCGGTGCTCGAGGCCGCCCGCTGGGCCCCGACCTGGGGTGCGCGCCAGCCGGTGCGGTTCGTCGTCGGGGTGCGCGGGGACGAGACGTTCGCGACGCTGGCCGGGCTGCTCCGGCGCGGGAACAGCTACGCCAAGGCCGCGAACGCGCTGGTCCTGCTGTGTTCCGACGAGGGCGAGGACGAGCGCACCAAGCTGTACTCGAGCGTCGACGCCGGTGCCGCGATGACCAACCTGATCATCGAGGCGGTCTCGCGCGGGTTGATCGCGCACCCGATGGCGGGGTTCGACGTCGCGGGCGCCGCCGCCGCCTTCGGGCTGCCCGACACGTTGCACCCGCTGGTGATGGTCGCGCTCGGCCGGCTCGCGGACTCCGCGGACGTCGACGCGGAGATCGCCGAGCGCGACGCCCGGCCCCGGGAACGGCTGCCGCTCGACGCGGTGGTGCTGCGCGGACCTACCCGAGCCCGAGGAACGTGAACGGCTCGGTGGGCGCGAAGCTGCCGCTCGCGTCGCCGGCGTAGACGGTCTTCTCCCCTTCGCCCAGCGGCAGCTGCAGCGCCGGCGCGCCTTCGCTGAAATCCAGGTTCTTCAGCTCGACCCAGAACGTGTTCGGCGAGAGCGCCGACTCGAAGAAGTAGCGCAACGACTTGTGGTCGATGACGGTGCGCCACCGCGTGCTGGAGATGTTCGGCTCCTCGGCGGTCGCGATCCCGTACGGCACCGACGCGTTGCGCACGACGCTGAACACGGTCGCCGCGGCCAGCAGCGGATCGTCGGTCTTGGGCACCGCGTTGATGTAGAACGACGCGCGCACGAACCGGTCGGCGGCGCGGTTGGTGCCGGGCAGCATCACGGTGCCGCCGATCTCGTTCCAGTACTCGGTGATCGCGAGCTGCTTGTCGAAGATCGGCGAGTTCGTCATCACCTGATAGTCGCGGCCGTGGTGGATCACCTGCTCACCGTCGATGTACTCGACGATGGCGCTGTCTCCGGTGGCATCCGACATCGCCAGGTGCACGGTCGCCATCCGCTCCTGCCCGGGCACCTCGGCGGTGACCACCCGAAGCGGCGTCGCGGTCAGCGCGGCCACGGCCTCGGCGACCGTGGCGAAGTTGTCGAGCACGTACTGCGCCCACAACGAGATGGCCAGCGCCGGCCGGTCCCCGGTGTTGTCCGGGTACTGGGATTCGGCGAGCCAGAGCAGGTTCGCCGCCAGGCCGGCCTCGTTGAGACCGTCGGTGGTGGAGATGTCGTAGCCGGTCGCGACGACGCTGCCGTACTTGGCGGTCCACTCGACCGAATCCGGTCCGGCCTGCCCGGTGCGCTTCACGCCGCGGGGCAGCGCCCACAGGTTCGTCCCGATCTCGACCTTCCAGTCCATCGAGCGTCCGGTCACGATCCGCTCCCCGGCGCCCAGGTAAACCACGCGTGTGCACATGGCGATCACCGTAGTGCCAGCACACAGGTTTCTGACAGAAGCTCGTTACCCCCCGGCAACGAATGACGACGCCCCACGTAACAGAGGCGGCGGTAACTGTCCGGTGAACGGCTCCGCGTCGGGGCCGCACCTGCAGGAGGAACCACCAATGGATACAGGGACCACAGCGTTCATTCTGTGTTGCATCATCGGCCTCACACTGATGATCCCCGGCCTTGCGCTGTTCTACGGCGGCATGGTGTCGGTGAAGAGCTCGACCAACATGATGATGATGACCTTCGGCGCGGTGGCGCTCGTCGGCGTCCTCTGGGTGCTGTTCGGCTTCTCGATGGTCTTCGGCACGACCTACGGCGGCTTCGTCGGCAGCTTCACCGAGTTCGCCGGGATGACAGATCTTTTGGAGTCCCAGACGACGATCGCCGGGCTGCCGGTGAGCTTGTTCGCGCTGTTTCAGGCGCTGTTCGCGGCGATCACGGTCGCGCTGATCTCGGGCGCGGTCGCCGACCGGATGAAGTTCGGCGCCTGGATGTTGTTCGCCGCGGCGTGGGCCGTGCTGGTCTACTTCCCGGTCGCGCACTGGGTTTTCGCCTTCGACGGCGTCGTCACCGAGAACTCGGTCGGCGGCTGGATCGCCAACCAGCTCAAAGCCATCGACTTCGCCGGCGGCACGGCGGTGCACATCAACGCCGGTGCCGCCGCGCTGGCCGTCGCGATCGTGCTCGGAAAGTCCGCGATGTTCGGGCAGGCGCGCAAGCCGCACAACGTGCCGCTGACTCTTCTCGGTGCCGGTCTGCTGTGGGCCGGCTGGTACGCGTTCAACGGCGGATCCGCACTGGCCGCAGGTAATTCCGCGGCCATCGTCATGGTCACCACCTTCGTGGCGACGTGCGCTGCGACCCTGGCCTGGCTGGCCGTCGAGAAGATCAAGGACGGCCACGTGACGGGCGTCGGCGCCGCTTCCGGCGCGATCACCGGCCTGGTCGCGATCACCCCGGCCTGCGGTGCGGTCACCCCGATCGGGGCGATCTTCGTCGGCGGCATCGCCGGAGCGATCTGCGTGTACGCCGTCGGCCTGAAGTCGAAGTTCGGCTACGACGACTCCCTCGACGTCGTCGGGGTTCACCTCGTCGGCGGTGTCATCGGCACCCTGCTGATCGGCCTGTTCGCCAGCGAGGGCATGCCGAACGCCACCAACGGGTTGCTGTACGGCGGCGGCGTCGAGCAGCTGTGGAAGCAGGCCGTCGCCGCGTTCGCAGTGATGGCCTACTCGTTCCTCGTGGCCTTCGCCATCGCATTCGTGATCAAGAAGACGATGGGCATCCGCATTTCCCCCGAGGACGAGGAGAGCGGCATCGATGCCAAGTTCCACCGGGACGCGGCGTACGAACTCCAGACCATCTGACCAGCACGCGGCGGCCGGTGCGGACCCTCAGGGACCGTACCGGCCGTTCGACATGCGGAGTGTTTCCCTCAGTGATACTTTGATTCACAACAAGAGACAAAGGTGACGCACATGCCTCAAGACCTCGCCGCCCTGGCCGAACAGTCGGGCACCAAGTTCATCCTCGCCCTGTTCGTCGATCTGCGCGGAAAACCCTGCGCCAAGCTCGTTCCCGTCGAGGCCGTCGACCTGCTCGCCACCGAGGGCGTCGGATTCGCCGGGTACGCGGTCGGCGCGATGGGTCAGGAACCCAAGGACCCCGACCTGATGGCGATCCCCGATCCGGAGTCGTTCACCCCGATCCCGTTCATCAAAGAGGGCCTGGCGATCGTGCACTGCGATCCGCACGTCAACGGGCAGCCGTGGCCTTACGCACCACGGGTCATCCTGAAGTCGCTGATCCAGAAGTGCGCCGATGCCGGTTTCGAACCGTGGGTCGGCGCCGAGGTCGAGTACTTCCTGTTGTCCCGCAACGACGACGGCAGCGTCTCGGTCGCCGACACCGCCGACACGGCGTCACAACCGTGCTACGACGCGCGCGGCGTCACCCGCATGTACGACCACCTCACCGCCGTCTCCACCGCGATGAATCAGCTCGGCTGGTCCAACTACGCCAACGACCACGAGGACGGCAACGGCCAGTTCGAGCAGAACTTCAAGTTCGCCGAGGCCTTGGTCACCGCCGACCGAGTCATCACGCTGCGCTACCTGCTGTCGATGATCGCCGCCGAGCGCGGGATGATCGCGACGTTCATGCCGAAACCGTTCGGCGACAAGACCGGCAACGGACTGCACTTCCATCTGTCGCTGACCAGCGCCGGCACCCCCGTCTTCCCCTCCGAGGACGACGACCGAGGGCTCGGATTATCCGACACCGCATACGGATTCATCGGTGGAATCCTCGAGCACGCCTGCGCATTGCAGGCCGTCGTCGGACCGACGGTCAACTCCTACAAGCGCACCGGCGCCGTCGCGACGTCCTCAGGCGCGTCCTGGGCGCCGCGCCTTCCGACCTACGGCGGCAACGACCGCACCCACTACATCCGGGTGCCGGATTCCGACCGCATCGAGATGCGCGGTGGCGACGGCTCCGCCAACCCGTACCTGGCGATCGCCGCGGCGTTGGGCGCCGGTCTCGACGGCATCAAACGCAGCACCGATCCCGGCGGGGTCGGTCAGGGCATCAGCACCACCCCACTGCCCGCCACGCTGCTTCACGCGGTCGAGGCCTTCGAGACCGATCCGGTGGTCACCGGTGTGCTCGATGCCGCGGGTGAAGGCGTCGCGGCCTACTTCGCCAACGTCAAACGCGACGAGTTCTTCGCCTACCACAGCTCGGTCACGCCGTGGGAGATCGACAACTACCTCACCGCGTTCTGACACCGATCACGGTCGATACGAGAGGAATTCATCCATGTGCGGGATCGTCGGACTGCATCTGCGGACACCCGATCTCTACCCCCGGCTCGGCGAACTGCTGACCGGCATGCTGTGCGAGATGGGTGACCGCGGCAGCGACTCCGCCGGCGTCGCCGTCTACGGCGACCCGAGCTGGTCACCCCCCGGGCGCGGATGCGTGTCGCTCGCCGACCTCGGCACCGGGGTGCTCGAGGACGCGACACAGGTGGCCGCCGCGGTCGGCGCCGAACTGGGCGGGGACGTCGACGGTGTCGCGGTCGGCGTCAGCTTCGTCCTGTCCGCCGACGTCGACTCCGAGGTGCTGTTGGCCGCGGTTCGCGCCGCCTATCCCCAGGCGATCATCGCCGGGTTCGGTTCCGACATCGCGGTTCTCAAGGGCGTCGGGCACCCCCGCGCCCTCACCGACGGCTGGGGGCTGGCCGGGGCGCAGGGCTGGCAGGGTGTGGGTCACACCCGGATGGCCACCGAGTCGGCAGTGACGCCGGCCGGCTGTCACCCGTACGCCGTCGGCCCGGGGCAGTGCATGGTGCACAACGGATCGTTCGCCAACCACGCGACGATCCGGCGCGAGCTGCGCGCCGAGGGTGTGGTGTTCGACAGCGAGAACGACACCGAGGTCGGGGCGCGGTTCATCGCCAAACAGCTGGCCGAGGGCCGTGACATCGAGAGTGCACTCAAGGAGCTGTGCGCCACGTTCGACGGCTTCTACACGCTGCTGGTGTCCAACCGCGACTCGTTCGCGGTGGTGCGTGACGCGATCGCGTGCAAGCCGGCCGTGATCGCCGAGACGGCCGACTGGGTCGCGATGGGCAGCGAATATCGCGCCCTGGCAGGGCTTCCCGGAGTGGAGAGCGCCAAGATCTGGGAACCGGAACCGGAGGTGGTGTACGCATGGAGCCGTTAGTCTTCGACCTTGGGTCCACGTCGCTGCGCGAGGTCAACACCGCGCTGCACGCACCGGATCTCGACGGCGAGTTCGTCATCGAGCATCCCGCGGGCGCCCACAACGTCGCGGTCGGCCTGAACGCACCCGTGAAGGTCACCGTGAAGGGCCACGTCGGCTACTACGCGGCGGGGATGAACCAGCAGGCCGAGGTGATCATCGACGGCAACGCGGGCACCGGGGTCGGCGAGAACATGATGAGCGGCTCGGTGTGGGTGAAAGGCAACGCATCACAGTCGGCGGGGGCGACCGCACACGGCGGTCTGCTGGTCGTCGACGGCGACGCGGCGGCCCGCTGCGGCATCTCGATGAAGGGCGTCGACATCGTGGTGGGCGGCAACGTCGGTCACATGAGTGCGTTCATGGCCCAGGCCGGGCGGCTGGTGATCCGCGGGGATGCCGGGGAGGCGCTCGGCGACTCGATCTACGAGGCCCGGCTGTACGTACGCGGCGACGTCGCGTCGCTGGGCGCCGACTGCATCGCCAAACCGATGCGCGAAGAACATCACCGTGAACTCGAATACCTGCTCAAGACCGCCGGTTTCGAAGGAGACAGCACCAGCGACTACACCCGCTACGGGTCGGCGCGCTCGCTGTACCACTTCCACGTCGACAACAGCTCCTCGTATTAGGACTTCTGATGACCTACACCAGTGACGATCGCGCACGCCTCGGGCTGCGGGAGTCGGCGACCTTCGACCGCGCCACCATCGCGGCGATCCAGCGTGCCGCCGACACCGGCATCTACGACATCCGCGGCTGGGGCGCCAAGCGTCCGCTCCCCCACTTCGACGATCTGCTGTTCCTCGGGGCGTCGATGTCGCGCTACCCGCTCGAGGGCTACCGCGAGCGCTGCGCCACCGACGTGGTGCTCGGTGACCGGTTCGCCAAACATCCTCTGCACCTGGAGATCCCGGTCACCATCGCCGGGATGAGCTTCGGCGCGCTGTCCGGCCCGGCCAAGGAGGCCCTCGGCCGTGGCGCCAGCGAGGTCGGCACGTCGACCACCACCGGCGACGGCGGGATGACACCGGAGGAACGCGGCCAGAGCAAGTACCTCGTCTACCAGTATTTGCCGTCGCGGTACGGGATGAACCCCGACGATCTGCGCAAGGCGGACGCGATCGAGGTCGTGCTCGGCCAGGGCGCCAAACCGGGCGGCGGCGGAATGCTGCTGGGCCAGAAGATCTCCGAGCGGGTCGCCGGGATGCGGACCCTACCCGAGGGTATCGATCAGCGGTCGGCCTGCCGGCACCCGGACTGGACCGGTCCCGACGACCTGACCATCAAGATCAACGAGCTCCGGGAGATCACCGACTGGGAGAAGCCGATCTACGTCAAGGTCGGCGCCACCCGCACCTACTACGACGTGAAGCTCGCCGTGCACGCCGGCGCCGACGTCGTGGTGGTCGACGGGATGCAGGGCGGCACCGCCGCCACCCAGGAGGTCTTCATCGAACACGTCGGCATCCCGACGCTCGCGGCGATCCCGCAGGCCGTGCAGGCGCTGCAGGAACTGGGCGTGCATCGCAAAGTCCAGTTGATCGTGTCGGGCGGCATCCGCAACGGCGCGGATGTCGCCAAGGCACTGGCCCTGGGCGCCGACGCGGTCGCGATCGGCACCGCCGCGCTGATCGCCCTCGGCGACAACCACCCGCGGTATGCCGCCGACTACGAGAAGCTCGGCAGCGCAGCGGGTTTCTACGACGACTACCAGGACGGCCGGGACCCGGCCGGGATCAGCACACAGGACCCAGAACTCGCCGCCCGGTTCGACCCGATCGCGGGTGGGCACCGGTTGGCGAACTACCTGCGGGTGCTGACCATGGAGGCCCAGACCATCGCGCGCGCGTGCGGCAAGTCGCACGTGTGCCACCTCGAACCCGACGACCTCGTCGCGGTCAGCATCGAGGCGGCCGCGATGGCGCGCGTCCCGCTGGCGGGAACGGACTGGATCCCGGGGTCCCGATGAGCGAGACCGCGGACGTCGTCATCGTCGGCGGCGGTCTGGAGGGCACCGCCGCGGCCTGGGCGTTGAGCCAACGCGGCGTCACCGATGTGGTCGTCGCCGAACGCAGCACGGTCGCATCCGGGATGACCGGTAAGTCCAGCGGGATCGTGCGCTGCCATTACGGTGTCAGCTCGCTGGCCGCGATGGCCGCCACCGGGCTGGAGGTGTTCGAACAAGCCGAGGACATCTTCGGCACGGACATCGGGTTCCGCCAGACCGGTTACGTCGTCGGCGTGGGCGAACAGAACGTCGATGCGCTGCGGAAAAGCCTTGCCGCACAACGCTCCGTCGGCGTCGAGACCGAGGAGATCGACAAGTCCGAGGTGGCCGGGCTGTGGCCGTTCGCCGACCTGAGCCCGTTCGCCGCGTTCGGGTGGGAGGCCCGCGGCGGCTACGGGGACGCCTACCAGACCGCGCAGGCCTTCTCGGCCTCGGCGCGTGCGGCGGGTGTGCGGGTCCGCCAGGGCACCGCCGTGGCCGGCCTGCTGGTCGACGGGGACCGCGTCACCGGAGTGCGCCTGGCCGACGGCAGCGAGATCTCGGCGGGCACGACCGTCGTCGCCACCGGCGTGTGGACCCGGCCGTTCCTGGCCCCGCACGGCATCGACATCCCGATCAAGGTTATCCGCGAACAGATCGTGATGATCAACCCCGGTGTCGAGGTGGGGAAGGTGCCGGTCTTCTCCGATCTGGTGTCACTGCAGTACGTGCGCCCGGAGGTCGGCGGGGAGATCCTGTTCGGCAACAGCGACCTGCCCGGCTATGACGAGATCGATCCTGCCGACCCCGACACCTACTCCAACCGCGCCACCGACGACTTCGTCGACCTGACCGTCGACAAGGTCGGCACCCGCTTCCCCGGCCTGCCCGACGCGTCGATCTCCAGCAGCTACGCCGGCTGCTACGACGTCACCCCCGACTACAACCCGGTGATCTCCCGAGGACCGCTGGACGGGCTGGTGCTCGCGGCGGGGTTCAGCGGTCACGGCTTCAAGATCGCGCCCGCGGTCGGGCGCCTGGTCGCCGACCTCGTCGTCGACGGGCACAGCAGCGACCCGCGCATCCCGGCATCGGACTTCCGGTTCTCCCGCTTCGCCGAGGGTGATCCGCTCAAGACCCCCTACCCGTACGTCGGAGCGGGACAGATGCGCTAGACAGGAGCATTGTGGCCTCCACTGACGATGACGTCCCGCTGCTCCGGAACACCTCGGGCACCGCTCGCGAACGCGACCCCGCTGCCCCGGTCGAGGAGCTGGAGATCGAGGCGGCGATCGGCCGCAACGTGCGTCTGCTGCGCCAGCAGCAGGGACTGACCGTCGCCGAGACGGCCGCCAAGGTCGGCATCTCGAAGGCCATGATGAGCAAGATCGAGAATGCCCAGACCTCGTGCAGCCTGTCGACGCTGTCGCTGCTCGCGAAGGGCTTCGATGTCCCGGTCACAAGCCTGTTCCGCGGCGCCGACGTCGAGCGGCCCGCCGCATTCGTCAAATCCGGGACCGGAGCACGGATCGTGCGGGAGGGCACCCGAGAAGGCCACGAGTACCAGTTGCTGGGTTCGCTGCGAGGCGAGCACAAGCGGCTGGAGTGCCTGGAGGTCACGCTGTCGGAGAAGAGCCAGACCTACCCGTTGTTCCAGCACCCGGGCACCGAGTTCATCTACATGCTCGAAGGAGTGATGGACTACAGCCACAGCCGGTCGGTGTATCGGCTCCATCCGGGAGATTCGCTGCAGATCGACGGCGAGGGGGCCCACGGCCCGGTCGATCTGGTCGAGGTCCCGATCCGGTTTCTCTCGGTTATCGCTTTCCCAGACTCACAGGTTTGACACAGGTAATAATTACCGCGTGTCGAGCGTCGACCTGTCCCGGTTCGTGCTCCAGGAGACCACACTCGGCGCCATCACCTCGTGGCTGCCGTGGGAATCCGAGCTCAGTGACCTCGCCGTCGGGAACCCTGCTTTCGCCGCGGCGCGCGCCGTCGTGCTCGACGGCGACCTCGACGCCGGCGACCTCGACCTGAACCTGGACAACCTGTATCCGAACGACTTCGACCAGCCCCTGCCGTTCCTGCTGCTGATCCGCGGATCGGTGCGCGCCCGCGCGATCGTCAACAGCGACTTCGACGGGGGCACCCACCTCGTCGTGGTCGGCGATCTGGAGGCCGACTACCTGATCACGTTCGACCAGGAGACCTTCGTCGGAGGGGCGCTGCGGCTGCGCCGGGCCTGGTGGGGGGTCGGCGAGGCCGGGAACCTGATGGTCCGGGGACCGATCTCCGCGCCCGCGCTGATCGCCGACGGCTACCGCGTCGACGATGAACGGATCCGGCGCCGCCACGGTGTCAGCAACACCGCGTTCCTGTTCCGCGACGCCACCGACTTCCTGCCCAGGGCACATGCCAGCTGTGTGATCACCGACAAATACGTCGCCGACGAGAACGTCCACGACGACACGCTGCCGCCGAACGGCGTCGTCGACTGGGTCGAGCCGATCGAAGTCCTCGATGCCGTCACCGGCGGCCAGGACCCGTTCGCCGATCCGATCTGCGATCCCGCCGAGGACCTGTTCGTCCCCGAACCCGAGTTGCTCGGCTGCTCGGGGACCGAACTACATGACCGCTTCCGCGCCGAGGTCTCCCCGGAGTCGATGGACGCGGTGTTGCTTCACCCGCTGGTGGTCAACCGGTGCGCGACCTACGACCATGACCTGATCGACGAGGACCGCAAGTACAGCGTCCGCGCAGCCACCGACGGTCTGCCCGCCAGGCTGACCATCATGCGGGTCATCAGCGACCCCCACCTGCGGTACCGGTTCCACCACTTCGAGACCCGCGAATCCCCCTGCGGCACAACCAGCGTCGAGCTGCTCACCCAGAAGGCGCTCGGGGCGGAGTTCGAACCCGAACCGGTGCCGCGTGACCACGTCGATCACTACATCGACGCGCTGAGCTGCTTTCGGCGGCTGCGTGATTTCCTGGCCATCTCCGTCTGAGTCCGACGCTGTTTTGGGGTTCCGAGGGCCGCGGAGTACAGTGTCTCGCGTGCAGCGTGTGCTCCTTCTCGGACGCCGCGACGGGGTCTGATCCAGACCGGCCTCCCGTCGCGGGTGTTCGCGATGCGCCGGTCTGAAGTCCCCCAAGACCAAACCGGAGCACCAAAATGACTGAGAATTACCACCCTTCTGCCGATGCCTTCTCGTCGGTACGCACCATCTCCACGCCTGCGGGGCCGGCGCATCCCGGCCAGCCCGCGTGGAACACCCAGCGTGGTTCGCAGATGCCGGTTCACCGGTACCGCAGCTTCGACGAGGAGGTCGAGCCGATCCGGCTGCCTGACCGGACCTGGCCGGACAAGATCATCGACACCGCGCCGATGTGGTGCGCGGTGGATTTGCGCGACGGCAACCAGGCGCTGATCGACCCGATGAGCCCGCAGCGCAAGCGCCGGATGTTCGACCTGCTGGTCCGGATGGGTTACAAGGAGATCGAGGTCGGTTTCCCGTCGGCGAGCCAGACCGACTACGACTTCGTCCGCGAGATCATCGAAGACGGGGCGATCCCGGACGACGTCACCATCCAGGTGCTGACACAGTGCCGCCCCGAGCTGATCGAGAAGACGTTCCAGGCCTGCCAGGGTGCTCCGCGCGCGATCGTGCACTTCTACAACTCGACGTCGATCCTGCAACGGCGCGTGGTGTTCCGCGCCGACCGCGAGGCGGTCAAGAAGATCGCCACCGACGGTGCGCGGATGTGCGTCGAGGAGGCCAAGAAGTACCCGGGCACGTTGTGGCGCTACGAGTACTCCCCCGAGTCCTACACCGGAACCGAGCTGGAGTACGCCGTCGACGTGTGCAACGCGGTCGCCGAGGTGATCCAGCCGACGCCCGAGTGGCCGCTGATCGTGAACCTGCCCGCGACCGTCGAGATGGCCACGCCGAACGTGTACGCGGACTCGATCGAGTGGATGAACCGGCACCTGACCCCGCGGGACTCCATCATCTTGAGCCTGCACCCGCACAACGACCGCGGAACGGCCGTCGCCGCAGCCGAACTGGGTTACGCCGCGGGTGCCGACCGGATCGAGGGCTGCCTGTTCGGCAACGGCGAGCGCACCGGCAACGTATGCCTGGTGACGCTGGGGCTGAACCTGTTCTCGCGCGGCGTCGACCCGCAGATCGACTTCTCCAACATCGACGAGATCCGCCGCACCGTCGAGTACTGCAACCAGCTGGCGGTACCCGAGCGGCACCCGTACGGCGGCGATCTGGTCTACACCGCGTTCTCCGGCAGCCACCAGGACGCGATCAACAAGGGCCTGGACGCGATGAAGTTCGACGCCGACGCGGCCGACAAGGACGTCGACGATCTGCTGTGGCAGGTGCCCTACCTGCCGATCGACCCGAAGGACGTCGGGCGCACCTACGAGGCCGTGATCCGGGTGAACTCGCAGTCCGGCAAGGGCGGCGTCGCCTACATCATGAAGGCCGACCACGGCCTGGCCCTGCCGCGCCGGCTGCAGATCGAGTTCAGCCAGGCCATCCAGAAGATCACCGACGGCGAGGGCGGCGAGGTCTCCCCGAAGGAGATGTGGGACGCGTTCTACGACGAGTACCTGGCGCCGATCACGCCGCTGGAGCGGATCCGGCAGAAGGTGGATGCCGCCGAGGTCGACGGCGGCACCGACACCATCACCGCGGTCGTGAAGATCGCCGGCGAGGAGCGCGAGATCGTCGGGGCGGGTAACGGGCCGCTGGCGGCGTTCGTCGACGCGTTGGGTGCGGTCGGGTTCACGGTCAACGTGCTGGACTACTCCGAGCACGCGATGTCCGCCGGTGAGGAAGCCCAGGCCGCGGCCTACGTGGAGGCCGAGATCGGCGGCAAGACCGTATGGGGTGTCGGGATCGCGACGTCGATCACGACGGCCTCGCTGCGCGCGGTCGTCTCGGCGGTCAACCGGGCCGCCCGCCAGGGCGTAGTCTGACCGCCGAGTCGGTCCGCACGGCTCGCAGGAACGTCACCGCGCCGAACACCCGAAGCCGCCGGTGCCCCAGCACCGCGGTCTCGAATCCGGCGGCGGTCACGGCCCTCGGCAGGTCGGCGCCTCTGACGTCGGCGATGTGCAGTATCCCGCCGGGTTTCAGGACGCGCCGGGCCTCGGCCAGCGCGCCGGCCTTCACGTCCTCGTCGAGGTGGTGCAGCATCAGCGAGGACACCACCCGGTCGAACGACGCGTCGGGGAACGGCAGCCGCTGCGCGTAGCCGGCCTCGAACCGGACGCGCCCGGCGCCGACCTTGCGGCGGGCGCGTCCGAGTGCGCGCGGATCGGGATCGACGACGGTGATCCGCGCCGCGGGCGCGGCACGCACCGCACGCAGTGTCACATTCCCTGTGCCACAGCCGATTTCCAATACCTCTCCGGCCAGGTCGGCCTGTTCGATCAGCTCGTCGTAGACGCGGTGCGCGCCGAGTGCGCGGACCAGTAGGTCGTAGGCGGGCAGGAAGGCGTCGTGTCCGGCGGCGGGTAGGTAGTCGTGGTGGTTCGGACGATTCTGCGTCATGTGGTCCATGCTGTTCGCTGCCCGGCAACCGATGTGGACCGCTGTTCGGTGATATTGGGACTATCTTCGACTCATGGCCGAGCTCGCCCGCTTCGCCGGCCGCCGTCAGGGGATCGCGGTCTACGCCTACCCGCACGATCATTCCCGCCCGCCGGTCTCGGTCCTGAAACTCGGGCCTGATGCACTCCCTGTGCACACCAAGCACATTCACGAGTTCCCGGTGCTGATCTGCCGGCCCGGCGCGGGACTGGTCGACGTGGTGGCCGCGGGCAGGCCCGTCGATCCGGCGGCCGCCGACGCCCGCGCGGGGGCGGTGGCGGTGTTCTTCGATCCGGCCGCGCTCGGCGACGGCCCGCGCTCGCCGTGGCCGACGTGGCGGGTTCATCCGCTGCTGGCGCCGTTCCTGCACGACCGCTACGACGGAGTGCTGCGGCTGCGGGTCCCGCCGTCCCGGCGTCGGTTGTGGCGCAGCGGGATCGACGCACTGCGTACCGAGCTCACCGAGCGCCGAGACGGCTACGAACAGGCGGCGCTGGCGCATCTGACCGTGCTGTTGATCGATCTGGCGCGTATCTCCGACGATCTGCCCGGCGATCTTCGGCGCAGCAACGAGCCGGTGCTGGCCCAGGTGTTCGACGTCATCGAGCGCCGCCTCGGCGAACCCCTGTCGCTGCGAGACGTCGCCGACGAATGCGGTCTCACCGCAGGCCATCTCACGACGCTGGTGCGGCGGCGCACCGGACGCACCGTCGGCGCGTGGATAGCCGAGCGCCGGATGGCCGAGGCCCGGGCACTGCTGCGCGGCACCGACCTGAGCATCGGTGAGGTGGCCCGCCGGGTCGGCATGGCCGATCAGGGCTACTTCACCCGGCAGTTCCGTCGCGTCCACGGCGCGTCGCCGCGGGTGTGGCGGGATCAGAACAGTGCGAACTGATCCCCCGACGGGGACGGCTCGGTGAACTCCTCGACGGCCGACCCACCGATCACCGTGTCCAATTGGCGGACGAACTCGGTGCTGGAAAGCGTCGGCACCCCGAGTTCGTTCGCCAGATACCCCTTGCCCTGTTCCGGTGCAGCGACGTCGCACACCACCAGCGAGGTGAAGTCGTCCACCGCCTCGGTGAACGCGAGCCCTGCGTGCAGGATGCGCTCGACGAGCTCCTCGTGGGTGTGTCCGACCTCCGCGGACAGCGCGACCCGCATGCCCTGCACCAGCGGCCTGCCCGGCACGAACCGGCCCGGGTGGGCGTACGGGCACGGCATCCTGGCGGCCATCGCCTTCAGTGGCCGGAACTCGTCGTGGGTGACCCGGCCGTTGGGCCAGGTGCGGCGCGTCACCGGATGCACCGGCAGCCACTTGCGGCGCTCCTGAGCGCGCACCAGCACCGGCTTGAGGATCTGTGCCAGCACCATCGCGTCGTCGAGCGCATCGTGCGGCTTCATCTGCGTCACGCCCCAGTGCGCGGCCAGCGTCTCCAGCCGCAGATTCTCCAGACCGAGATCGAGGCGGCGCGCCAACTCGACGGTGCACATCACCGAGTCGATCGGCAGCGCGGCGCCGACCAGTTCGGCCTCCGCGGTCAGGAACGCGTAGTCGAAGCCGACGTTGTGGGCGACCAGGGTGCGGCCCCGCAGCACCTCGCTCAGGTCGGTGACGACGTCGGCGAACGTCGGCTGCCCCTCCAACATCTCGGCGGTCAGACCGTGCACGTGGGTGGGCCCGGGATCGACGCCCGGGTTCAGCAGGCTGTACAGACTCTTCTCGACGTTGCCGTCGTCGGAGAGCGCCAACGCCGCGACGCTGACGACGCGGGCCTGACCCGGGCGGAAGCCCGAGGTCTCGACGTCGACGACCGCCCAGCCCGCACCGTCCTCGTGGGCGGGCCTGCCCCAGCGAGCGGCAGCGGTTGAGCTCATGATCCGAGGATGGCACGGGGCGCTGACATGCCCCGCTCCATCGCCCCGCGTGTCGGCGGCTCTTCTAAACTGCCGGGAATGGTGACTGGACGCGGACGGCTCGCACTTGCCGCAGGCGCGGGCGCACGGTGGGCGTCCCGCGTCACGGGCCGAGGAGCCGGCGCGATGATCGGCGGCCTCGTCGCGATGACGCTGGACAAGTCGATCCTGGGCCAGCTTGCCCAAGGCCGGCGCACGGTCGTGATCACCGGCACCAACGGGAAGTCCACGACCACGCGGATGACCGCGGCGGCGCTCGCGACGCTGGGCCCGGTCGCCACGAACTCCGAGGGCGCCAACATGGACGCCGGACTGGTCGCCGCCCTCGCCGCGGCCCCGGAGGCGCGTCTGGCCGCCCTCGAGGTCGACGAGATGCACGTCCCGCATGTCAGCGACGCGGTGTCGCCCTCGGTCATCACCTTGCTGAACCTGTCCCGCGACCAGCTCGACCGCGTCGGCGAGATCAACCACATCGAGCGCACACTGCGGGCGGGGCTGGCACGCCACCCGTCGGCGGTGGTGGTGGCCAACTGTGACGACGTGCTGATGACGTCGGCGGCCTACGACCATCCGCACGTGGTGTGGGTGGCCGCGGGCGGCGGCTGGGCCAGCGATTCGGTGAGCTGCCCCCGGTCCGGGGAGACGATCGTGCGCGACGGTGCGCACTGGTATTCGACGGGCTGCGAGTTCAAGCGTCCCGACCCGGCCTGGTGGTACGACGACACCCACATCCATGGACCGGACGGGTTCACGCTGCCGATGACGCTGCGGCTGCCCGGCACCGTGAACCGGGGCAACGCGGCCCAGGCGGTGGCCGCGGCGGTGACGCTGGGTGCCGATCCGGCGGCCGCGGTGGCCGCGGTGTCGAGCGTGGACGAGGTCGCGGGCCGGTACCGGACGGTGCAGATCGGCGCGCACACCGCGCGGCTGCTGCTGGCCAAGAATCCCGCGGGATGGCAGGAGGCGCTGTCGATGCTCGACCGGGACGCCGCCGGGGTGGTGATCGCGGTGAACGGCCGGGTGCCCGACGGGGAGGACCTGTCGTGGCTGTGGGACGTCCGGTTCGAGCATTTCGAATCGGTGCCCGTCGTGGCGGCCGGTGAACGCGGCACCGACCTCGCGGTGCGGCTCGGTTATGCGGGGGTCGAGCACACGCTGGTACACGACACGGTCGCGGCGATCGCGTCCTGCCCACCGGGGCATGTCGAGGTGCTGGCCAACTACACCGCGTTCCTTCAGCTGAACAGGCGTATCTCGTGAGCGAATCGACGGTGCGGATCGGGCTGGTCCTGCCCGACGTGATGGGCACCTACGGCGACGGCGGCAACGCGTTGGTGTTGCGGCAGCGGTTGCGGCTGCGCGGCATCGACGCCGAGGTCACCGAGATCACTCTCGACGATCCGGTGCCCGCCGAACTGGACCTGTACACCCTCGGCGGCGCCGAGGACTACGCGCAACGGCTGGCCACCAAGCACCTGATCCGTTACCCCGGACTGCAGCAGGCGATTTCGCGGGGCGCACCGGTACTGGCGATCTGCGCCGCGATCCAGGTGCTCGGCCACTGGTACGAGACGTCGGCGGGCGAGCGGGTCGACGGTGTCGGGGTGCTGGACGTGACGACCTCACCGCAGCCGGAACGCTCGATCGGCGAGGTCGCCGCGGCGCCGTTGATCGACGGCCTGACGCAACCACTGACCGGGTTCGAGAACCACCGCGGTGGAACGGTTCTCGGGGCCGACGCCCGGCCGCTGGCGTCGGTGACCAAGGGTGACGGCAACCGGGCCGGCGGAGGAATCGACGGTGCGGTTCAGGGCAGCGTCGTCGCGACGTATCTGCACGGCTGCTGCCTGGCGCGCAACCCGGAACTCGCCGATCATCTGCTCACGCGAGTGGTGGGCCCCCTTGCGCCGCTGCACCTTCTGGAGGTCGACCAGTTGCGTCGCGAGCGATTGGCGGCTCCGCGGCGGGTGTGAGCTAGGCGGCAACGATCCCAGCTGGTGTGGACGCGCGCAGGGTGAGCGGGCATCCTCTGCTTCGCAAGGCGATCTCGACGCGCTTCAGCCAGGCCGCCGGCTTGTCCTCGGCGATGACGCGGACGACGATCCAGCCTTGCTCCTCGAGCATCCGCAGCCGGGCGATGTCCTTGACGTACTGAGCGCGGTTCTTGCGGTGATGGTCACCGTCGTACTCGACGGCCACGCCGAACTCGTCCCACCCCATGTCGAGGAAAGCGACGGGCCTCGCGCCGGCACACACCGGGATCTGGGTCTCCGGTTTCGGAAATCCGTTGTCGTGCAACATCAGCCGAATGAGAGTCTCCCGTGGGGACGCAGCACCGCCGTCGATCAGCGGAAGCAATTCACGCAGCTGGATCACTCCCCGGGCGCGCGGGTGTCGTTCGGCGAGGGTGAGAACGTCGTCGATCTCGTAGCGCTGGTTCCACATCAGAGCGTCCAGCCGCACCAACGCCTCGGCTCTGTCGAGAAGGCGCCCCAGGTCGAACGCGGTCCTGACGCGCGTGGTGACGGGCAGGCCCGATCGACGTGTCACCTCGTCCGCGGCGAGCGTCTCGGTGCGCAGAGTCAGGCCTTCCTGGGGTCTGCCCTTCGCCCCGGTCAGCTCGATCGGGATCGTGAGATCCACCCAGGGTGCACCGTGCAACGCCGCCGCGGTACGGCCCGAGATCACTCCCTTCCGTCCCGTGGCCAGCCACGCGCCGATGGCCCGGTCCCGCAGGGTGACCTCGATGCCGTTGCGTACGAACACCCCGCGGTAGAGCCGCGTGTAGTCGCACGCGAGTTCGTGGCGCGTCGCGACGCCGGCTCTGACCGCTTCACCACCCAGAATCACCCGGTCCATGGCTGTCATGATGCCGACGCCCACCGACATGTCCCGAAATCCACGTTTTGCAGCGAAAGTGCGAGTAACCGCCTGCAAAAGGTGGATTTCGGCGTACTTCGTCGCGCAGTTCGTCAGGCCATCGCGCGGCGGCCCGCCAGCGCGCGGCCCAGCGTGAGCTCGTCGGCGAACTCCAGATCCCCACCCATCGGCAGCCCGGACGCG
The DNA here is from genome assembly GCF_010725485.1 of Mycolicibacterium parafortuitum. NCBI lineage: Bacteria > Bacillati > Actinomycetota > Actinomycetes > Mycobacteriales > Mycobacteriaceae > Mycobacterium > Mycolicibacterium parafortuitum. The sequence continues at coordinate 1,957,841 of NZ_AP022598.1, read as the reverse complement.
ATGCGCGTCACCGTGAGCCCCGGGATGTCGCGCAGCATCCGCACCAGATAGGTCGCGGTCGCCTCCCCCTCGGTGTTCGGGTCGGTCGCGATGATGACCTCGGCGACGTCCACGCCGTCGACGCGTTCACCGATCCTGTTCAGCAGCTCGCGAATCCGCAGCTGGTCCGGCCCGACCCCGGACAGCGGATCCAATGCGCCGCCGAGCACGTGGTAGCGGCCACGGAACTCCCGCGTGCGCTCGACGGCCTGCACGTCCTTGGGTTCCTCGACGACGCAGATCAACGACGCGTCCCGGCGCGGATCACCGCAGATGCGGCACCGCTCCTCGTCGCTGACGTTGCCGCACACCGCGCAGAACGTGACACCGTCGCGCACCCGGTTGAGCACCGCGGTCAGCCGGTCGATGTCGGGCGGCTCGACCGACAGCAGATGGAATGCGATCCGCTGGGCACTCTTGGGCCCGATCCCGGGCAGCTTGCCGAGCTCGTCGATCAGATCCTGGACAGGTCCTTCGAACAAAAAGTCACATCCCCGGCAGGCCGAGCCCGCCCATGCCGCCCGCGAGCGGCCCCAGCCGGTCGTGCGCCAGGATGGTGACCTGCTTGGCGGCGTCGGCGATCGCCCCGACCACGAGATCCTGCAGAGTCTCGATGTCCTCCGGGTCAACGACCTTCGGATCGATCGCCACCCCGGTCACCTCGCCGCTGCCCTTCATCGTCACCTGGACCAGACCGCCACCGGCCTGTCCGTGCACCTCGGAGTTGGCCAGCGCCTCCTGGGCTTCCATCAGCTGCTGCTGCACCTGCTGGGCCTGGGCGAGGAGGGCTGACATATCGGGTTGTCCACCGGGCTGCATGGCTGATCCTCTGTACGGGTTTGGTTGCGTCACGGTCTCGACTTGGTTGCGCTCGTCGTGAAGCGGCACTTTGGGGTTCCAGCCTAGTCCGCAGCGGGGCTACCGTGTCGCCGTGCCCATGCCAGCCAGACTGCGTGTCGGGGCCGCGGTGGCCGCCGGCATGCTCGCCGCATCGACTTTCACTGCATCGTCGATCCTCGCCGGACCGGCGCAAGCGGCGCCCACCAACATCGCGGGAAAGATCGTCTTCCTCGACCCCGGCCATCAGGCCTCGATGGAGGGGCTCAGCCGCCAGGTGCCGACCGGCCGCGGCGGCACCAAGGACTGTCAGGCCAGCGGCACCTCCACCGAGGACGGTCTCGCCGAGCACACCTTCGCGTGGGACACCACACTGCGCATCCGCCAGGCCCTGACCGCGCTGGGGGTGCGCACCGCGATGTCGCGCGGCGACGACACCGGTCCGGGGCCGTGCGTCGACGAGCGCGCCGCACTGGCCAACTCGGTCCGGCCCAACGCCGTCGTGTCGATACACGCCGACGGCGGCCCGCCCACCGGACGCGGCTTCCACGTGCTCTACTCGTCGCCGCCGCTGAACGCCGCGCAGGCCGGGCCCTCGGTGCAGTTCGCGAAGGTGATGCGCGATGCGCTCGCCGGTTCGGGCATTCCACCGGCCACCTACATCGGCCAGCAGGGCCTCAACCCCCGCACGGACATCGCGGGCCTCAACCTGGCCCAGTACCCGTCGATCCTCGTCGAGCTCGGCAACATGAAGAACCCGGTGGACTCGGCGCTGATGAAGACCGCCGAGGGCAGGCAGCGCTACGCCGACGCGGTCGTGCGCGGAATCGTCGCGTTCCTGAGCCAGGCCTAGCCGCCTCGCGAAGTGTCAGGGCTTGGCGCCCTCGACCTCACGCTTGAGGTTGCCCAGCACCTCGGCCTGGATCTTGCGCAGACCCAGCGGGGCGAAGGTCTTCTCGAAGAAGCCGCCGATGCCGCCGGCACCCTGCCACGACGTCTTGACCGTCACCGACGAGCCCGGACCCGCCGGTGCGACGGTCCAGTTGGTCACCATCGACGAGTTCGCGTCCTTCTCGATGACGGTCCGGCCGGCGACGTCGACGGAGGCCTTGACGTCGCGGGACCGCGACTTGGTCGCCTGCAGCTTCCATTCGGCCACGGTGCCCGCACCCTGGCCGCCTTCGAGCACCCGGTAGCCGCTGTAGTGCGCGGAAAGGATCTTCGGGCGCATGGCCTGATAGTCCGCGACGGCACCGAGCACCGTCTCCGGGTCGGCGTCGATCAGGACCGTACTGGACGCGCTGACCTGTCCCATCAGTGCAAACTCCTTGTCAAGCGGGGGTCACAGTTGTCTTTGCAGTGTCTGTGAGCCTGGCGAGTGCGGTCGCATCAGCTTCCACTGCGGACTAGCGTATATGTGTGTCTGTTTCCCCGACCGACGCACGAGCTTCATACACCGCGGGCGTCCAGCGTTTGTTGGCGAGCTACCGCGCCATCCCGGCCGACGCCGCCGTCCGGCTGGCCAAACCCACGTCCAATCTGTTCCGCGCCAGGGCCAAGAACACCACCAAGGGCCTGGACGTCTCCGGTCTGGGCGGAGTCATCGGGGTCGATCCCGAAACCCGCACCGCCGACGTCGCCGGTATGTGCACCTACGAGGACCTGGTGGCCGCGACACTGCCATACGGACTTTCACCGCTGGTGGTCCCGCAGCTCAAGACGATCACCCTCGGCGGAGCCGTCACCGGGCTCGGCATCGAGTCGGCGTCGTTCCGCAACGGCCTGCCGCACGAATCCGTACTCGAGATGGACATCCTCACCGGAACAGGCGACATCGTGCGCGCCTCGGCCGACGAGAACGCCGAGCTGTTCCGCGCCTTCCCGAACTCTTATGGCACGCTGGGCTATTCGGTCCGGTTGAAGATCGAGTTGGAGCCGGTCAAGCCGTTCGTCGAGCTTCGCCATCTGCGATTCCACTCGCTGACGGAGCTCGTCGAGACGATGGACCGGATCGTCGAGACCGGTGGCCTGGACGGCGAGCGTATCGACTACCTCGACGGCGTGGTGTTCAGCGCCGACGAGAGCTATCTGTGCATCGGAATCCAGTCCGCGACACCGGGTCCGGTCAGCGATTACACCGGAGCGCAGATCTACTACCGCTCGATCCAGCATCCGGACGGCGAGAAGCACGACCGGCTCACCATCCACGACTACCTGTGGCGGTGGGACACCGACTGGTTCTGGTGTTCACGGGCTTTCGGCGCGCAGAACCCCAGGATCCGGCGGTTCTGGCCACGCCGGCTTCGGCGAAGCAGCTTCTACTGGAAGCTGATCGGTTACGACCAGCGCTTCGACATCGCCGACCGCATCGAGATGCGCAACGGCAGGCCTCCGCGCGAGCGCGTCGTCCAGGACATCGAGGTGCCGATCGAGCGGACCGCCGAGTTCGTGCGGTGGTTCCTCGACACCGTCCCGATCGAGCCGATCTGGTTGTGCCCGTTGCGCCTGCGCGACGACCGGTCCTGGTCGCTGTATCCGCTGCGCCCGCAGCACACCTACGTCAATGTCGGGTTCTGGTCCTCGGTGCCGGTCGGCCCCGAGGAGGGTTACACCAACAAGCTGATCGAGCACAAGGTCGGTGAACTCGACGGCCACAAGTCGCTGTACTCGGATTCGTACTACTCGGCCGACGAGTTCGATGCGCTCTACGGCGGAGAGGTGTACAAGACCGTCAAGAAGACCTACGACCCGGACTCCCGTTTTCTCGACCTCTATGCGAAGGCGGTACAGCGGAAATGACCACTTTTCGTGAGCGGACCAACGATCCGACCCCGAACCCGGAGCGGCGGCTGACATTGGCGGAGGTGCTGGAGATCTTCGCCGCGGGACGGTTCCCGTTGAAGTTCACCGCCTACGACGGAAGCAGCACCGGCCCCGAGGATGCGGAGATCGGGATCGACCTGCTGACCCCGCGCGGGACGACCTATCTCGCCACCGCCCCCGGCGATCTCGGTCTCGCGCGCGCCTACATCGCCGGTGACCTCGAGCTTCGCGGGGTACACCCGGGAGATCCATACGACCTGCTCAACTCGCTGACCGACAAGCTCGAATACAAGCGGCCCCCGGCCCGGGTGCTGGCCCAGGTGGTCAGGTCGATCGGGGTCGAGCACCTCAAGATCATCCCGCCGCCACCCCAGGAGCATCTCCCCCGCTGGCGGCGCATCGCAGAAGGGTTGCGGCACAGTAAAACCCGCGACGCCGAGGCCATCCACCACCACTATGACGTGTCGAACACCTTCTACGGGTGGGTGCTCGGGCCGTCGATGACCTACACCTGCGCGTGCTACCCCCACCAGGACGCCACGCTGGAAGAGGCGCAGGAGAACAAGTACCGACTGGTGTTCGAGAAGCTGCGCCTCAAGCCGGGTGACCGGCTCCTCGACGTCGGATGCGGCTGGGGCGGCATGGTGCGCTACGCCGCGCGCCACGGCGTTCACGCCGTCGGGGTGACCCTGTCGAGGGAGCAGGCGGAGTGGGCCACGGCCGCGATCGAGCGGGAGGGCCTCGGCGAGCTCGCCGAGGTGCGCCACGGTGACTACCGGGATGTGCGCGAATCGCAGTTCGACGCAGTGTCTTCCATCGGCCTGACCGAGCACATCGGGGTGGCCAACTATCCCGCGTACTTCCGTTTCCTGAAGTCGAAGCTGCGCGTCGGTGGGCTCCTGCTCAACCACTGCATCACCCGCCACGACAACCATTCCACCGCCAGCGCGGGCGGTTTCATCGACCGCTACGTATTCCCTGACGGGGAGCTGACCGGCTCGGGCCGCATCATCACCGAGGCCCAGGACGTCGGCCTCGAGGTCGTGCACGAGGAGAACCTGCGGCACCACTACGCGATGACGTTGCGCGATTGGAACCGGAACCTGGTGGAGCACTGGGACGAAGCTGTCGCCGAGGTCGGTCTGCCCACCGCGAAGGTGTGGGGGCTCTACATGGCCGCGTCGCGGGTGGGCTTCGAACAGAACGCCATCCAGCTGCACCAGGTGCTGGCCGTCAAGCTCGACGAGCGCGGCCGCGACGGCGGGCTGCCTTTGCGGCCTTGGTGGAACGCCTGACGGCTATGCTGCGCGGATGGTCCGGTTTCTGCTGCGTGTCGCGGTGTTCCTGGGGTCGTCGGCGATCGGGCTGCTCGTCGCCGGGTGGCTGGTACCCGGGGTATCGCTGTCGGTATGGGGTTTCGTCACCGCGGTGGTGATCTTCACGGTGGCACAGGCGATCCTGTCACCGTTCTTCCTGAAGATGGCCAGCCGCTACGCTTCGGCGTTCCTCGGCGGCATCGGTTTGGTGTCCACGTTCGCCGCGCTGCTGCTCGCCTCGCTGTTCTCCAACGGGCTGAGCATCCGCGGGGTCGGATCGTGGATCGCCGCGACCGTGGTGGTCTGGTTGGTCACGGCCCTGGCGACGGTGGTCCTACCGGCGCTGGTGCTCAAGGAGAAGAAGGCCGCGTAGCTCGACTGCCCAGCCCGGCTACCCGGCTTCGCGGTCAGCCGTCGATTCGGCGCGCGCCCAGTTCGTTCTGCAGCAACTCCAGCGCCGCTTCCTCGGGATCGCGGCGCGGAGCAGCCGGATCGATCGTGCTGGCCTCGGCCAGCATGCTCTCCTCGTCGTCGCCGTCCGGGGATGGCGGAGGCTCGGCGGGCGCGCGGGTCGGCTCGGGGCGCGCCGGCGCGGGTGCGGCCGCGGTTCCCGGCTCGCACACCACCTTCCAGTTCACGCCGAGGGCGTCTTTGAGCGCTTCCCTGATCACGTCGGCGTTGCGCTGTTCGCACAACCGCCGGGCCAGCGGCGCCGATTCGTGGGTCAGCATCAGGGTGTCTCCCTCGACCGCACGCACGATCGCGCCCGCGAGCATCACCTCGGTGGTGCGGCTACGCTCGCGCACCTTCTCCCGCACCGTCGGCCACATGCTGCGCACCGCGGCCGCATTGGGTTCGCCTGCCGCGACGGCGGCGGCCGGGGTCGCCGGCGGCGCCTCGACGGCCGGGGCGGCGGGCTGGCGCACCGGTGGGGGTGGCGCAGCGGGTGCAGCCTGAGCAGCTGGTGCCTGCCGGGGCGGCTGAGCTGGCGCAGGTGGCGTTGGCTCAGGTGACGGTGCGGCCGGCTGTGGTGGTGCCGGAACCTGCTCGGGCGCGGCGACTCTCGGCGCCGGTTCGGGCTCGGGCCGGCGCGGCGGGACGGGCGCGGCCGGCGGCACGGGTTCCGGCTCGGGCGCGGGCGCGGGGGTGGACGCCGACGCGGCTTCGCTCCTGCGGACGAACTGCTTGCGGGGGGGCGCCTGGGTGCTCGTGGCGATCTCGTCGCTGGCCGGGATCGACAGGTCCAGCCGGGTCTCGATGCGTTCGACGCGCTGCAGCAGCGCCGCCTCGGTATCGCTGGCCGACGGCAGCAGCAGCCGCGCGCACATCACCTCGAGCAGCAGCCGGGGCGCGGTCGCGCCGCGCATCTCGCCGAGCCCGGCGTGCACCACCTCGGCGAAGCGGGTCAGCGTCGCGGTGCCCAGCTGCGAGGCCTGTTCACGCATCCGCTCCAGCACGTCCTCGGGTCCGTCCACCACGCCGCGCGCGACAGCGTCGGGCACGGCCTGCAACACGATCAGGTCGCGGAACCGTTCCAGCAGATCGGTGGCGAAGCGGCGCGGGTCGTGCCCGGCGTCGATGACCCCCTCCACGGCGCCGAACAGCGCCGCGGAGTCGTTGGCCGCGAGCGCGTCGATGGCCTCGTCGATCAGCGCCAGGTCGGTGGCCCCCAGCAGGGACAGCGCGCGCTGGTAGGCGACATGATTGCCCTGGGCGCCCGCCAGCAGCTGGTCGAGCACGCTGAGGGTGTCGCGGGGTGAACCGCCGCCGGCACGAATCACCAGCGGATAGACCGCGTCGTCGACGGTCACGTTCTCGGACGCGACGATCTTCTCGATCAGCGTGCGCATCGTCTTCGGCGCCAGCAGCCGGAACGGGTAGTGGTGGGTGCGCGACCGGATGGTCGGCAGCACCTTCTCGGGTTCGGTGGTCGCGAACACGAAGATCAGGTGCTCGGGTGGCTCCTCGACGATCTTGAGCAGCGCGTTGAAGCCGGCCGTGGTGACCATGTGCGCCTCGTCGACGATGAAGATCCGGTAGCGCGACTGGGCCGGCGCGTAGAACGCGCGGTCCCGCAGTTCACGGGTGTCGTCCACACCGCCGTGGCTGGCCGCGTCGAGTTCGGTGACATCCATGTTGCCGGGCCCGTTCGGGGCCAGCGCGACGCACGAGTCGCACACCCCGCACGGCGTGGCCGTCGGGCCCTGCGCGCAGTTCAGCGAGCGGGCCAGGATGCGCGCCGACGAGGTCTTGCCGCAGCCACGTGGCCCGGAGAACAGGTAGGCGTGGTTGATGCGGCCCGAGTTCAGCGCCGTCGACAGCGGCTCGGTGACATGTTCCTGGCCCACGACTTCGGCGAATGTCGCCGGCCGGTACTTACGGTAGAGAGCCACGGAAGCAGGCTACCCAGTCGGTCCGACGATGCGGACGCCCCAGCGGACGAGGAGGAGGCCGACCATGTGAACAGTCGGTCCGACTACTCGGCGGCGAGCAGGTGCTCGACGGCCGCCAGCAGCGCACACGTGGAGAGCCCGTCGATCGCGTCGCGGAGGTCGGACGTGGCGGGGAAGGTCGGGGCGATCCGAATGTTCTTGTCGTCCGGGTCTTTTCGGTACGGGAAAGCCGACCCGGCCTCGGTCACGGCGATGCCGGCATCCTTGGCCAGCGCGACCGTGCGCCTGGCGGTGCCGGGCAGCACATCGAGGCTGATGAAGTAGCCGCCCTTGGGCTCGGTCCAGGACGCGATCTTCGAGTCCGCCAGCCGGTCTTCCAGGATCTCCAGCGCGAGTGCGAACTTCGGCGCGATCAACTGTTGGTGACGCTGCATGTGCAACCGCACCCCGTCGGCGTCGCCGAAGAACCGGGCGTGGCGCAACTGGTTGACCTTGTCCGGACCGATCGACCGTTTCCCGGCGTGCTGCAGGTACCACGCGATGTTGCCCAACGAGGCGCCCAGGAAGCTCACGCCGCCACCGGCGAAGGTGATCTTCGACGTCGAGGCGAACACCAGCGGCCGGTTGGGATGGTTCGCCGCCTCGGCCAGCCCGAGGATGTCGACCTGCTTGGGGAAGTCGTGGGTCAAGGTGTGCACCGCGTATGCGTTGTCCCACATGATGCGGAAATCGTTTGCCGCGGTCTGCATCTGGACCAGGCGCCGGGCCGTCTCCCACGAGTAGGTGGTGCCGGTCGGGTTGGAGTACACCGGCACGCACCAGATGCCCTTGATCGCCGGGTCGGCGGCGACGAGTTCTTCGATCAGGTCGATGTCGGGTCCGTCGTCGCGCAGCGGTACCGCGATCATCTCGATGCCGAGGCTCTCGGTGATCGCGAAATGCCGGTCGTAGCCCGGGGACGGGCACAGGAACTTGACGACAGGCTCCTGGCTCCACGGCCGCGGCGAGTCGACGCCTCCGTGCAGCAACGAGTACACGATCACGTCGTGCATGAACTCCAGGCTGGCGTTGTTGCCCGCGATCAGGTTCGGCACCGCGATGCCGAGCAGGTCGCCGAAGATCGCACGCAGTTCGTGCAGGCCGTGCAGTCCGCCGTAGTTGCGGGTGTCGGTGCCGTCGCGGTCCAGGTACGAGTCGGTTCCGGTGCCGGGAAGCGCGAGCAGGGCGTTGGACAGGTCCAACTGCTCGCTGCAGGGCTTGCCGCGGGTCAGGTCGAGACGGAGGCGCTTGGCCTGCAACTCGGCGTAGTCGCGTTGCTGCAGTTCGTGCTGTGCGCGCAGTTCGTCGCGGCCCAGCGAATGAAAAGACACCGCTCGCCTTTCACCGTGGTGGGTAACTCCGGCCGGAAAATCAAGGGGACCCCGCGCACCCGCCAGAGCCCGTTGACCCTTGCTGCCTTCCGGCCCTGGGGGAGTTCACAGGATGGACGCCGCGCGGGGTCCACGGCGAGTGTAATACCCCGGCGCTCCAGAGCCATCAGCGAGCAGCTCAACGGCGGGATTTGGGGAGACACCGTTGCCGTCGGCTACCATGACCGGCGGAGGATTCGCCTAGTGGCCTATGGCGCTCGCCTGGAACGCGGGTTGGGTTAATAGCCCTCAGGGGTTCAAATCCCCTATCCTCCGCACTCGCCCGGGGTGCGACCTGGTCACGGCCTTGTGGTCGCACCCCGGGCAACACCATCAAGGAGGAGTATGGGCCGCACCGCTGCGGTGATCTGGCACGCATCGTTCTCAGTCGCCGCCGGGGTCCTCTACTTCTTCTTCGTGCTTCCGCGCACCCCCGAGCTGCTCGGTGAGACACCGCAGGGACTCGGCACCGCGCTGCGCATCGTCACCGGCGCGCTGATCGGTCTGGCCGCGCTGCCTGTCATGTTCACCCTGGTGCGCACCCGCAAGCCCGAGTTCGGCACGCCGCAGATGGCGCTGAACCTGCGCACCACTTCGATCGTGATGCACGTGGTGGCCGGCGTGCTGATCGTCGCCACCGCCATCAGCGAGATCTGGCTGTCGCTGGATTCGGCCGGTCAGTGGTTGTTCGGCATCTACGGCGCCGCCGCCGCGATCGCACTGCTCGGGATGTTCGCGTTCTACCTGGCGTTCGTCGCCGAGCTGCCGCCGCCGCCCCCGAAACCGGTCAAGGTCAAGGAACGCACCAGCCGACGCGGCCGCAACAAGACCGACGACAACGCCGACGAGGACACCGCCGACGAGGATTCCACCGAGACGTCCGTGGAGTCGACGGAGAGCGCCGAAGCCGAGGCAGCCGACGCCGGTGACGAGGTGGGCTCCGGTCAGAACGGGGTAAAAGCCGAGGATGAGTCCGATCCCGACCCGACCGAGCCCGATGACGGCAAGCTGCGTAACCAGCGTCCCACCGGCAAGGGAACGGTCCTGGGCCGGCGCCGCAGAACCCGCGGCGGCGTCGCCGTCGAGGACTGACGCGACGGCCCCACGTCGACAGCCGCCGACGTCGCAGCCAGTATTGATGGTTATGGGCCTCCTTCGCCGCCACCGCGCGCTGCTGATTGCGCTGATCGCAATCCTCGCGCTGGTCTCCCCCGCCGCCCCGGCCGCGGCCGCTCCCGGTGATCCCGTCGCGGCCGCCGCACAGGTCGAACCCGCCGTCGTACGTATCGACACCACGGTCGACTATCAGGGCGTCGTCGGTCTCGGCACCGGTGTGGTGATCGATCAGAGCGGGCAGGTCCTGACGAACTTCCACGTCGTGCAGGGCGCCGACCGCATCGTGGGCACCGTCAACGGGCGTCCGTATCCCGCCCAGCTCGTCGGCTACGACCGCAGGCGCGACGTCGCGGTCCTCCAGTTACTGGGTGCCGGCGGTCTGCCCACGGCCCCGATCGGCGATGCGAACCTGCTGGCCCCCGGTGAGCCCGTCGTCGCGCTCGGCAACGCGATGGGGTCCAACGCACCGCTGACCCAGGAGGTCGGCACCCTGACCGGGTTCGGCCGCACGGTGAAGGCCGAGGACACCCTGACCGGATCGGCCGACGAACTGACCGGGCTGTTCGAGTTCGCGGCCCCGGTGCGCGCCGGGGATTCCGGCGGACCGGTTGTCGACTCGTCGGGCAGGGTCGTCGGGATCACCACGGCCGCGTCGGTGAACTTCCGGATGGGCCCTGGCGGTAAAGGATTCGCGATCCCGATCAACGACGCGATGGGCGTCGTCGACCAGATCCGCGCCGGGGTCCGGTCCGACTCGGTCCACATCGGTCCGCCCACCCTGCTCGGGGTCGGTGTCCAGACCACACCGCGGGGCGGGCCCGGGGTGCTGATCCGGGACGTGATGATCGGAGGACCGGCCGAGCAGGCCGGGCTGCAGCCGGGGGACATCCTGACCTCCGTCGACGGCACACCGCTGGACTCGACCACCACGCTGACCCTGGTGCTCGACCGGCACTACCCCGGCGAGACGCTCGAGCTCGCCTGGATCGACCGGGCCGGCCAACAACGCACCGGCACGGTGTTGTTGACGCCCGGCGTCTGATTTCCGGCAAAGCCGTTAACCGGGCTAGCCGTCGACCCTATGCTGAGCGAGTGCCCAACAATGCGTCATATCGGGTCGTCCAGTGGACGACAGGAAATGTCGGTAAGTCTTCGGTGGCGGCGATAGCCGCCAATCCACTCCTGGAACTGGTCGGCTGCTACGCATGGTCAGAGGACAAGGCCGGCCGCGACGTCGGCGAGCTCGTCGGCATCGAACCGCTCGGGGTGACCGCCACCGCCGACATCGATGCGCTGTTGTCGCTCAAACCCGACGTCGTGGTCTACAACCCGATGTGGATCGACGTCGACGAGCTGGTGCGCATCCTGGAGGCCGGGGTCAACGTGGTGGCCTCGGCGTCGTTCATCACCGGACACAACCTCGGCGACGGGCGCGACAAGCTGGCACAGGCATGTCAGCGGGGCGGCTCGACGCTGTTCGGCTCCGGAGTCAGTCCCGGCTTCGCCGAGTTGTTGGCCATCGTGGCCGGCACCGCCTGCGACCGCATCGACAAGATCACCATCGCCGAGTCCGCCGACACCACGCTCTACGACTCCCCCGACACCGAGCGCCCGGTCGGATTCGGCACCGCGATCGACGATCCCGACCTGGCGCCGATGGCGTCGCAGGGCACGGCGGTGTTCGCCGAAGCCGTGCGGTTGGTCGCCGACTCGCTGGGCATCGAGCTCGACGAGATCACGTGTGTGTCCGAATACGCCCAGACCACAGAGGATCTGGCGATGGCGTCGTGGACGATCCCGGCCGGTCACGTCGCCGGGGTGTACGCGAGCTGGCAGGGAATCGTCGACGGCAGGACCGTGATCGACATCAACGTGCGGTGGAAGAAGGGCCAGACCCTGGAACCGGACTGGCAACTCGACGGGGACGGATGGAAGATCACCATCGACGGCCGCCCGACGGTCAACATGCAGGTCGGCTTCCTGCCGCCGCAGGACATGATCGAGAACGCCAAGACGCTCGAGGACTTCTTCGTGCTCGGGCACATCATGACCGCGATGCCGCCGATCCACGCGATCCCGGCGGTGGTGGCCGCGGCGCCGGGTATCGCGACGTACAACGACCTGCCGCTGCCGCAGCCGCGGGGCGTCGTCGCGGGCCGGTAGCGAAAACAACGCCGCATCGCTGCGCGTCACGCAGTCACTGCCGTATCGACAGGACGGCTCCGGCCAGGAGCCGCGCCGCGACCGGCTCGACACGATGCTGTCGTTCTCGATGGACCGCCAGGCGTGGGAAACCGTGTGCCGCAACGATATCGAGACGACCGGGCTGGACCGGGTCCGGGAGTTCCTGGAGGTCTAGCCGACGTCGCGCAGCGTCTGGGTGACCACCTCGATGACCTTCTGCGGCTGCTTCTCCAGGTAGAAGTGCCCGCCGGTGAACAGATGCACCTGGCCGCCGCCGGAGGTGTGTTGTAACCACGCCCTGGCGTCGTCCTCGCTGGTCTTCGGGTCGTCGGTGGCGCTCATCACCACGACCGGCGCGTGCACGGCGACGTCGGTGCCGCGGTGATACGCCTGCAGGGCGCGGTAGTCGTTGCGGAACGCGGGCAGGAACGTCGACAACAGGTCGGGGTCGTTGAGTACCCGCGGATCGGTGCCGCCCAGGTCCCGCATCACGTCGATCAGGTCGCTGTCGCTCTTGCGTTCCCATTCGTCGCCGTAGCGGCTCGGTGCGCGCGAGCCCGACGCGAAGACGACCACCGGGCGACGGCCGGACAGCGATTCGTAGCGGCGGGTCACCTCGAACGCGAGCACCGCGCCCATGCTGTGCCCGAAGAACGCGGTGGGCTGCTCAGGGAGCGCGGTGAGCGCGGTGAACACCTGGTCGGCGAGGTCGTCGATGGTCTCGACGAACGGCTCGCTGTGCCGGTCCTGCCGGCCGGGGTACTGCACGCCGTAGACGTTGAACTCGGGGGCGAGCGCGGCCGACATCGGGAAGTAGTAGCTGGCCGATCCCCCCGCGTGCGGGAAACAGATCAACCGGATCCGGGCGTTCGGTGCGGGGTGGAAGTTGCGGAGCCAGCGGCTGCGCGGCGGCTGAGTCGTCGTCACGGCGCGGGCGCCGAATCGGGTCCGGGCGCGGGCACGGGTTCACCGGCGGGAGGCGGCGGTGGCGGTTCGGCCGGTGGTTCGGGCGGGGGCGCCTCGAAGACGCGCACGACGTTGGCCGACAACGTCGCCCCGGGCGGGCCCTCGACGGTCACGTCCTTGAGGATCTCCGCCTGGTCACCACTGACGGTGAACTTGCCCGGCTGGGGTGCGTGCCCGCCGAGCACCTCGTATTCGACGGTGAACGGCGTCTCCGGGAACGGGTGCAGCCCAACATATTTCGGATCGATGGTGTAGGTGTACAGGCAGGCCCCGGCCGGGTCGCAGTTCTGCGCGGTGACCCCGACCCCGATCATGAACTCTTTGGGCGTCGGCACCGACGGCGGAGGCGGCGCCGGCGGGGTGTACCGGGGGGCTGCCGACTCCTGCAGGTCGCGGTTGCCGAAGATCATGAATCCCGCGATGCCGATACCGCTGGCCAGCATCCCGACGATCGCCAGGGCCGCGAGCAGCTTGCGCAGGGTGTTGATCGGCAACGACATGCACAGCAGGGTAACGGGCGTTGTCAGTCGGCGATGCGATTGCCGTCCTGATCCCAGTGCGCGGCGACCTTCTTACTCGGCTGCACCCGCGGCGGTTCGCCCGGCATCTTGGGATAACTCGGCGGATACGGCAGGTCACCCTCGCCGCGTTCCTCGTCAGCCTTGGCCATGTCCAGCAGTTTCTCGATCGACTGGGCTTTCTCGTCGATGCCCGCCCACGGGTCCGGGCGGCCGGCGACAAAGTCCGGCACGGTCAGGATGGTGTAGTCGTCGGGGTCCGCGTCGCGCAGTTCGTCCCAGGTCAGCGGTGTCGACACGGTCGCGATCGGGGTCTTGCGCGCCGAGTACGGCGACGCGAACGTGCGGTCGCGTGCGTTCTGGTTGTAGTCGATGAACAGCCGTTTCCCACGTTCCTCCTTCCACCAGGACGTGGTGACCGCATCCGGGGCGCGGCGTTCCACTTCGCGGGCCAGCGCGATGCCCGCGCGGCGCACCTCGACGAAGTCCCAGTCGGTCGCGATCCGCAGGAACACGTGCACGCCGCGGCCGCCGGAGGTCTTCGGGTAGCCGACCAGGCCGAGTTCGTCGAGCAGCGGCTTGAGCACGTCGACCGCGACGCCCGCCGCCTCGGTGAAGCCGGTGCCGGGCTGCGGGTCGAGGTCGATGCGCAGTTCGTCGGGGTGCTCGGTGTCGGGGCAGCGCACCTGCCATGGATGCAGCGTCACGGTGCCCATCTGGGCTGCCCACGCGATCGCCGACGGGTGGGTGATCTTCAGCGCGTCGGCGGTGCGCCCGGACGGGAAGGTGACGGTGCAGGTTTCGAGGTAGCCGGGGTGCTTCTGCGGCACCCGCTTCTGGTAGATCTCCTCGCCGTCGATGCCGTCGGGGAACCGCTGCAGGTGCACGGGCCGGTCCCGTAGCAGTGTCACCATCCGGTCGGCCACCGACAGGTAGTAGTCGACGAGCTTGCCCTTGGTGCCGTCCTTGCCGAGCTTCGGGAAGTAGGGCTTGTCCGGGTTGGTCAGCCGGACCATCACTCCGTCGACGTCGATTTCGGTTGCGGGGCTTGGCATCAGGAGCTCTCCAGAACATCGTTGAGGTCGTAGTTCAGCGGCACGTCGAGCTGGTCGAAGGTGCAGCTGGCCGGATCGCGGTCGGGACGCCAGCGCAGGAACTTCACCGCGTGGCGGAACCTTCTGCCGTCGGCGGTGTTGCCCTCCATCTGGTCATAGGCCACCTCGCACACCTTTTCCGGGCGCACCGGGATCCAGCGTTTGTCGGCGGCGGAGTTCCAGCGGCTCGGTTCGCCGTCGCGCATATCGTCTCCGATGCGCAGCGGTTCGAGGTCGGCCAGCAGTGTCAGCCGGGCCTTGGCGGTGAACGACGCTGCCCCGCCGACCATCTGGAGCTCCCCGTCGTCGCGGTAGAGACCGAGCAGGATCGATCCGATACCCTCACCGCTCTTGTGGATCCGGTAACCGATGGCCACGCAGTCGGCGTCGCGGTGGTGTTTGACCTTGACCATCTCCCGTTTACCGGGCAGGTAGGGCCCGTCGAGTCGTTTGGCGATGATCCCGTCCAGACCCGCGCCTTCGAACTCGTCGAGCCATTGCGTACCGAGCGCGGGGTCTTCGGTGGTGCTGGTGACGTGGCACCACGTCTTGCCGTGGACCGCGTCGATCAGCGCCCCACGGCGGGTGCGGAACGCCTCCTTCATCAGCGACCTGTCCCCGAGGGCCAGCGCGTCGAAACCGATGAAATGCGCGGGTGTCTGTTCGGCCAGCATCCGGACACGGGACTCGGCGGGATGGATGCGCTGGCTCAGCGATTCCCAGTCCAGCCGGGTGCGCGAACCGATCTCGCGGGGCACGACGATCTCTCCGTCGAGGACGCAGCGCCGGGCGAGTTCGTCGCGCACCGCGTCGAGCACCTCGGGGAAGTAGCGGGCCAGGTCCTTCCCGCTGCGCGACAGCAGCACGACGTCATCGTCGTCCCGGAACACCAGCGCGCGGAAGCCGTCCCATTTCGGTTCGTAGGACCACACGCCGGGCTCGTCGGGTACCTTGGCCTGCGCCTTGGCCAGCATAGGCTCCAGCGGGGGTGACACGGGCAGACCCATAGCATCCATACTCACGTAGACCCGGGTACCCGGACAATGTCATCGGCACTAACGTGGCCGCGTGCCCACCGATCCCCGTGGCCTGCGCGCCGAGGCGCCGCTGCTCGACGCGTGGCTGCGGTTCCACGAGAACCCGTCGACACCGTTCACGATCCCCGGCCACAAACAGCGCCACGATCTGGTCGGTGACGTGGTGGCCGGCGATGTTCCGCTCTACGCCGGACTCGACACGATGAAGCTCACCGCCGGCGTGCTGGCCGACGCCGAGGCGCGTGCGGCACGGTTGTGGGGTGCCGACGTGTGCCGCTTCTCCGTCGGCGGCGCGACGCACGCGAACCAGGCGCTGGCGTTGACGCTCGGTTCCGCCTCCGGCGGTTCGGTGGTGGTCAGTCGCACCCTGCACAGGTCGATGCTGCTCGGACTGGTGCTGGCCGGGCTGACGCCGCTGTGGGTGCACCCCGAGATCGACCCGGCGACCGGTCTCCCGCTGGGGGTGGCCGCGGCGTCCGTCGACGCCGTGTTGCGTGCCCACCCGGAGGCGACGGCCGTGCTCGTCGGCGACCCGTCGTACGTCGGGACCGTCGGTGACGTCGCCGCGCTCGCGGACACCGCACACACCCACGGGGTCCCGCTGGTCGTCGATGCGGCGTGGGCCGCCCACTTCGGATTCCATCCCGAACTGCCCCGGCATGCTCTGCAACTCGGTGCCGACGCGATGGTCGTCAGTGCGCACAAGACCCTGCCCGCGTGGAGTCAGGCGGCGATGGTGCTCGCCATCGGTGAGCGAATTGATCCGGCGCGGCTGGACGCGGGCGTGGACGCGACGCACACGACCAGCCCGGCGGGTGCGATCCTGGCAAGTATCGACGCGGCCCGGGCGCTGTTGGAACGCGACGGGGAAACGCTGCTGGGCGAAGCGATCTCGGCGGTGCGAGGGGCCCGGGAGAGGTTGTCCGACGTCGACGGGCTGATGGTTCTCGACGGTCCCGGTGTCGATCCACTGAAGCTGACGCTGGTGCTGCCGGGCACCGGCGCCGACGGCATCGCCGTCGAACATGATCTGTTGGCCGCGGGTCTGCCGGTGGAGGCCGCCGAGCGGGACACGATCGTCGCGCAGGTGTCGTTGGCGGATACAGCGGAGTCGCTGACGCAGCTGGTCGATACGCTCGTCACCTCGATCGCGCGGCACCGCGGGTCGCCACGCCCGGTGGTCACCGGGGCGGCCTACGCGGTCACCCCGGTCACCGAGATGGCGCCGCGGACCGCGTTTTTCGCACCCCGCGAGACGGTCCCGCTGCGCGACGCAATCGGCCGGGTCAGCGCGGAGCTCGTCGCGCCGTATCCCCCGGGGATCCCGGTGCTCTCCCCGGGCGAACAGGTCACCGCCGCCGTCCTCGAGGCGCTGCACAGCGCCCGGTCGGCGGGTATCCGTATCGCCTACGCCGCCGATCCGACGCTGGACACGTTGCGGGTGGTGACGGGGTAAAGAGACGAAAGTCCCTAGATACAAGAAGAACTCACGTGACATTCTATGAGCCGCCTACAAGCACGCTCGACATCGAGGAGATCCCGCATGAGCGACCACGAAGTCAAGATGATCATCCTGTCCACGGACAACCTGGACGAATCGATCGACTTCTACACCGAGACGCTGGGGATGTCGCTGAAGTTCCGCGACGGAGCCCACTTCGCCGCCCTCGACGGCGGGCCGGTGACGCTCGCGCTGGCGACATCGGTGGACCATCCGATTCCGGGCCAGGTGGTGGTCGGGATCAAGACCTCCGATGTGGATGCTGCGGCCAAGGCGATCGAGGCCAGCGGCGGGGGCATCGTGAAGGGCCCCTATGACGACGCGCACGAGCGCCGTGCGGTGGTCTTCGACAACAAAGGCAACGGATTGGTGTTCTACAAGCCACTCAACCGGTGAGCCGAGGCTCGACGGAATGACAGAATACGACCATGGCGACCTCGTCGCGGCGCGTCGGCGCTGAAACCTCCAAGACCCGGGACACGCTGCTCGACTGCGTGGAGACGATGATGCTCGAGGAGGGCTATGCAAGCGTGACCTACCGCGCCCTGGCCGCCAAGGCCGGCGTCACCCCCTCCCTGGTGCAGTACTACTTCCCCACCCTTGATGACGTCTTCATCGCCGCGATCCGGCGGTACTCCGAGCGCAACCTGGCCCACCTGAACAAGGTGCTGGAGAAGCGCGTCGAGGACCCGCTGCGCGCGCTGTGGGAGTACAGCTGGGACGAGGCCACCGGAACCCTGATGACGGAGTTCATGGCGCTGGGTAACCACCGCAAGTCCATCCGCACCGAGATCGCGGCGGTGACCGAGAGTGTGCGCAAACTCCAGTTGGACGCGCTTACCGCGAAGTTCGGCGAAGACGCCCGGCCGTGGGGCAACCTGTCGCTGCCCGCACTGCAGCTGCTGCTGTCGAGCCTGCCGAAGTTCCTGAACCTGGAGAAGGGCGTCGGTGTCGAGATGGCACACGCCGAGCTGATCGAGGCCTTCGAGGGTTATCTCGACTCGATCGAGCCTGCCGCCAAGCGGAAACCGCCCGCGCGCAAGCGGTCCCGGTAGATCTCGCCCTAACCAACCGGCGCGAGCGTGCGCTGTTGTCGGGATCTCGACGGCGTGTTGCCCGCGGACACGCACGCTCGCCGAGCCGGGCAGGCGCATACCACCATGTGCTATACAAGTGTACAAACATGGGCACTGCGGCGAAGGGACGACGTTGACGAACACCGACGAGCTCGAGGAGCTGCGCAAGCGCGTGCAGTACCTGGAGGATCGCACCGCGATCCTCGACTGTGTGATGAACCAGGCCCGTGGACACGACCGCCACGATGCCGAGCTGATGGGCAGCGTGTACTTCGACGACGGCATCGACGAGCACGGTCCGACCGTCAAAACGGGTCCCGAATACGGCGATTGGGCCAATGCGGCGCACACCGCGGTGTTCGAGGACCACCTGCACAACGTCACCACCCACACCTGCGAGATCGACGGCGACGTCGCACATGCCGAGAGCTACGTGATGGGCGCGATGCGGGTCAAGGGCGGCAAGATCGTGTCGCTGATGGGCGGCCGCTATATCGACCGACTGGAACGCCGCGACGGTGTCTGGAAGATCGCGCTGCGCCGCTGCACCATCGAATGGATGATCAGCGGCGACTCCTCGATCCTCGGAAAGGGCGCGGTGCAGGGGTTCATCAAGGGCAAGTGGGACAAGACCGACGCCTCCTACCTGCGCCCGCTGAAGCTGGACGATCCCGTCGACCGGTGGTGATGGTGTGAACCTCGCGGGACGTGTCGCGCTGGTGACCGGCGGCGCGTCGGGCATCGGCCGCGCGACAGCCGTGCGACTGGCCGACGAGGGCATGCGGGTGTGTGTCGTCGATATCGACGGCGCGGCAGCCGAGGCGGTCGCCGAACCAGTCGGCGGAATCGGGTTACGCTGCGACGTCACCGATCCCGACCAGGTCGACGCGACGTTCGCGTCGTGTGTGGCAGGGTTGGGCGGGCTGCATCTCGCCTTCCTGAATGCCGGCATCACCATAGAGTGGTCGGGCGACATCGGCTCCCTCGACCTGGCCCAGTACCGACGCTCGGTCGGGGTGAATCTCGACGGCGTGGTATTCGGAGCCCGGGCGGCGGTGCGCACCATGCGTTCGCTGGGCGGCGGGGATCGGGCGATTCTGGCCACCGCGTCTCTGGCGGGGTTGATGCCCTGGCACCCAGACCCGGTCTACTCGTTGGGCAAGCACGGCGTCGTCGGGTTGATGCGGTCGATAGCCCCGAACCTCGCCGCCGAAGGCATTGCGGTACACACGATCTGCCCAGGGATCACCGAGACCGGAGTGCTCGGTGACCGGCGCCCGCTCGTCGAACGCATCGGGATTCCTGTGATGGAACCGCAGGCCATCGCCGACGCGGTGATGGTCGCGTTGGCCGCACCCCCGGAGGCGACCGGCACGTGCTGGGTGGCTCAGCACGGAAAACCGGCGTGGGCCATGGAGTTCGCCCCCGTGCCGGGTCCCGACAGCCGGCTCAACGTGCCGGTGCGCCTCCGCTAGCCGACGATCGCGGGCATCGAATCCCAGCCGCGCACCGTCGCTGTCGGGGCGCGCACGGCCTTCTCCTCGTCGATCGTCCAGTCCGGCCAGCGCTTCAGGATCTCCTCCAACGCGATCCGGCCCTCAATGCGGGCCAACGACGTACCGAGGCAGAAGTGCGCCCCACGCCCGAACGTCAGGTGGTTGGGGTTGCGCCGGATGTCGAAGACGTCGGGGTCGGCGAACCGGCGTTCGTCCCGGTTCGCCGCGCCGGCCATCAGCAGCAGCGCACTGCCTGCCGGCACTGTTTGCCCCTGGTATTCCACATCTTTGGCCACAAACCGGGCGATGTTGTGCACCGGCGGCTCCATCCGCAGGATCTCTTCGATGGCCGACGGGATCAGCGAAGGGTCGGCCGCCAGTTCGCGGCGGGCGTCCGGATGATCAGCAAGCATCTTGCCCAGCCAGCCGAACAGTCGGCCCACGGTCTCGGTGCCGGCATTCGCGATGACGCCGAGGAACACCAAGAGCTCTTCCTCACCCAGCTTCCGGCGGCTTCCGTCGACGTCCTCGAACTCGACATTGAGCAGTTCGGTGACGAGGTCGTCGGACGGATTGCTCTTACGCCATGCGACGTAATCGCGAAACATGTTGCCGTTGAAATAGTTGTCCTTCTTCACCGGGAGCGGCTCACCGGGCTTGTTGCGCAGTCGCGCCCCGGCGACCTTGCGGACGCTGCGCTGCAGCGAGTCTGGCATCCCGACCAGCATGCCGATCACCCGCATCGGCATCTCGGAGCCGAGGTCGAGCGTGAAGTCGAAGCGATCACCGCCCTCAAGCGGGTCGAGGCAGGCCTGGCAGAACGCCCTCACCCGCTCCTCGATGACGTTCATCTTGCGCGGCGTGAACGCCCGCGACACCAGCAGCCGGTGCACGGTGTGCAGCGGCGGGTCCTCGTTGATGAACACCCCGTCGGGCATCACCGGTTCGGCCTTGACGACCTCGAGGATGTCCCCCTTGGCGTTGCTGAGGTTGTCGACGTCCTTGAGCGCGGCGTCGACCTCGGCGAACCGGCTCAGCGCCCAGAAGTCGAACTTGTCGTTGTAGTACAACGGCGCCTCGTCGCGCAGCCGCCTGTACACCGGGTACGGATCGACGTCGATCTCGACGTTGTAGGGGTCGTAATACACGCCACTCACTTGTACGATCGTACAGCACCGCGAAGCGATCGAGGGAGAGTCGATGCACATCGGATTCGTCAGCATGAACACCCCGGCCGATATGGCCCCCGACCTGCTGGCCCGCGAACTCGAACAGCGCGGCTTCGAATCGCTGTGGGTCGGCGAACACCCGCAG
The DNA here is from genome assembly GCF_010725485.1 of Mycolicibacterium parafortuitum. Taxonomy (NCBI): domain Bacteria; kingdom Bacillati; phylum Actinomycetota; class Actinomycetes; order Mycobacteriales; family Mycobacteriaceae; genus Mycobacterium; species Mycolicibacterium parafortuitum. Next base: position 1,936,722 of record NZ_AP022598.1, on the reverse strand, counting down.
ATCCCGGTGTCCGCCGCGGGATCCATGCCGCCGGCTCTGCTGCACGCCCAGCAGCGGATCTGGGATCCCCTGCTGTCCCTATTTGCCGCCGCGCAGACCACGTCCACGCTGCGGCTCGGCACCGCGGTCGCGCTGCCGCTGGAGCACGAATTGTTCACGTTCGCCAAGCAAGTGGCGACACTGGACCAGTTCAGTGTCGGCCGGGTACTGCTCGGCATCGGCGTGGGGGTGCGTGCCGAGCTCGCGGTGTCGAGTGAGATCTCGTGGGCGGACCGCTACCGGGCGCTGGCGGACATGGTCGCCGCGTTGCGGACGTTGTGGACGCAGGATGAGGCGTCGCATCACGGCGAGTTCTACGACTTCGAGCCGGTATGGTGCCATCCCAAGCCGCACCAGCGGCCGGGCCCTCCGCTGCTGGCTGCCGCCACCGGGCCGAAGGCGATCGGAGAGTGCCTGCCGTGGGCCGACGGGTGGCTGCCGGGTGATGCCGCATACCGCGATCTCCCCGCGGCGGCGCAGGACTTCAGGAGACGGGCCGAGGACGTCGGCCGGGACCCGGCCACGCTGGACCTGACCGTGATGGCGTGGGGCGACCCGTCGGAGAAACGTCTCGCTCGGTACCGCGACCTCGGTTTCACCCGGGTGGTGGTCGGCGGTGGCCGACGGGACGGCGACGACCCCTCGACCACATGGGAGTTCCTCGACCGCTACGCGGCGATGGTCACCGAACTCAAGTGACCGGACGCACCTTCTCGTTGACCAGTTCGATCAGCTGACCGTCGGGATCGCGGACCATGCACGCGAATCCGCCACCTGGGTCGGCGACGACGGCTCCCCCGGCCGCCGTCACCGCGCCCTGCGCCGCGGCGAGATCGGCGACCGCGATGGACAGATGGGTCAGCCCGGCCTGAACCAGGCCGCGCTCGGCCTCGTCGGGGGCCGGATACCCGGAGAAAGTCAGCAGTTGCAGGACGACACCGCCGTTGCGCAGGTACACCGCCTCGAATCCGATCGGTGGCGCCAGCCCCAGCAGACCTTCGGCCATCTGATCGGGGACGGTCAGACGTTTCACTTCGGCGAAACCGAGTGCGCTGTAGAACTCCAGGGACGCGTCCAGATCGCGCACCCGGACACCGATGTGGCTGACGTCCATGCTCAGACCCCCGCCGGTCCGGGGCCGCCGTGCATGTACAGCGTCTGACCGGAGCAGTAGCTCGAGGCGTCCGAGGCGAAGAACAGCACGCCGTAACCGATCTCGTCCGGTTCGGCGATCCGGCCGGACCCGTTGGTCTGACCGATCATGTCGATGTCGAAGCCCTGACGCTTCGCGTCGGCCTCCAATCCGGGGGTGCGGACCGCTCCGCACGCGATGCAGTTGACCCGCACACCTTTTCGCGTCCAGGCCGCGGCCATCGAGCCAGTCAGGTTCTGCAGACCGGCCTTGGCGGCACCGTAGATCGGCGCCTGCGGCATCGCCAGCAGGCCGGCACCGGACGAGATGTTGATGATCGCGCCCTTCTTCTGATCGATCATCGGCTTGGCCGCGGCTCGCGACAGGTACCAAGCGCTGGACAGATTCAGGTCGAGGACCTGATGCCACTCGTCGTCGGTCCACTTCATCAGCGACTTGGTCTCACCGCCGCCTGCGTTGTTGAGCAGCACGTCGAGCCGGCCGAACTCGGCCAGCGTCGCGTCGACCAACGCCTGGCACGCGTCGGCGTCGGTGACATCGGTCGGCACCGCGAGCGCGCGCCGCCCCAGTGCCTCGATCTCGGCTGCGGTGTCCTTCAGCGGCTCGGCGCGCCGTCCGGCCAGCACCACGTCGGCGCCGTGCTCGGCGAGCACCAAGGCCGAGGCGCGCCCGATGCCGGTGCCGCCGCCGGTGATGACCGCAACCTTGCCTTCCATCGAAAACCTGCCGCTCACAGCATCACTCCCATCGTCCGCCGATCGTGCAGTACGACTGTACAGCATGTGTGGTGCTGGACACCCCGGCTCGAGTCGAGTACACCAATGGACATGCCGCATCCGACCGACGACGTCTGGGAAGTGCTGTCCACCGCACGGTCGATCCGGCGGTTCACCGACGAACCCGTCGACGACGAAACACTGAATCGTTGCCTGCAGGCGGCCACCTGGGCGCCGAACGGCGCCAACGCCCAACTGTGGCGGTTCATCGTGCTCGACGGACCCGAACAACGCGCCGCGGTCACGCAGGCGGCCAAGATCGCTTTGGAGTCCATCGAATCCATCTACGGGATGACCCGGCCCGCTGCGGAGGACGACAGCAGGGCAGCCCGCAACAACCGGGCCACCTACGAGTTGCACGACCGGGCAGGCGAGTTCACGTCGGTGCTGTTCGTCGCGTTCAAGAACGAGTTCTCGTCGGAGTTCCTGCAGGGCGGTTCGATCTACCCGGCGCTGCAGAACTTCTACCTCGCGGCTCGCGCGCAGGGGCTCGGCGCGTGCATCACCAGCTGGGCGTCGTACGGCGGCGAGAAGGCACTCCGGGACGCTTCCGGAGTGCCCGACGAATGGTTCCTGGCGGGCCATGTGGTGGTGGGTTGGCCGCGAGGTAAGCACGGCCCGGTGCGGCGTAGACCCTTGGAGGACGTGGTGTTCCGCAACCGCTGGGACCCCGAACGCGCCGACATCACCTACGGGCGCGGCGCCCGGCCCCGCGGAAAGTGACCTAACCCGCCCGGGCCAGCTCCGCGAGCAGTGCCCTGGTGCGTTTCACGGACGCCGAGCGCTGCGCCCGATCGGAGCCCACCGCCACGGGCTGTGCCCAGACGTCGGTGGCACCCGCGGCGACGAGCTCGTCGAGCTGGCGCGTCACCGCCGCTTCGTCGCCGACGATCCCGACGTCAGCGGCTGATGCGCCGCCTCCGGCGCGGATGATGCTCTGATAGTTGGCCATCCGCTCGTACCCACCGGCTGTCGCGGCGATCGCCTCGCGCGCGTCCCGGACGTCGTCGTGCACCGCGACAGGCAGGCCCGCGACGATGCGGCCGCCGGCGACGGCCGGGGCGATCCGCTCGGCGATCACCGCCGCCGACGCCAGCCACAGCACCACGCCGTCGGCGAACTCGGCGGCGACATCCAACATCCGCGGCGACAGCGCCGACAGCAGCACCGGCACCGGATGGTCGAGCTCCGCCATCCGCCCGGCGCTGTGCACGCTCCAGTCCGTGCCGTCGAGGTCCACGTCGTCGCCGGCCAGCAACGCGGTGATGATCTGCAGGTACTCGCGGGTGTTGCGGACCGGGTGGTCGTAGGACAGGCCGAGCACGTCACGGACGATCGGTTCGTGCGACGGCCCGATACCCAGCGTCAGGCCGGGGCGCCCCATCGCATTGGCGGCCGCCGCAACCCGGTTCGCCTGCAGCAGTGGATGACACGGATAGGTCTGCAACACCGCGGTACCCAGTTCGATCGACGTGGTGGCCCGGCCGGCGATCGCCATCGCAACCAGCGGATCGCCGGCGACCGCGCTGGCGTACCACAGCGCGCGGAATCCTTCGGATTCTGCCTGCTGGGCCTGCACGACGATCTTGTCGACGGAGGAAGCGCCTCCGGTCAGTCCGATCCGCATGTCCTCATCGCATTACATGTGCGCACTGCGTGGGCGGGTGCACGTCGAAAAGGTCACGGTACGACGGAGGTTGGCGACCGTCTTCGTCGGTGATCCCGTACTTGACGGCCAGTTCGGCCCCGATCAGGGTCTGGCCACTGACTGACATCACATTCGGATCGGTGTGCAGCGCCCAGATCACATGTCCGGTCAGCTCCGGGGTTTCGGCGGTGTCGAGGATGTGGCCGAACTTCGCGGGGTTGCTCGCGATGATGCCGCGCACCCGGTCGGTGAGCAGCGATCCCATCCAGATCGACACCGCGGCGATGCCGACGTCACGGAAGTCGAAGGCCATATCGGCCGCCATCTTGTCGGTGCCGGCCTTCGGGACGCCATAGGCGGGTCCGAACGCGTAGTGCACCGCGCCCGAGGACGACGTGAACACGACCAGCCCCTTGCCGTTGGGCACCATCAGCGGGGCGGCGTACACCGTCGCGACATAGCTGCTGCGCAGGCCGACGTCGAGGGTGTCGATGACGTTGATCGGTTCTTCCCAGAACTTGGTGCGCCCCATCATCTCGTCGCGGATGACGGCCGCGTTGTTGACCAGGATGTCGATACGGCCGTGGTCGCGGGCGACCTGAGCGAACAGGGCCGCGACCTGTTCGTCGTCGCCGTGGTCGACCTGTACGGCGATACCCTCGCCGCCCGCGGCGGTGACCTTGGCGGCCGTCTCCCCGATGGTCCCCGTCGCGCAACCACCCGGGTCGACGGTGCGGCCCGTCACGTAGACGGTGCAGCCGTGCCGCCCGAGCGCGTGCGCGATCCCAGCACCGGCGCCGCGACTGGCTCCGGTCACCACCGCGACGGGACGGCTCATACCGTCTCCTCGATGCGCGCGGCGTCCTTGAGTTCGGTGATCGGACGCGCCAAACCTTGCTCATCGCAGATCTTCTGGAGTTTGGCCACCGTTTCGGCGACGCCCGCACCCAGCCGAGGGCCCGGCGTGAACTCGGCGGGCAGGTGCCGCATGCCCTGGATCACGCCGATGCTGTCGTAGTGCACGGTCCCCTCGGCCAGGCAGCGGTAGTCCGGCATCCGGTCCAGCACCGCGGTGAGCATGGACTTGAAGACCGTGCGGGCCACGTTCGATCCGATGCAGCGGTGCACGCCGAGGCCGAAGCTGAAGTGCCGGTTCCCCCTCCGGTCCAGGATCACCTGGTCTGGGTCGCCGAACACGGCGGGATCGCGGTTGGCCATCGCCCAGGACAGCCACAGTCGCTGGCCTTCGCGCAGTTCGATGTCGCCGAGTGACATGTCCTCGGCGACCGTGCGGGCATCGCCGGGTGCCGGCGTGAAGTACCGCAGGAACTCCTCGGTGGCGGGGTTGAGCAGCGTGTCGCGTTCGGCGCTGAGCCGGGTGCGCTCATCGGGATGGTCGGACAGCCATTCCAGGGCGTGTGCCGTCAATGCCGTGGTGGTGTCGAACCCACCGCCGATCAACAGGTTCAGCATGCCGATCAGCTCGATGTCCGGCGGCGCCTCGCCGTCGATGCGCAACTTCGCCAGCGCGTCGATGATGCCAGGGCGTGGGTTCTCCCGGATCTCCATCAGGTTGGTGAACAGGTCCACACCCATCGCCAGGTACATCTCGCGCACCCGGTCGGCGTCCGGGGAATCCGGCGGTGTGTACACCGACGCGTGCGCAGGTTCGTTGTAGAGCTCCCACTTCGCCAGCGGCACACCGAGCATCGCGAGCGTGAGCACCGCAGGCACCACGTTGGCCAGGTCGTCGACGAAGTCGATGCGGCCCGTCTCGATGTGGTCGTCGAGGCAGGCCCGGACGATCTCGTCGACGAACGGCTCCCAGCGCTTCACCGCCGCCGGTGACAGATACGGGTTCAGCGCGGTGCGGTAGAAGCGGTGCTCCGGGTCGTCCATCTCGAGCATGCCGCCGCGGAAGCCCTCGGCCTCGACCATCCGCGGGATCGAGATGCCCTTATAGCCGCGGCGTTCGTTGTTGACGTCGTGGTCGTTGGACACGTGCGGGCAACGCGCCAGTTCGAACACCGCGTCGCTGCCCGCAGCCACCCAGTGCCCGTCGTAGGTGTCGGTCCAGGCCAGCGGGCACTTCTGGTGCATCTCGTGGGTGATGTCGAGAAACTTGTCGCGATAGTCGGGGGCGTGCCGGTCGAAGTGGTAGTTCGTCATCGCGAGCCCCCGTCGGTCAGCAGGATCGCCTGCTCGGGGCAGGAGCGGGCAGCCTCGGCCACCGAAGCGTGGTGGCCGTCCGGGACCCGCCCGGGTACGGCGTGTGCATGACCGTCGACGTCGTCGAGCACGAACGACTCCGGCGCGATCATGGCGCACAGGGTGTGACCCTGGCACCGGGAGGACTCGACCTCGACCCGCATCGGCACTGCCTTCCTGGTTCTGTCGTTCGGTGATCGCCGGTCAGACGACCGCGCCGCCGTTGACGCCGATGACTTGACCCGTCACATATCCGGCCGCCTCCGAGCACAGGAACGCACACACGGCGGCGACGTCCTCGGGTGCGCCGACCCGGCCGGCCGGGATCGCCTGGGTCAGATACTCGTCCGGCGGGAGTTTGCCCTCAGCCTGCTGCCGGCGCAGCATCGGCGTCTCGATCGCGAACGGCGGCACCGAGTTCGCGGTGATGCCGTACTTCGCATGATCCCGCGCGACGGTCTTCGTCAGGGCGATCACCCCGCCCTTGGTGGCCGAATAGTGCGCCTGCCGCGGTCCGCCTTGCTGGCCCGCCGCCGAAGAGATCGTCACGATCCGGCCCCATCCCGCCGCGACCATGTCCGACAGGGCGGCGCGCAGGGTCAGGAAGGTCCCGGTGAGATTGACCGCGAGATAGCGGTTCCACTCGTCGAGGGTGATCTTGTCGAGTCGGGTGAACCCACCCATCGCGGCGCTGGTCACGAGGATCTCGGTCGGCCCGAATTCGGTTCGCACCATGCTGAATGCGCGATCGACCGCGGCCTCGTCGGCGACGTCCACCGCGACTCCGATGGCCTGCGCACCGTGGCCTCGCAGGTCGGCGGCGACCTTGTCCGCTGCGCCCGCGTCGAGGTCCAGGACGGCGATCCGGTGGCCTTGCGCGGCCAGGCCGGCGCAGATCGCCTCGCCCAGTCCCGACGCCCCGCCGGTCACCACCGCTACACGACTCACCGCATCTCCTCACGCCCGCTGTACGAATGTATAGCACACGCTCTATGCTCGGACCAACAGATCCGAAGGGTTGAGATGAACGCACAACGCAGGGTCGCGGTGATCACCGGCGCCGCAAGGGGGCAGGGCCGTAGCCACGCGGTGACACTGGCCGAACAGGGCATCGACATCATCGCCGTGGACCGGTGCGCCGATATCGAGTCGGTTCCGTACCCGCTGGCGACCACCGCGGATCTCGACGAAACCGCGAAACTCGTGCATGAGGCCGGCGCCGACGTCGAGACCGTGGTCGCCGACGTGCGTGACCTGAACGCTCTGCAGGCCGGGATCGATCGCGGCATCGCCCGATTCGGTGACGTGGACATCGTCATCGCCAACGCCGGAGTGGTGGCGATCGGACGCCCGGACCCCACCGACGATCAGCTGTACCGCGACATCGTCGATGTGAACCTGCTCGGGGTCTGGCACACCATCGCCGCAACGGCGCCGTCGATGATCCGGCGCGGCACCGGAGGGTCCATGGTGCTGATCAGTTCGATGCAGGGCCTGGTCGGCCGCGGCGGCGACGGCAGCGCGGCGACCTTCGCCTATGCCGCCGCCAAACACGGTGTCGTCGGCTTGATGCGGTCGGCCGCCAACGCGTATGCCCCGCACAATATCCGGGTCAACTCGATCCATCCGACCGGAGTGGCGACGCCGATGATCTTCAACGAGCACATGGCCGAGGTTTTCGCGGCGAACCCCGAGGGTAGCGCGATGTCGGGCAACCTTCTGCCGGTGCCGTTCGTCGAACCCAGCGATGTGAGCGCCGCGGTGCTATATCTGGTCAGTGACGGCGCCCGATACATCACCGGCACCGCGCTACCCGTCGACGCCGGCTTCGCCGTGATGTAGCTTCAGCGTCCGTTCAGCATGAAATCCGCAGCGCGCCAGGACATCGCCATGATCGGGCCGTTCAGATTCCCGGCCACCATCGTCGGAAGCACCGAGCAGTCCACCACCCGCAACCGCTCGACACCCCGCACCCGCAGTTGGCTGTCCACCACGTCGTCGTCGTTCGGCCCCATCGCGCAGGTACCCACCGCGTGATAGCCGCAGTACCCGCCGTCGAGGGCGGCATCGACCAGCTCCTCGTCGCTGTCCACCCGGGGGCCGGGATACGTCTCGTGGCGGATCCGCTCGGCGATCGGGGACTGCTCGAAGATCGACCGCATCCGGCGCAACAGGTTCGCCGTCGCGGTGCGGTCGTGCTCGGAGGTCAGATAGTTCGCGTCGATCCGCAACGCACCCGCGGGATCGGCCGACGTGATCTCGACCGATCCCTGCGAGGTGGGGCGCAGAACCATTCCGAGGCAGGAGATTCCGGGCTCACGCTCGATGACCACCGGCTCGCCGGTGTTGTACGGCGGCAGTGTCCACGGACCCATCATCACCTGGCCATAGGGCCGCTCGTCGTCGGGGCGGTCCTTGACGAAGCCCACGATGTCGAACGACGGTGCGGCCAGCGGACCCTTGCGGGTGGCCAGATACTTCACGCCGGTGATCGCCTGACCGAGGCTGGTCGCGAGCAGTTTGTTGTAACCCAGGTCCTCCTTGAGCCGGAAGCGCAGAGTGGCACAGCGGTGCTCCCGCATCCGCCTGCCGACGTTGTCGCGGTCGGCGAACACCGGGACCCCGGCAGCGGTCAGCACGTCGCGCGGTCCGATACCGGAGAGCTGCAACACTTTCGGGGTGTTCAGGCTGCCCAGCGACAGCACCACCTCCCGAGCGTGCAGCTGCTCGACGCCGCTTCCGGCGCCGACCTCGACACCGACGGCTCTTCCACCCTCGAACAGCACGCGCCGGACCAACGCACCCGTGCGCACCGTCAGGTTCGGCCGGTTCAGCGCGGGCTTCAGGAACGCCGTCGCCGCGCTGACGCGCAGGCCGCCGCGGATCGTCGACGTCGCGTATCCGATTCGCTCGTCATCGGACTCGTTGATGTCACGCACCCGCGAGATGCCGGCGGCCGCCGCGGCGTCGATCATCTCCTCGCACAGCGGGTCGGGGTCGCGCGGCACCGAGATGTGCAACGGACCACCGGACCCGCGGGTGGCCGACGCGCCGAACTCGTGGTTCTCGAAGGCCTTGAAGATCGGCAGGATGTCGTCCCAGCCCCAGCCCTTGTTGCCCAGCTGCTCCAGGCCGTCGTAGTCCGCGCGCTGGCCGCGGTTGTAGATCATGCCGTTGATCGCGCTGGACCCGCCGAGGACCTTGCCGCGCATCCACTGTTCGACATGGGGCTTCGGGCCGAACGGTGTGGTCTCGTAGTGCCACATGTGCCGTTCGCTCTCGAACAGCTTCCCGGCCCCCTTGGGAATGTGCAGCCACAGGTTGCGGTCGCCGCCGCCGGCCTCCAGCAGCAGCACGCTGTTCCTGGGGTCCGCGGACAGGCGGTTGGCCAGCACACATCCGGCCGAGCCGGCCCCGGCGATGATGTAGTCGTAGCGCGTCACTGCCACCTCACGTTTCTCCGTGCCCGGGCGCTGTACGAGTGTATAGTACGCGGTATTGGGCGCTGTGATAGTCAGATCGGCCGACACGCTTGGCGCGCCCCGGTGCCGGGTAATTTGTCTGGGTGACTCGGGCACCGATGGCCGCAATGGGAGCGGCAGTGCTGTTGTTGACGTCGTGCGGCGCACCCGCCCCCCAGGATGCTCAGACGTCGGCGGCGAAACCGGAGGGCGCGTCGTCCACGGAGGCCGCACCCACGAGTGCCCCGCCTCCGGGTGCGGCACCGCCTGACAACCCGATCGCACCCGGCTTCGCCGACGTGGTGGAGCAGGTCAGCCCCAGCGTGGTCACCATCCAGATCGATGGCGGCGTCGGCAGCGGGGTGGTGCTCCGTCCCGACATCATCGTCACCAACGCCCACGTCGTCGGGAGCTCCCGGCAGGTCACGATCGGGTTCGCCGATGGCGCCAGCGTCACCGGGCAGGTGCTGGCCACCGACGAGGTGACCGATCTGGCCGTGGTTCGCTCCGAGCGTGGCAACCTGCCAGTGCCCGAGTACCGCAGCGAGTTGCCTCGCCCGGGAGACATCGCCATCGCCATCGGGAGCCCACTCGGGTTCGAGAACACCGCGACGCTGGGCATCATCTCCGGGCTCAACCGCAACATTCCGGACTCGGCCCTGGAGAGCGCGTCCCTGGTGGACCTCATCCAGACCGACGCGTCCATCTCACCCGGCAACTCCGGCGGCGCGCTGCTCGACGCGGACGGACGGGTCGTCGGGGTCAACGAGGCCTACATTCCGCCGACAGCCGGCGCGGTGTCGCTCGGCTTCGCGATCCCGACCTCGACGGTCCTCGACGTCACCGAACAGCTGCTGCGCACCGGCCGCGCGACACATCCGTTCCTCGGCGTCTCGACGAGCCGGCTGACCCCGGCGATCCGGCGCGAACTCGGCGTCCCGGTCGACAGCGGCGCGCTCGTGCGCGGAGTCGAGCCCAACAGCCCGGCGTCTACAGCGGGGGTGCGCCCCGGCGACGTCATCGTCGGCCTCGGCGACGATCAGGTGAAGTCGGTCGAGGATCTGCTCGGGGCGCTCCGTCGCAGCCGACCCGGGACACCGCAGTCGCTGGTGGTGATGCGCGGCGGACAACGCGTCACGTTGCAGGTGACCGTCGGATCGCGCGGCGGGTGACCCCGGACACCACCTGTGTGTCCACAATGAAGCGGTGAAGCTGCCCGTGATGCCGCCGGTGTCGCCGATGCTGTCGAAATTGGTGGGAGAGATTCCGACGGGTGCGTCCTATGAGCCGAAGTGGGACGGGTTCCGTTCGATCGTGTTCCGCGACGGCGACGAGGTGGAACTCGGCAGCCGCAACGAACGGCCGATGACCCGGTACTTCCCCGAACTCGTCGCCGCGGCACGGGCAGAACTGCCGCCGCGCTGCGTCATCGACGGCGAGATCGTCATCGCCACCGACGGCCGGCTCGATTTCGAGGCCCTGCAGCTGCGGCTGCACCCGGCTGCGTCGCGGGTCGCGATGCTGGCGGACAGGACACCGGCGTCGTTCATCGCCTTCGATCTGCTGGCACTCGGCGATTCCGATTTCACCGCCCGTCCGTTCGCGCAGCGGCGCGCGGCACTCGTCGACGCGCTGGCCGGCGCCGGACCGACGTTCCACGTCACGCCGGCGACGCTGGACCGCGGCACCGCCGAGGTGTGGTTCGACGAGTTCGAGGGCGCGGGTCTCGACGGCGTGATCGCGAAGCCGCTCGAGGGACTGTATCTGCCGGACAAGCGGACGATGTTCAAGATCAAGCACCAGCGGACGGCCGACTGCGTGGTGGCGGGCTACCGGCTGCACAAATCCGGCGCCGACGCGGTCGGTTCGCTGCTGCTGGGGCTCTACGACGCCGACGGCTCGCTGGCGTCGGTCGGGGTGATCGGGGCGTTCCCGATGGCGCGCCGCCGGGAACTGTTCGCCGAGCTTCAGCCTCTGGTGACGACGTTCGACGACCATCCGTGGAACTGGGCCGCCCATGTCGATCCGGACGTGGTGCGCCGCTACGGCGGCGGGTCGAGGTGGAACGCCGGCAAGGATCTGTCGTTCGTCCCGTTGCGACCCGAGCGGGTCGTCGAGGTGCGCTACGACCACATGGAAGGCCGAAGGTTCCGTCACACAGCGCAATTCAATCGCTGGCGGCCCGATCGGGATCCGCGCTCGTGCACCTACGAGCAGCTTGATCAGCCCGTGCGGTTCAGCCTGGACGACATCGTCGCCGGCCTTGGCGGTTCTTCGCCGCACGTCTGAATTGCTGCCAACCCGGAATTGCGGCCATCTGGGAGCGGCTTGTAGCCGGCATGGAACTCGGAATTCACGTGCCCATCTTCGACATCGACGGCGGCACCGGCGCGATCGCGCCCGAACTCGCCCGGGTCGGCGCCGCCGCGGAGAACGCGGGGGTGACCTGGCTGTCCTTCATGGACCACTTCTTCCAGATCGAGCCGACGGGCCGTCCCGCGGAATCGAACATGCTGGAGGGCTACACCACCCTCGGCTTTCTGGCCGCACACACCTCGACCGTGCAACTCGGGCTGCTCGTGACCGGCGTGACGTATCGCCACCCGGGCCTGTTGGCCAAGATCGTGACGACACTTGACGTGCTCTCGCAGGGACGGGCGGCGCTGGGGATCGGCGCGGCGTGGTTCGAGCGTGAGCACCTCGGTCTCGGCGTGCCCTACCCGCCGATCGCCGAACGCTTCGAGCGCCTGGAGGAAGCGCTGCAGATCTGTGAGCAGATGTGGGACCCGGCGAACAACGGACCGTTCACCGGCAAGCACTACCAACTCAGGGAGACGCTGTGCGCACCCCAGCCGATCAACAAACCGAAGGTGCTGATCGGTGGCGGCGGAGAGCGCAAGACACTGCGACTGGTCGCGCAGTACGGCGACGCGTGCAATCTGTTCGCGACCACGCCCGACGAGGTCGCCCACAAGCTCGACGTGCTGCGGGGCCACTGTGACGCGCTCGGGCGCGACTACGACGCCATCCGCAAGACCGTCGCCGTGCACGGCCCGTCGCCGGTGCCGGCCACCCGCGACGACTTCGTCCGGAGCATGGCGGATTACGCGGCGCTGGGCGTCGACACCGCGATCGTGATGCCCGACGACGGGTCGCCGGCGAAGTGGATCGACAGCGCCGCCCCGGCCGTGAAGCAGCTGGCCGAACTGGGCTGAGTCGTCAGGCCACCGCCGCGCCGACGACGTGTCCGATTCCGTAGGTGATCATCAACGCGAGTCCACCACCGATGAGATTGCGCAGGACCGCGCGTTGCTTCGGCGCCCCGCCCAGCCCGGCCGACACGGCACCGGTGAGGACGAGGGCGATCAGCACGGAGACGACGGTCACCGGGATGCGCCAGGTCGTCGGCGGTAAGAGGATGGCGATTAGCGGCAGCAGCGCACCCACCGTGAAGGACAACGCCGAAGACAGCGCGGCCTGCCAAGGGTTCGTCAATTCGCCTGGGGTGATACCGAGTTCGATCTCGGCGTGCGCGGCGAACGCGTCGTGTTCGGTAAGCTCTTCGGCGACCGTGCGTGCGGTGGCCGCGGAGATTCCCTTTGCCTCGTAGAGCGCCACCAGTTCCTCCAGTTCGGCGACGGGGTCGTCACGCAACTCCTGCCGCTCCTTGCCGAGCAGCGCCTTCTCGGTATCGCGCTGGGTGCTGACCGACACATACTCTCCGAGGGCCATCGAAACTGCTCCGGCAGCCAGGCCGGCAATTCCGGCAGTCAGGATCGGGCCGCGCTCGGCGGTCGCGGCGGCCACGCCGACGACGATGCCCGCCGTGGACACAATGCCGTCGTTCGCCCCGAGTACACCGGCGCGCAACCAGTTCAGCTTGGATGCCACTGAACCCAGATGCGGCTCGGCAGGATGGGACTGGCTTGCCACGGCATCACCGTAACGAGGATGGGTGTGCTCCGCCAGCAAACCTAGCCTTGCCATAGCGGCGGCACCGTCTGTCCTGAGTTCCCTCCGCGAGCCTCTCCCGCGAGCAGTCACAACCTCCGGCGTGTCCCACCCGACACGCCCGAGTTTGTGTCTGCTCGCCGGAAGGCCTTGACCTGAACATTTGTTGAGGTTGCAGCCTGGATCCATGAAACAAGTACTCACCGATCTCTGGGAAACCCGCACCGACTCACCGTTTCCGGGCCTGACGACGCACGCGTACCTGTGGCGGCCGTCGAACGTGCTCTTCTACTCGCCCGCCACCGACGCGGAGTTCGACGACCTCGCGGACCTCGGCGGCGTCGCCGACCAGTACCTGTCGCACCGCGACGAGGCGGGTCCGATGCTGGCCCGGATCGCCGAGCGGTTCGGCGCCACACTGCACGCCCCCAAAGGCGACCTGACCGACATCAGCAAGCACGCGCGCGTCGACGTGCCGGTGACCGGCCGCTACGTCGACTACAACGGCGTGGAGATCGTCCCGACACCCGGCCACTCCCCCGGCAGCGTCTGCTACCTGGTCGACGGCGCCGACGGCCGGTACCTGTTCACCGGCGACACCCTGTTCTGCGGCACCAACGGCCACTGGCATGGCGGCTACATCGCAGGATTCCACCAGCCTGCCGACGCCGAAACGATCGCCGAAAGTCTGCGCACCCTCGCCGAGCTGACCCCCGACTACGTGATCTCCAGTGCGTTCCAGGGCGATTCGGCGGTACACCGGATCGACGCGGGCACCTGGCGCGGACACATCGCGCACGCGGTCGACGGTCTGCTCACCGCTGTGCGTACATAGCGACCAACCCGCGCGCCACCGCGAACCGCGGTCCGTGCACCCCGTCGATATCGGCGCGTCCCACCACGATCGGGATGCCGCGCAGCGCTTCGCCGACGGTCCGCATCAGCTCGTCGTCGAGCGCACCTCCGCCGGCCAAAACCATTGCCGTGGGCGGTGTTTCGAACGCGGCGAGGCAGCGGGCGATGTTCGCCGCGACCGTCTCCTGTTTGATCGCCAACCGCAGGCTGCGCCACTCCTCGGCCGCCAGCCGATTCGAGAAGGGCACCAACCCAGCGCTCCCGCGCGTGCACAGCCTGCCGATCGCATCCGACGACGCCGGGGCATCGAGGAAGACGCGCCGCCCGTCCTCCTCGTGCGCGACGTGCGGCCCCTCCACCCGGATCGCCGGGCTCCGCTTGACGGTCTCGGCCAGCGCGAGCGGGATGCCCAGTACCCGCGCGACCGCGACCGTGATGGACTCCCCCGCTCCGGCAGCGACCACCGTGCCGTCGGCGCCGATCACATCGACTGTGCCGCCGCCGATATCGCAGACTGCCGAATCCGCGGGAATGCCGGGCGTGGTGCGCGCGCCCCAGGCGGCCGCCTCGGGTTCGGAGCTCAACGTGCGCGCCGGACGACCGGTCAGCGCGCCGAGCGTGTGGGCTGCGTCCGCGGCCTCCTCGGCTGCCAGCAGCGCCACCACGGTCCCCTGGGTATCCGCGACGCCGCGGCGCAGCCACGCCCCGTTGTCGATCGACGAGAGGTCGGTGAAGAACGCGTCGTGGACGGCCAGGCCGTCGGCTGCGCTGGGCACCGCCCGCAACCGGAGGCCGGTCACACACCCCGGGATCGAGCGGCGCAGCACCGGGTGCGCGTCGGCGGGGGTGTAGCGCATCGCGACCCCGTCCACATGGACGTCGACATAGTCGTCGTCGGGTTCCGGTGGTGGGGGCGCACCCGTGCGCGGGGTCACCGCGATCGCCGCGGAATCGGCGAGCTCGCGACAGAATTCGGCGACGTCTCCCAGCCTGTCCGGCGGTAGCCGAAGCGCCGAGGACAGCGCGATCGGATCCGCCATCGCCCGGTAGGACCGGCCCTGCTCGACCACCTCGACGGCGACGAGCACACCCGGTTCCAGCCCCGTCAGGTCCACCTCGTCGACGACGGGGACGTCCACCGTGATCCGGTTGCTGATCAGAACCGCGTCGTCCTGGGCGGCCAGCACACCGCAGACCCGCCAGCCACGCGCGACGGCGGCGTTGATCTCCCGCGCGGCCACCTCGAAGTCGGTGCTGTCGTCCACCGAGACGACCACCGGTCCGTCGAAGACATCGGAAAGCAGATCGGCGAGCCGAACATGGGCTCCGACCCCGTGTCCGGCTCCTGCCGGCGTGGACGCGTCGGGACGCCGCAGGCTGCGCACGGGGGCCGATGGTGAGTAGGCGGGCGGTATCGGCGCCGTGGCGGTGTCGACGGGCCGTAACGCCGACAACAGCAATTCGTCGGCGCGGCACCCGGTGTCGACCTCCACCTTGTGCAGCAACGCGGCCGCCCCCTGCAGGGACTCGGCGCTTCCCTTGCGGCCCCGGGTCGGGGCCTGTCCGTGCGCCATGGTGCTCACGGCCCCGTCGCGCACCCGGGCCAGCACGATCTCGGTCGTGTGATTGCCGATGTCGATGCCGGCGACCGTACGCGCAGCGGTCAACGCAGCAATCCCCGCCGCGCGTAGACGGCGGCGGCCTGCTCGACGAGAGCGGCGCATCGCGATGCGCCCAGGCTTTTCAGCGACTCCTGCAGCTGCGCGAGCTCGGCTGCGGTCGACCGATGGGGACGCAGCGCCTCATAGAGCGCCATCACCTGTTCGTCGTCGATGGTGGCCAATTCCGCTGCGCGCAAGAAGTTCTCGGCGAGTTGCGGGTTCCCACCCGTACGCGCGACATCCGCCTGATGCTTCAGCACGGCCGGATCCATCCGCAGATCCCCGAGACCGAGCTTGCCGTCGACGGCATTCTGGACGGTTATCTCGTTCATGGATACCCCACCTTCACCGTCACCGGTGCTCGGCCCGGCTCGCACGCCTGCCGCTCCAGCGCGACGAGCGCCACCGCCCTGGCGTGATAGCGCGCCGAGATGGACTCGTCGGTGCCGCCGGTCAAGATCGGCACCGGGGCCATCCCCTTGGCGTGGCGCGCGGCGTTCTTACCGAGTTCGCGATACATCTTCGCGGTGAGCAGCGGCGCGACGCTGAACAGCTCCAGATTCGCCAGCGGCGCCAGATCGCGGCGATGGATCAGCGCAGTCCCTTTGCCCTGCAACCCGATTCCGATGCCGGACCCCGACAACCGTGCGGCGGTCAACCCGATCAGGCCGGTGTCGATGGTGGATCGGATCCGCACCGGGCGGGCGATACAGCCCTCCTCTTCCAGCCCCGCCGAGATCTGCCGCAGCACCTCACCCACGGTCAGCCCGCACAGCGTGAGCCATACGCTGCGGCCCCAGGCCGGCGACAGTCCGACGCAGACCTCCCGCGGATCGCTGCCCTGCTGCGCAGGTTCGACCTCGGTGACGACCACGTGCCCGCGGTGCTGTTCCTGGTCGACGGTCAGTTCAGCCCCGCTGCGGGCCTGCCGGATCCCGTCGATCTCGGCGCGCCGCTGATCGGTTATGGCGTAACCCGTTGCCGGGCCGCAGTAGTCGTTCGGGTCCGTGATCTTGGACAGCACCCGGAACTGCTCGTCGAAGATCGCCGAGGTCTGCAGCTGATCACCGCGTAGACGTTCCCGGGTCAGCGTGGTGATCGCCTCGGCCTCCTCGGTGAAGCCGGTGCGGTGCAGCGAGGCGATCACGTCGAACACCGTCAGCTGCCTGGCCTCGATCGACGCCGCCGCTTCCGCCACCATCTTGGGATGGCCGGCGGGAAGGTCGCGGGAACCGTTGGCGGCCACCACCTGCTCGACACGCGCATCGTCGTAATCGGCCAGGCCCAGATCGCGGTAGACGGCCTGAACCGCGGTGGCCGCCCGCCGCCGCACCTTCTCCAGGTGCTCTGGCGACACGGTGCGCAGACCGCCGTCGGCACCCCAGTCCCGTTGCAGCACCAGGAAGTCGTCCATGTCGTCGGAGTTGAAGTTCGACAGCGCGAACGCGTTGTCGTAGCGCGGGATCGACCCGAACCCGGAGAAGATGAAGTCCGCGCCCGCGAGCAGCACCGGCAGTGTGTGAGCGCTGCGGCGAACGTCGGACTCGGAGATCAGGTTGTCATTGCCCGCACACGACTCCAGATCGCGCAGCATCACCATCAGGTTCTCCGCGAGCAGTTCCTTCATGCCGTCGGGCACCGACGCGACCACACCCACCCCGTCGATGCCGCCGTTCTGCACCCCCTGGGATCCCAGCGCCCGCGCCAGCGAGACGCAGCGGGACTCCAGATACAGGATGGAGCACTTCTCGGCCGCACCCATCAGGACTTCGGCCCCGCCGCCGCTGGTCACCCGCATCTTCAGCCCGCGGGACGCGTACGCCGAGGTCAGGATCGCCTTGCTGAACGGGGTGTCGTCACCGTCGGTGAAGACCTGCTCGGTGCCGTAGATCGAGATGGTCTCGGCGTAGCTGGTCAGCCCACGCAAGCCGAGCCGCAGCTCGAGCGCCTCTTCGATCGAGCACTGCGCCATCGCGCCGGGTGCTCCGACCTGCGAACCGATCAGCAGCGCCACCGCATTCGACGGCGCATCGCCGAGCACCGGCACCGTCGTCTCCACCTCACGGAAGCCGTAGGCGACCGCGCTGGCCGCATCGGCGGCGATCAGCAGCGGATCGTCGAGCTGGTTGGTGACGTGCGCCTGGTTGCTCGGCGTGCGGCGGGCACGCATCTTGGCCATCGCCATCTGCATCTCGACCGGCGACAGCAGCGCGACGACACGGGCGAGCTTGGCGGGGGTGGTGCCGCCGATCAGCCGCACCACCTCCGCCCGCGGCACGTTGATGTCGACCACCATGCGCGCCAACGCCTCGTCGCCGAGTGCCATCGCCTCCTCGGCGACGGCCAGATCGATGCCGTACCGGGCGATGAACTCGTCGATGACGTCGAACTCGGCGACCTCCTTGCCGTCGAGTTCTTTCACCTCCCCGCCGCGGACGACCAGCGACGGGGCGGGGTCGTGTGGGCTGCTCATCGCGATCAGCCCGAGTGCGGCGTCGGGGACGCTGAACCCGTCGAGGTTGACAGGTTTCGAGTTCAGGACCCGAAACCTGCCCAACTCGTCAGCCACTGAGGCGCCCCTTCTAGTCGCGAACTTCGCTGTCGTCGTAGACGATCCGGCCGATCAGTTCATAGCGCCGCTTGTCGTTGAACTTGAAGTACAACGCCATCGCCGCGCCGAACACGAAGACTCCGATCACGATCCATGGTGTCAGCTTGAACAGCAAGGTGCCCGACGCCGCGCCCGCGGCGGATTCCTTGTGTTCCCAGAGCAGGTAGACCACGTAGAGCATGCCGATGCCACCGGTCAGCGGCGCCAGGAACGTCTTGAACCAGTGCGCACTCGACGGGTGGTTCTTGTGGAAGTGGAAGTAGGCCACCACCGAGAACGCGCACAGCGACTGCACGATCAGGATCGCCATCGTGCCGAGGATCGCCAACAGTGTGTACATGTGGATGTACGGATCCATGCCCGCGAAGAAGAACGCCAGCACCAGCACCAGGGCGATGCCGCTCTGCACGAAGGACGCGATGTAGGGCGAGCCGTGCGTCTTGTGGGTGGCGCCCAGCGTCTTCTGCAGCCCGCTGGACAGACCTTCGCGTCCCAGCGCGTACAGGTACCGCGAGGCGCAGTTGTGGAACGCCATGCCGCACGCGAACGAGCCGGTCACCAGCAGGATGTTGAACAGCGTGATGGCCCATTCGCCGTAGGTGTCGCGCACCGGGGCGAAGAAGATCTCCGACGACGTGTCGGCGTTCTGCGCCAACTCGATGGCCTGTTGCGGACCCGTGCCTGCGATCGCCATCCACGACACGAAGATGTAGAAGATGCCGACGCCGAGGACCGCGATCATGGTGGCGCGCGGGATGATCCGCTTGGGGTCCTTGGACTCCTCGCCGTACATCGCGGTGGACTCGAAACCCACCCACGACCAGAATGCGAAGAACAGGCCGAGGCCTGCGCTGGCACCGGCGATCGCGGCGGGCTGGAACGCGCCGACCGGGTTGAGGATCTCGCCGACGGCGAACCCGTCGGGTCCGCCGCCCTTGACGGCCACCGCGATCGCACCAAGGCCGAGCATGACGATCTCGGTGATCAGGAAGACGCCGAGCACCTTGGCCGTCAGGTTCACGTCGAAATAGGTCAGCACGCTGTTCAGCACGAGCATCAGCAGCGCGGGGACCAGCCAGTGGATCGTGATCCCGAGCTGAGAGGACAGGAAGTTCTGGAAGAAGAACGCGAAGATGCCGATCAGCGAGGCTTCGAACACGATGTAGGCCAGCGTGATGATCAAGCCGCTGGCCATGCCCATCACGCGTCCGAGCCCGTGCGAGATGTAGCCGTAGAACGCGCCGGTCGCGGTGATGTGCTTGGCCATCGTGGCGTAGCCGATCGCGAACAGGCCGAGAACGATGGTGGCGACCAGATAGCCGGCCGGAGCGTGCGAACCATTTCCGAAGCCCACCGCGATCGGGACGTTGCCGACCATCGCGGTGATCGGCGCCGCGGTGGCCACCGCCATGAAGATCACGCCGAACGTGCCCACGGCGTTTCGTTTCAGGCGTTGGACCGAGTCCTTGCTGTGTGTTTCAGGGGAAACGACGTCTTCTGTCATCTACAGAGACCTTCCAGAGGCGAAGGATAGAAGAGGTTCAACCCGCGGGAGCCCCACGAGTGTGGTCCAGACCACAGTGTGAACCGAAGACATATTGGCACTACCAATTGAACTGTGCAAGCCCTGTGAGCTAGGGATTGACATAAATGGTCGGCCCATTTAGGTTTTTGGTCACATCCCCGGCTGACCTCACGACAGGGAGTCCCGTGTTCGACTACGGCACGTTCTCGTTCGATTCCAAAGCCCAGGTGCTGGAACGTGCCAAGGAGTTCTGGAACCCGGACAAGACGCAATTCTGGACCGATTCCGGTGTCGACCTCGTGATCGACCGCAGGCAGGACTACTTCCTGTGGGACATGAGCGGTCGTCGGCTGATCGACATGCACCTCAACGGCGGCACCTACAACCTCGGGCACCGCAACCCGGAGGTGATGGCCGCGATCACCGAGGGCATGGAGCACTTCGACGTCGGCAACCACCACTTCCCGTCGGTGGCCCGAACCGCGTTGGCCCAGAAGCTGATCGAGTCCGCGCCCGCATCGCTGAGCAAGGTGGCGTTCGGATCAGGTGGCGGCGAGGCCATCGACATCGCCCTCAAGAGCGCCCGGCACGCCACCCAGCGCCGCAAGATCGTCTCGATCGTGAAGGCCTACCACGGACACACCGGCCTTGCCGTCGCCACCGGCGACGACCGCTTCGCCAAACTGTTCCTCGCCGACCGGCCCGACGAGTTCGTCCAGGTTCCGTTCGGCGACACCGACGCGATGGAGCAGGCGCTCAAGGGCCGCGACGTCGCGGCGGTGATCATGGAGACCATTCCGGCCACCTACGGATTCCCGTTGCCGCCCATCGGATATCTGGAGGCGGTCAAGGACCTGTGCGTGCGCTACGACGCGCTCTACATCGCCGACGAGGTCCAGACCGGGCTGATGCGCACCGGCGAGATGTGGGGCATCACCAAGCACGGCATCGACCCGGACATCATGGTCACCGGCAAGGGGCTCTCGGGCGGCATGTACCCGATCACCGCGGCGCTGCTCAGTGACCGGGCGGCACAGTGGCTCGAACAGGACGGCTTCGGGCACATCTCGACGTTCGGCGGCGCCGAACTCGGATGCGTGGCCGCCATCAAGACCCTGGAGATCACCGGCCGGCCCGAGGTGCGCTCCTCGGTGCACTACATCGCCGACCTCTTCGCGACGGGCCTGGCCCGCATCCAGGCCGACTACCCGGACTGGTTCGTCGGTATCCGGCAGAACGGTGTGGTGATCGGTCTGGAGTTCGACCATCCCGAGGGCGCGAAGTACGTGATGCGCGAGCTCTACCAGAACGGGGTGTGGGCGATCTTCTCGACGCTGGATCCCCGTGTCCTGCAATTCAAACCGGGCCTGCTGCTCAACCGTGACCTCTGCGAGGACGTGCTCGACCGCGTCGAGGTCGCCGTCGGACGGGCGAAGCTGGCCGCGACCGGACGGAGGAAGCCGTGACCGGTGACAACCTGGCACCCCACGCAGGTCAACTGCTCGAACGCGCCCGCTTCGCCGCGGCCGCCTACGCCGAGTACGACCAGGCCGCGGTGGCGCGGATCGTCGACGCGGTCGCCGAGGCCGGCCACCGCGACGCCGAGCGTTTCGCCGCCGCCGCCGTCGCCGAGACCCAGATGGGCGTCGTCGCCGACAAGGTGACCAAGAACCGCGCCTGCTCCCGCGGCATCGTCGAGTACTACCACGGCCAGGACTACGTGACGCCGCGCATCGACAGTGCGCGCAAGATCGTCGAGATCCCGCGTCCGGCGGGTGTGGTGCTGGCATTGACGCCCACCACCAATCCCGTTGCGACCGTGTACTTCAAGGTGATCCTGGCGTTGATGACCCGCAACGCGGTGGTCGTCGCCCCGCATCCCCGCGCCAAGCAGTGCTCGGCGGACGCGGCCCGTCTGCTGGCCGAGGCCGCCGAGGCGGCCGGCGCCCCGGACGGCATCGTGCAGGTCATCGACGAGCCGACGCTGCCGCTGGTGGAGGCGCTGATGTCCGACGAGCGCACCGACGTCATCGTCGCGACCGGTGGAACCGGCGTCGTGCGCGCCGCGTACTCGTCGGGAAACCCGGCCCTCGGGGTCGGGCCGGGCAACGTCCCGGTGTTCGTCGACGCGACCGCCGACATCGACGCGGCCGCGCGCCGCATCGTCGACAGCAAGGCCTTCGACAACTCGGTGTTGTGCACCAACGAGTCGGTACTGATCGTCGAGGACGCCGTGGCCGCCAAGCTCGGCGCGGCGCTGACCCGCCACGGCGCGCACATCCTCGACGCCGATGCCACGAACCGGTTGCGCGAGTACATGTTCCCCGGCGGTGCGCTGAACACCGAGGTGGTCGGGCGCGACGCGGCGTGGATTGCCGAGCGCATCGGCGTCCGGGTCACGCCGAAGACCCGGGCCTTGATCGCGCCGTTCACCGACGTCATCGGTGAAGAGGTGCTCACCCACGAGAAGTTGTGCCCGGTCCTGGGGATGACGACCGTCGCCGACGCCCAGCGCGGGATCCGCGCGGCCCGGGCCGTGATACGTATCGCCGGCGCCGGGCATTCGGCCGCGATCCACAGCGAAGATGCCGCTGTCATCACCGAATTCGCGGCCCAGGTGCCGGTGCTGCGGGTATCGGTGAACGTCGGCAACAGCACCGGCAGCTCCGGGCTGGACACCAACCTCGCGCCGTCGATGACGATCGGCACGGGATTCGTCGGCCGCAGCTCCATCGGTGAGAACCTGCAGCCGGAGAACCTGCTGAACTGGGCCAGGATCGCCTACAACGCCGACTCGGCGGTGACGATGCCGAACTTCGCCGGACTCTCGCCGTGGCGCTCCCCCGCCGGTCCCGTGCCCGCCTATCCCCGGGCCTCCAACGACCCGTCGGCGGCGGCCGCGGCACCCGCACCCGTACGCAGGCCCGCCGCCCGGCGCGGCGCCGATCCCGGTATCGAGGCCCTGCGCGCCGAACTGCGCGCCCTGGTGGCCGAAGAACTCGCACAACTGATCAAGAGGTGACCCGTGGCTGAACTGCGTTCGTTCATCTTCATCGATCGGCTCCAGCCGCAGACGATGTCGTATCTGGGTACCTGGATCAAGGGTGCCCTGCCGCGCGCCGGCGTCGCCGCGCAGATCATCGAGGTCGCTCCCGGCCTCGACATCGAGGGCGTCACCGACGTCGCGCTCAAGCACGCCGAGGTGCAGGCCGGGGTGCTCGTCGTCGAGCGGCAGTTCGGCTACCTGGAGTTCCACGGCGACACCGCCAATGTGGAGGCCGCCGCCGACGCCGCGCTCGCCGAACTGGGCAGCGACGCGGGCGCGGCGACCCCGCCGAAGATCCTGGCGTCACGCATCATCTCCAGCATCGACCAGCAGCACGCATTCCTGATCAACCGCAACAAGATCGGCTCGATGGTGCTGGCCGGCGAGACCCTCTACGTGCTGGAGGTGTCCCCGGCGTCGTACGCGATCCTGGCCACCAACGAAGCCGAGAAGGCCGCCGACGTGAAGGTCGTGGACTTCCGGATGATCGGCGCCACCGGCCGGGTGTATCTGTCCGGCAGCGAATCCGATATCCGCCAGGCCGCCGCGGCGGCCGAAGAAGCCCTCGCCCGGAGCGTGCGGTGAGCCTCGACCGCGAGGTACTACGCCAGCTCGTCCGCGAGGTGGTCCGCGAAGCCGTGGGCGATCTGGCGTCGAGGTCGCCGCAGACGGCTCCGGCACCGCGGCCCACCCGTGCCCCGGCACCAGCACCAGCACCATCTGCACCCGACGGCCCGGTCGCCACCGGTCCGCTGGCCGCCGACGAGCGGTCCCGCACCGACACCGTGCGCATCACCAACGATCGTGACCTCGACGTGTTCGTGCGGAACCTGCTGCGGCTGTTCGAGAATCCGAAGACACGCGCCGATCTGCGGCACGGCCGGCTGTCGTTCCGGCTCGCCGGAACCGAGCGCAGCGGCCCGGGCGCCACCAAACGCATCGAGCGCGGCGCGGTCACCGAACGGCAGATCACCGACATCGCCGCCTCCGGCGCATCCCTGGTGCTCGGCCCCCGCGCTGTGCTCACCCCGCTGGCCCGTGAGCGCGCCCGCGCGCTGGGCGTGACGATCCACAAGGAGCGAATATGATTCGTGGCACGGTCATCGGTCAGGTCTGGTCGACCCGCCGCATCGACGGCATCCCGGCCGGCGCCTTCCTCGAAGTCGAGGTCGACGGGTCCGGCTCCCGGCTGGTCGCCTTCGACGTACTGGGCAGCGGCGTCGGCGAGCATGTGCTCGTCACCCAGGGCTCGGTGGCGGCGAGCTGGTTCACCGGCACACCGCCCCCGGTCGACGCGCTGATCATCGGTTCCATCGATCCCACCGGCTAGCCGCCCCGGCTACCGGCTGACAACGTCAGATAATCCGACACAAAGGAGAAACACCATGGCCAGCAACGCGATCGGAATGATCGAGACCAAGGGCTACGTCGCCGCGCTCGCAGCCGCCGACGCGATGGTCAAGGCCGCCAACGTGACGATCACCGACCGTCAGCAGGTCGGCGACGGCCTGGTGGCCGTGATCGTGACCGGCGAGGTCGGCGCCGTCAAGGCCGCCACCGAGGCCGGCGCCGAATCCGCCTCCCAGGTCGGCGAACTCGTCAGCGTGCACGTGATCCCGCGGCCGCACAGCGAGCTCGGCGCGCACTTCTCCGTCGCCGCCCAGTAGTCTGCCGACAGTGGCTGTATCCGAGGCCAGGTCCTCCGCACCGACCAGGACCGACATCCGTGTCTACCTGCTCGTCGAGGACCTCCAGCAGCAGTTCGCCGCCTACCTGGGCACGCCGACCCGAGCGCGCGGTTACCCGCCCTACGCCGGTGAGCACGCGCTCATCGTCGAGGTGTCGCCCGCGCTGGCGATCGAACGGGTCATCGACCTCGCGCTGCGGGAGGTTCCCGGCATCCAGCCCGGAATCCTCTACGTGGAACGGCAGTTCGGTGTGCTGGAAATCCACTCCGGAAACCTCGCCGACGTGCGGCGTGCCGGCGAGGCGATCCTGGCAGGCACCCAGAACTCGGCGTCCGACCAGCTGCGGCCCCGGGTGCTCTACCACGACGTCATCGAGGACATCACCGATCAGCACGCGGTGATCCTCAACCGCAACCGGCAGGCGTCGATGGTGCTGCCCGGCCAGTCCCTGCTGGTGTACGAGATGACCCCCGCCCTGTTCGCCGCGGTGGCGGCCAACGAGGCCGAGCGCGCCGCGCCGGGCCTGACACTCGTCGACGTGCAGATGATCGGCGCGGCAGGCAGGCTCTACATCAGCGGCAGCACCAAGGACGTGGTGGTGGCGCGGGACCGCATCACCGAGGTACTCGGTGCGATCGAAGGACGGGAGCATTGACGGCAGACTTCACTGACGACGAGATCGTCGCCGAGAAGGCCCTGGCGGCGTTCGATCTGCCGCAGGGCTCGGCGCTGCGGCTGCTCAACCTGTCGGAGAACGCGACCTACGCCGTCGAGGAACCCGGCTGCGGGCACCGCTCCATCCTGCGGGTGCACCGCAAGGACTACCACCGCGTCGACCAGATCGAGTCCGAGCTGATGTGGCTCGACGCGCTGCGCCGGGACAGCGACGTCACCGTGCCGACCGTGATCCCCGCCCACGACGGGCGCCGCGTGGTCACGGTGCAGCACGGCGGCGATGAACGCTACGTCGTGCACTTCGAGATGGTGCCCGGTGCCGAACCGGACGAGGACACCGTCACCTCCACCGATTTCCACACCCTGGGGTGCATCACCGCCGCGCTGCACGACCATGCCCGCAGCTGGCAGCGACCGGCAGGGTTCAGCCGCTTCGCCTGGGACTGGGAGCACAGCCTGGGTGACAACCCGCGATGGGGTCGCTGGCGTGACGCCGTCGGGGTCGGCGAACACGAGGCCGCGGTCCTCTCGCGCGCCGAGGCGCTGCTGCACCGCCGCCTGACCGAATACGGTACCGGGCCCGACACTTTCGGCCTGGTGCATGCGGATCTGCGGCTGGCCAACCTGCTGGTGGACGACGACACGATCACCGTGATCGACTTCGACGACTGCGGGTTGGGTTGGTACTTCTACGATTTCGGTACCGCCGTGTCGTTCTTCGAAGACCACCCGTCGGTGCCGGAGTGGCAGGACGCCTGGGTCACCGGATACCGCACCCGCCGCACGATCAGCAGCTCCGACGAGGACATGCTGGCCTCGTTCATCCTGCTGCGGCGCCTGCTGCTGCTGGCCTGGATGGGGACACACAGCCACTCCAAGGAATCCCAGGCGATCTCCGTGACCTATGCCGCGGGCAGCTGCAAGCTCGCCGAGCAGTACCTGTCCTCCGACGGCCACCGGCTGTTCTGATCCCGTACCGAAAGGGCTTATGGCTATGTTCAACTCGTTGCAGGGCCGCTCGGCCATCGTCACCGGCGGAAGCAAGGGCATCGGTCGCGGCATCGCCGAGACCTTCGCCAAGGCCGGCGTGAATGTCGTCATCACCGCACGCACCCAGGCCGACATCGACGCCACCGTCGCGGATCTGGGCGGACTCGCCGGCACCGTCACCGGGGTGGCCGCCGACGTGACCAGCCCGGAGGACTGCCGTCGCGTGGTCGCCACCGCGGTGGAACGCAACGGCGGTCTCGACATCGTGTGCCCCAACGCCGGGATCTTCCCGTCCGGCCGGCTCGCCGACCTGACCCCCGAGGACATCGAGCAGGTCCTCGGCGTGAACTTCAAGGGCACCGTCTACATCGTGCAGGCGGCGCTGGATGCGCTGACCGCGAGCGGCCACGGCCGGGTCATCATCACGTCGTCGATCACCGGACCCGTCACCGGTTTCCCCGGATGGTCGCATTACGGCGCGAGCAAGGCCGCCCAGCTCGGATTCCTGCGCACGGCCGCGATCGAACTGGCCCCGAAGAAGATCACCGTCAACGCGGTGCTGCCCGGCAACATCGTCACCGAGGGTCTGATCGAGATGGGCCAGACCTACATGGATCAGATGGCCGCGTCGGTTCCTGCGGGCAAGCTCGGCGAGGTCGCCGACATCGGCAACGCCGCGCTGTTCTTCGCCACCGACGAGGCCGCCTACATCACCGGACAGTCCCTGGTGGTCGACGGCGGCCAGATCCTGCCCGAATCGCCGGATGCGCTGGCCGACCTGTGACGGGCCGTATCCTAGATTTGGTCTAACCAATTCTGCAGGCGAGGAGAGGTCCGGTGGCCACACAGACCGAGGATCTGCGGCGCCGGATCGTGGCCGACATCAACGCGGGTAAACCCGGCACCAAGCTCGGCAGCGAGCGCGAGCTGGCGGAACGCTACCGGACCAGCCGGTCGAGCCTGCGCCAGGTGCTCGCCGCACTGGAGGAGGCCGGCCTCGTCGACCGGGTGATCGGCCGCTCCGGCGGGATCTTCATCAGCCACACGCAGGTGCAGCGCAGCCTGACCGACGTCGTCGGGGTGCCGGCGTTCCTGGCCAGCCAGGGTTACGTCGCGGGCACCCGGGTGCTGTCGACCAAGATCTGCGCACCCGACGCCACCACCCAACAGGCGCTGTCGATCACCGCGGACGACCTCGTCATCGAGATCCAGCGGCTGCGCCTCGCCGACGGCTCACCGATCTCGTTGGAGCTCGCGCAGTTTCCGGCCGACGCGTTCCCCAATCTGCTCGAACAACAGCTCGGTGGCTCGCTCTACGAGATCCTGGAGAGCGAGTACGGTCTGGTCACCTCGCGCGCCGACGAGCGGATCGAGGCGGTGAACGCGACGCCCGAAGAAGCCAATCTGCTCGGTATCAAACCGAACTCGGCGCTGCTGCTGATCACCCGGGTCGCGTTCGACCAACACGACCGGCCCTGCGAGTTCTCCCGCGATCTGTTCCGCGGTGACCGGACACGGCTGGCTGTCACCGCCCAGGGCCACGGTGTCGGGGTCGCGCCATCGGTGGCCGCCGCATCGGTCGCGCTGCAGAGCCAGGCCGTGTGACGGCTGCGATCTGACACAGGAGAACCCGTGACGAGCTCATCCGGCGCAGGCAGGTTCGCGCCCAGCCCGTCGGCGGATCTGCATATCGGCAATCTGCGCACCGCCGTGCTGGCCTGGTTGTTCGCCCGGTCCACGGGCAGGCGGTTCCTGATGCGCGTCGAGGACCTCGACGACCGCACATTCCCCGACATCGCCGAGCGCCAGCTCGCCGACCTGGCCGCGCTGGGCCTCACCTGGGACGAGGACGCCACCCGCCAGACCGATCATCCGCACCGTTACGACGCCGTCGTCGACACCCTCAACGAGCGCGGCCTGCTGTTCGAATGCTTCTGCACCAGAAGGGATATCGCACAGGCTCCGCGGGCGCCACACGCACCCGAGGGCGCCTACCCGGGGACGTGCCGGAACCTGACCGACGCCGAGCGTGACCGGCGCCGCGAGGAGACCGGCCGCCCGCCGGCGCTGCGGCTGCGCACCGACGTCACCGCCTACACCGTGCACGACGTGCTGCACGGCGACTACACCGGTCTGGTCGACGACTTCGTGGTCCGGCGCGGGGACGGGGTGCCCGCGTACAACCTGGCCGTCGTCGTCGACGACGCCGCCTCGGGAGTCGATCAGGTGGTGCGCGGCGACGACCTGCTGTCGTCGTCGCCGCGCCAGGCCTACCTGGCACGCCTGCTGGGCCACCCCGAGCCGGTGTACGCGCACGTGCCGCTGGTGCTCAACGCCGACGGTGTCCGGCTGGCCAAACGCGACGGTGCGGTCACGCTCGCCGAGATCGGCGTGCCCGAGGCGCTGGCCCAGATTGCCGATTCGTTGGGATATGCGGCCCACACCGTCGAGGGCATGCTCGCCGAGTTCGACCCGGCGCGGCTGCCCCGGACCCCATGGATCTACCAACCGGGTTGAGCAGAACCCTTGGGCCGGACCGCTGAGCTTGTTACCGTCCGGCGATGCACCACTTCCGAAGACTCCTGCCGGCGGTGCTCCTCGCACTCGCCGTGCTGCTGACCTCGTGCGGCTCGTCAGAGTCCGGAAACTCGGTGAAGGACAGCGGCGTGCTGCGCGTCGGCACCGAGGGCGTCTACGCCCCGTTCAGCTACCACGACCCGGCCACCGGTGCGCTCACCGGATACGACGTCGACGTCGCCCGCGCGGTCGGCGAGAAGCTGGGCGTGAACGTCGAATTCGTCGAAACCCCGTGGGATTCGATCTTCGCCGCGCTGGAGGCCAACCGGTTCGACGTCGTCGCCAACCAGGTGACCATCACCGGTGAACGCCAACAGAAATACGACCTCTCCGAGCCGTACTCGATCGGTGAGGGCGTCATCGTCACGCGTGCCGACGACGACTCGATCACCTCGCTGGCCGACCTGAAAGGCAAGCGGGCGGCCCAGAGCACCACCAGCAACTGGGCGCAGGTGGCCCGCGACGCCGGTGCACAGATCGAGGCGGTGGAAGGACTGACGCAGGCGATGGCGCTGCTGAGCCAGGGCCGCGTCGACGTCGTGGTCAACGACAGCCTGTCGATCTATGCCTACCTCGCCGAGACCAACGACACCGCGGTGAAGATCTCCGGCACCACCGGCGAGAAGAGCGAACAGGGTTTCGCCGCCCGGAAGGATTCCGGTCTGCTGCCTGACCTGAACACGGCCGTCGAGGAACTCAAGGCCGACGGCACGCTCGCGGAGATCTCGCAGAAATACCTCAAGACCAACGCATCCGGAGGCCAGGACACCCCGCAGGCGCAGCCCCGCTCCGCGCTGAAGCTCGTACTCGACAACCTGTGGCCGCTGGCCAAGGCGGCGCTGACGATGACGATCCCGCTGACCGTCATCAGCTTCGTCATCGGTCTGGTCATCGCGCTCGGCGTCGCCCTGGCGCGGCTGTCGTCGAACCCCGTGGCCAGCAACCTGGCCCGGTTCTACATCTCGCTGATCCGCGGCACCCCACTGCTCGTGCAGCTGTTCATCGTGTTCTTCGCGCTGCCCGAGTTCGGCGTCAAGATCGACCCGTTCCCGGCGGCCGTCATCGCGTTCAGCCTCAACGTCGGTGGCTACGCGGCCGAGATCATCCGCTCGGCGATCCAGAGCATCCCGAAGGGCCAGT
Organism: Mycolicibacterium parafortuitum; assembly: GCF_010725485.1. Taxonomy (NCBI): domain Bacteria; kingdom Bacillati; phylum Actinomycetota; class Actinomycetes; order Mycobacteriales; family Mycobacteriaceae; genus Mycobacterium; species Mycolicibacterium parafortuitum. Next base: position 1,906,718 of record NZ_AP022598.1, on the reverse strand, counting down.
GGGAGGCGGCCGAGACGATAGGGCTTGACTACGTCGGCACGCTGCGGCGCATCATCCTGCCGCAGGCCACCCGCGTCGCGGTGCCGCCGCTGTCGAACACCTTGATCTCGCTGGTCAAAGACACGTCGCTGGCCTCGACGATCCTCGTCACCGAACTACTGCGGCAGGCCCAGATCATCGCGGCGCCGACGTTCGAGTTCTTCGCGCTGTACGGCACCGCCGCCGTCTACTACTGGGTGATCTGCCTGGTGCTGTCCTTCGGGCAGGCGAGATTCGAACGCCGACTGGAAAGGTATGTGGCGAAATGACGAGCTCTCCCGACCAGCCCGAGAACCGCGTCGTTGCCACCGACGTCCGAAAATCGTTCGGGCCGCTGGAGGTTCTCAAGGGCGTGTCGTTCACCGTGCCGCGCGGCACCGCGACCGCGATCATCGGGCCATCGGGCTCCGGTAAGACCACCCTACTGCGCACCCTCAACGCGCTCGACGTCGCCGACTCCGGCGTGATCAAGGTCGGCGACACCGAGATCGACTTCTCCCAACCGGTCGCCAAGGACCAGCTGAAGCGCTACCGCACGCAAAGCGGGTTCGTGTTCCAGTCGCACAACCTGTTCCCGCACAAGACCGTGCTGCAGAACGTGACCGAGGGGCCGATCGTCGCGCAGAAGCGGCCCCGCGCCGAGGCCGAAGCCGAGGCTGTCGAACTGCTCGACCAGGTCGGGCTGAAGGACAAACGGGACCGGTACCCGTTCGAGCTCTCGGGGGGCCAGCAGCAGCGCGTCGGCATCGCCCGCGCGCTCGCGCTGAAGCCCAAGGTGGTGCTGTTCGACGAGCCGACCTCGGCGCTGGACCCCGAACTCGTCGGCGAGGTACTCGGCGTGATCAGGGACCTGGCCGTACAGGGCTGGACGCTCGTGGTGGTGACCCACGAGATCCAGTTCGCGAGACAGGTTTCCGAGCAGGTGCTGTTCACCGACCGCGGCGTGATCCTGGAGCAGGGCTCCCCGGCCGAGGTCATCGGCGACCCGAAAGAAGAGCGGACGCGGCAGTTCTTGCAGCGCATCCTCAACCCGCTGTAACGGACCCGTGAGAGGGTGTCGGTCATGGCAACTCGTGAAGCGGACGTCCTGATCGTCGGTGCGGGTATCTCCGGGCTGATCGCGGCCCGTACGGTGCTGGCGGCCGGGTTGACGCCGCTGCTCCTCGAGGCCGACACCCGCGTGGGTGGCCGGGTGCTGACCGAGGAGGTCGCCGGACTGCCGCTGGAGCTCGGCGCGCAGTGGATCGGGGACACCCACCACCGGATGTTCGCACTCGCCGACGAACTCGGCGTCGAGACCTACCCGCAGTTCGACGACGGCGAGACCAGCTACGAGATCGCTGGGACCGGGGTGTTGCGCGGCAACGAGTTTCACGAACGCTTCGCCGACGAGCTCGTCGAGCTGGAGAAGGTGCTGCGCCGCCTCGACGAACTGGCCGCCGAGGTACCCCCGGCCACCCCGTGGAGCGCGCCGCACGCGGCCGAGTGGGACGCGGTCACCGCCGGCGCCTGGTACGACGCCCAGGGGCTCTCGCCGGTGGCGCGCACCCTGCTGGAGATCTGCACCGTCGGGATCCTGGCCGTGCCGACCGTCGAGGTGTCGTTCCTGCACCTGCTGTTCACGATCCAGACGTGCGGGGTCACCTCCGAGCTGTTCGCCGAGTCCGAGGGTGGCGCACAGACCACCCGGTTCGTCGGCGGCACCGCCGAGATCCCGAAACGGTTGGCGGCGTTGGTGTCCGAGCACATCGTGCTCGACTCCCCCGTCCAGTTCATCGAGCACACCGCCGACAGCGTCACGGTCCACTGCCGCGGCGGGCTGACCGCCCGCGGGCGCCGGGTGATCGTCGCGGTCTCGCCGACCCTGGCCGGTCGCATCATGTACGACCCTCCGCTGCCTGGCCATCGCGACCAGCTCACCCAGCGGATGCCGAACGCGGCGGCGATGAAGGCGTTCTTCGTCTACGACGAACCGTTCTGGCGCGCCGACGGACTCAACGGCCAGCTGATCTCCGACATCGGCCCGGCCCGGATGTCCAACGACACCTGCATCCTGGGCGACGACCACGGCGTGATCCTGCTGTTCCTCGAAGGTGAACAGGCCCGCACGCACGGCCGCTGGACCGAGTCCGACCGCCGGGCCGCGCTGACCGCGGAGCTGGTCCGCCATTTCGGCGAAAAGGCCGCCCGTCCGCTGCACTACATCGACGGCGAGTGGGCCGACCGGCAGTGGACTCGCGGCTGCTACAACGCCAACTGTGGCCCGCTGGTGTGGACCACCTACGGCGACGCGCTGGCCGAGCCGATCGGCGTCATCCACTGGGCCTCCACCGACACCGCGGTCGAGTGGAGCGCCTACATGGAGGGCGCGGTCGAGGCCGGTGAGCGGGCCGCGCGTGAGGTCATCGAGGCGCTGACCCGCTAGTCCGGCCGGGACACGGTCAGCAGCTCCGCCAGTCCGGTCCGGTGCAGCATCTCCGCGCGCAGCCGGTCGGTGACCGCGAACCCGACGTCGGCGCCGTCCTGTGCCGGGTCGACGTGCACCCGGAACGGGCGCGCGCCGTAGGGGGCGTCGACCACCGACACCACCGCCTGCGCGACGGTGGCCGGATCGGCGTCCGCAGGCACGATCGCGTCGAACGCCTCCTGCACCCGGGTCGTGAAACCGGAGTATGGCCCGTTCTCGTAGGCGTCGGCCACCTCGGCGTCGCCGGGGCGACCAGCGTGGGCGAAGTGGTTGGTCCCCGAGGTGAAGGCCCCCGGCACGACGATCGACGTCTCGATCCCCCACAACGCGAGTTCGCGGGCGTAGGTCACGGCCAGCGCGTCCATCGCCGCCTTGGCGGCGAAGTACGGTCCCAGGTACGGCGGTGTGCCACCGGCGGCACTGCTGCTCGACATCCACACCACCAGGCCCTGCCGCTGCCTGCGCAGGTGCGGCAGCACCGCGCGGTTCACCCGCTGCGCGCCGAGGACGTTGACGTCGTAGAGCTCGGCGAGCTGCTCGGCGGTGAACGCCTCCGACGGGCCGTACACCATGTGGCCGGCGTTGTGCAGCACCACGTCGAGGTGACCGTGCTCGTCGACGATCCGGCCTACTGCGGTGGCGACGGACTCGCCCGACTGCACGTCGAGTTCGAGCGCGCGCAGGTCGACCCTATTCGAGGCGGCGTACTCTGCCATCGAATCGACCTGTGCGGCATTGTGCCCGGTGGTGCCCCGCATCGATGCGTAGACAGTGTGACCGGCCGCGGCCAGCGCCTGAGCGCAGAGCCGGCCGAATCCGCTGGACGCACCGGTGACGAGGATGATCGATCCGTGCACGGTGCTGCCCTCAATTCCCGTGTGGGTCAGCGGAATTGACCGTGGCCACGACCTTGTCGTATTCTCCGCGCGCCTCGGCATAGCGTAGGAACTTCACCCGCTCCACCTGGATCTCCTTGGCCTCCGGTTGCGATTCCAGGATCTGCATGACCTCAGCGACGAAATCGGGGAGCGGCATCGCGAAGCTGCTCTCGCGCTGACCGGGAAGCAGATCCGTGGCCACCGAGGGCGGTTCGAGTTCGATGAACTGCACACCGGTGTCGGCGAGCTGCATGCGGACCGATTCGGTGAGCATGTGGATCGCGGCTTTGGACGCGTTGTAGCTCGGCGTGGCCTTCAGCGGCGCGAACGCCAGTCCCGAGGACACCGTGATGACAGTGGCCGACGGACGGCTCTGCAGATGTTCGATGAACGCCCCGATCAACCGGATCGGGCCCAGCACATTGGTGGTGACCACCGACTCGGCCGATTCGAGAAATCCCCCGGGGTGGTGCCAGTCCTCGATCTTCATGATCCCGGCCATGGCGACAACGGTGTCGAGTTCGGGGTACTTCGCGAGGACTTCGTCGGCAGCCCGGCGGATGCTGTCCGGATTGCTGGTGTCGATCACCACGGCGCCGAATTCCGGCCGCTGCGCGGCGATCTGGTCGAGGAGCTCGGCACGGCGGCCTCCGACGATGACGGTGTTGCCTTTGTCGGCGAGCGCATGGGCCAGCGCCAGACCGATTCCACTCGTGGATCCCGGGATGAAGATGGTGTTGCCGCTGATGTTCATCGTGGTCGTCCCTCCTGTTGTGGCGGTGTCCTCACGCTCCACAACACGACGGTCGCATAATGCCGTCCATAAAGCTCATGCATTCCTATGCTAGCGAGTATGCATGTGATGCATACTCTGCGCGCAGACCTCAACCTCGTCCCAGCGTTGGCCGTAATCCTCGAGGAGCGCCACATCTCACGCGCGGCGGCCCGGCTCGGTCTCAGCCAGCCGGCGACGAGCCGTGCGCTGCAACGACTTCGGGCACTGCTCGGCGACCCCCTGCTCATCCGCGAGCGTGACGGCTACCGACTGACCGCCCGCGCGCAGGTGCTGCGCGAACAACTCGACCTCGTGCTACCGGCCCTCGAAGCGCTGGTCGCCCCAGACGATTTCGACCCGTCCACATCGACGATGCCGATACATCTCGCCGGCACCGACTTCGTCGTACAGAGCTACGGCCCGGCGATCTGCGCCGCGCTGATGCGCGACTCCCCGGCGTCGAGTGTGCGTTTCCACAGCTGGCGCTACGACTCGATGGCCGAACAGATGCACCGGGGCAGCGTCGAACTCGGTCTCTTCGGCGTGTACGCACCCAGCGACCTGTCGATGGCCGACGTGGTGACCGAACAGTTCGTCTGTGTGGTCGACGCCGATCACCCGTCGACCGGTCCGGCGCTGACCCTGGCCGAGTATTGCGAGTGCCGGCACCTCGTCATCGATGTGACGGACGGTCTGCAGCCCGACGTCGATCTGCCGCTGCACGGCCGCGGCTATCGCCGGTCGGCGGCGGTCACCGTGCCCTATCACTCTGCCGTTCCGCCGATCCTGGCCGGGACCGATCTCGTCGCGACGATTCCCGGGAGCCTCGCCCGGACCTGGCCGGGCGACCACCGCGTGCGCGTCCTGGATGCCCCCGCGGAGATCCGGCGCCTGACCTACCGCATGGTGTGGCATCCGGCCTACGACAACGACCGCCGGCACCGCTGGCTGCGCTCGACGGTGCGGGCCGCCGTCCTGACCGCAGCTGCTACGCCAGGGTGACCGGAAGCTCCGTCATCCCGCGCAGCGTGACGTTGGGCTTGTAGCCGGGTTCACCGGCCAGCTCGGCCTTCGGGAAGCGCGACGTCAGCGCGGTCAGCGCGACGGCGGCCTCCAGCAGGGCCAGCGGTGCGCCGATGCAGAAGTGCGGGCCCTTCCCGAACCCGAGGTGGCGGATCGTCTCCCGGTCCGGGTCGAACTCGTCGGGCCGCTGCACGGTGCCGGGGTCACGATGTGCGGCCGCGGTCAGCAGCATCATGTTGTCGCCCTTGGGAACCGTGACCCCCGTGATGGTCATGTCCTCGGCGGCGATCCGGCCCACCAACTGCACGGGTGGGTCGTAGCGCAACGTCTCCTCGATCACCGGCGCGGCGCGGTCCGGGTCGGCGGCCAGCGCCGCCCACTGCCCGTCGTGGCGCAGCAGGGCCAGGATCGCGTTCGCGATCAGGTTCACCGTCGTCTCGTGCCCGGCGACCAGCAGCAGGTTGCAGGTCGCGACGATCTCGTCCTCGGTGAGCTGGTCGCCGGACTCCTCGACATGGATCAACCCGGACATCAGGTCCTCCCCCGGCTCGCGACGGCGCCGGGCGATCAGGTCGCGCAGGTAGCCGCGCAGCCACCGGCCGGCCCGCATCCGCTCCTCGAAACCGTCCCCGGCCGAACCGGTCACCGTCGCGAACGGGTCCAGCGACTGCGCGAGCAGCGCCGAGGCTGCGCTGAACTCGGGTTCGTCCTCGAGCGGGACCCCGAGCAGCCGGCAGATCACCGCGACCGGAAGCGGATACGCCAGCCCGGCGATCGCGTCGAACGTCCCGTCGGCGTCGCGCAGCAGACCGTCGACCAGCGCGACGATCTCCGGTTCGAGCGCCTTGACCACCTTCGGCACGAACGCCTTGCTGACCAGCCGGCGCAGCCGGGTGTGGTCGGGCGGGTCGAGGAACAGGAATCCCGGCGGGCCGAACGGCCGGGGTTCCGCCCCCTCGGCGATCGCCCGCTGGGCGATGGTGGACTTGAGCCGGTCGCTCGCCGCGTCCGGGTGACGCAGCACCTCGTCGCACGCGGCGTAGGTGGAGAACACCGTCAGGTTGTTGGACGGCAGCTGTAGCGGACCCTGCCCACGGATCTGCGCGTACAGCGGGTACGGATCCGCGCGGACGGCGGGGTCGAGCATCGTCAACAGCAGCGACTGCGGGTCGGCGGCGGTCGTCATGTTCTTATTGTGCACACGTCTAAAGAGTGCCTGGTCACCATTGTGGGCCTTGTGTACGCGGATCGGCCGGTTCGCGTACACAAGGCCCACAGTCGTCAGAACTTCTTCGCGTAGTACCGCCCCAACACGTACTCCCGCAGCTCGTCGAACCGGCCCGCCGGGATGGACTCGCGGATCTGATCGACCAGCCGGATGATGAAGCGCTCGTTGTGGATCGTGCACAGCGTCTTGGACAGGATCTCCTTGGCCTTGAACAGGTGATGCACATAGGCGCGGGTGTAGTTGGCGCAGGTGTAGCAGTCACATTCGGCGTCGATGGGGGTGAAGTCGCGGCGATACCGCGACCCGGTGATGTTGAAGCGGCCGTCCGGCGAATACACCGCCGCGTTGCGGGCCACCCGCGACGGCGAGACGCAGTCGAACGTGTCGGCGCCCGCGGCGACGGCCGCGAACAGGTCGTCGGGTTCGCTGATCCCGAGCAGGTGGCGCGGCTTGTCCTCGGGCAGTTCGCTGCTCACCCACCCGACGATGGTGGCCAGGTTCTGCTTTTCCAGCGCCCCGCCGATGCCGTACCCGTCGAAGCCCCGGCCGTCCGCATCGACGATCTCGGTCAGGCCGCGCGCGGCCCGCCGGCGCAGATCCTCGTACTGGGCGCCCTGCACCACCCCGAACAGCGCCTGCGGCGGTTTGTGCGAGCGCTCCACCGACAGCCGGCGGTGCTCGGCCAGGCACCGGACCGCCCACTCGTGGGTGCGCTGCACGGACTGCTCCTGGTAGGCGCGAGTGTTGACCAGGGTGGTCAACTCGTCGAACGCGAAGATGATGTCGGCGCCGAGTTGGTGCTGGATGCCGATCGACACCTCCGGGGTGAACCGGTGGCTGGACCCGTCCAGGTGGGAGCGGAACGTGACCCCGTCGTCGTCGACATGGGCCAGGCGCTGCTTACCCTCGGCGATGATGTCGTCGGCCTGCACCCGTTTGGTGTCCATCGCGAGGACCTTCTTGAACCCGACGCCGAGCGACATCACCTGGAACCCACCGCTGTCGGTGAACGTCGGCCCGTCCCAGTTCATGAACGCCCCGAGACCGCCCGCCGCGTCGACGATGTCCGGGCCGGGCTGCAGATAGAGGTGATAGGCGTTGGCCAGCACCGCTTGCGCGCCAATCTCTTTCATCGTCTCCGGCAGCACGGCCTTGACCGTGGCCTGGGTGCCCACCGCGATGAACGCCGGAGTCTGGATGTCGCCGTGCGGGGTTCGGATCGTTCCGGTGCGGCCGAGTTGTCCGGGCAGTTGACTGTTCACGGTGAAAAAGGGGGCGGGCACGCCGTAGATTCTGCCCTGTGCACACACGCTGGACTCTGGCCGCCGCAGCCACCGCGCTGGCCCTCGCCGGGTGCTCGTCTCCGCCGCCCGACTACGACCCGCCGCCCGGCGCGCTGGTCGCCGGCAGCGCGCAGGTGAGCGTCAACGGCACCGACCTGGGGCTCACCGACACCGTGCAGTGCGACCCGGCCGGGACGCTGCTGATGATGACGACGCGCGATCCCGAGGATCCCGAAGCTCCCGGCATCTCGGCGACGATCGCCAGCGAGGACGAACTCGTGGTCCGGCAGGTCGGTATCCGCGACCTGGGCGGGTTCACGGGCAGCTACAACCAGGGTCTCGGCGGCGAGGCGACCGTGACGATGACCGACCGCACCTACGACATCCAGGGCACCGCCGACGGCTTCGAGACCGACAACCCGAGCTTTCGAACAACAGGAACCTTTCAGATCAAGATCGCCTGCTGAGGCGGTTTCAGCGGTAATACTGCACTCGATGGTCCGCCGACCTCGGCGAATCACACGATGCAAAGGAGCTCCGTGATGAACCGTCAACTCGTCGTCGCAGTCAGCGGCGCAGCCCTCCTCATCGCCGGCCTGTCGGGCTGCGGCGGCTCAGACAAATCCGAGACCACCGGAGAGACCTCGTCGGCGGCAGCCGCCGAGGGCAAGAGCACCGTCACCATCGACGGCGCCGACCAGGAGGTGAAAGGCACCGTCGTCTGCTCCGACATGGGCGGCAACACCAACATCGCGATCGGCGACGCCACCGCAGGCATCGGAGCCGTCGTGACCACCGGCGACGAGCCGACCGTGGTGTCGGTCGGTCTCGGCAACGTCAACGGCGTCACCCTCGGCTACGCCAGCGGCTCCGGCCAGGGCGAGGCCAAAGTCGATAAGGACGACAAGACCTACAAGATCTCCGGCACCGCCACCGGTGTCGACATGGCCAACCCGATGGCGCCGGTGACCAAGCCGTTCGAGATCGAGGTGACCTGCCCTTAGCTGTCGGACCCAGCCGGTCAGGCCCCCGTATAGCCGGCGGCCGACTGCCGCAGCTGCCAGATCTGCGCGGGGCAGAGCTCGTTGACGGCCTGATTGATCAGGTATCCCGCCTGGTAGTAGTCGGTGGTGTGGAAGTCGGCCTTCACCTGGTCGACCAGTTCGGCATAGCTCATCTGCGCCGCCACCCGCTCGCAGACGGTGTTTCCGTAGCCGATCGCGGCCTCGGCGTTCGGGAAGTTGTAGCCGGGCCGGACGTGGACGTTGACCAGATACGCGACCGTGTCGGCGTGCGCGGACGGCGCGGCGAGCAGCGCCGCCACCGGGATCGCGCTCGAAAGCAGCACCTTCACCAGCGACTTCATGGGTGATGAATCTACGCTGCGCGCCGGGGTGCGGTGGCAATGCGGGCAAGCGCACCCGTGGCGCGGCCGCGGGATTTAGGGTGGGCGCATGAAGTTGATGGCAGCGGCGGCGATCGCCGGTGGTCTCGTTGCCGCGCCGATGGTCGGCGCGGGCACTGCGTCGGCGATCCCGAACGTCTGCGACGGCGCGGGCTGCGTGCCGTACGTCAGCACCGACGCGCAGCTCGGTGAGTTCTGCAAGCAGAACACCCGCTACAACTACGGATTCGACGGTTCGGGCAACACGCTGGCCTGCAACTCGAAGAGCACCTGGATCTCATCGCCGCCGCTGATCGGGGTGCGCACCCTGCGTTCGGCGTGCGACTCCACCGGTGTGGCCCAGAGCCCCGACGGCGTCCCGCTCGTCTGCAAGGACGGCGCATGGTCGGCCGACTACTGGACGATGTTCTACGGCTGACGTTCTAGGGCTGCCGTACTACCGGGAGAACGCGCCGGGGTTGTAGATCAGCGGCAGCGTCGCCGACGTCGCGAACCCCGGCGCGGCTTCGCACACCGCCGCCACGGCGTTGAGCACCTGCATCGCGGTCGCGACGTTCGCCGACCGCACGTGTTCCTCCATCGTCGCCGCGCGGGTGAAGCTGGCCATCGAGAAGAAGTGGGTCTGCATCGACGGATCACCCTCGATCGTCAGCGTCCAGCCGTGCCGGGGTTTGGGCCAGTGCCCCGGATACTCGTTGCCGACCGTCCAGAGCGTCTCGATTTCGACGAGCGGCTCACCGTCGCGCAGCCCGGTCCAGCGCCAGTGCTGACCGGCGGTCGTGCCGGCCGCCAGCAGATGGTCGAAGATCTGGTGATCGTGTTGGGCGGCAACGGCTTCGACGGCCGCGGTGACCTCGTCGAGGTCGGCGCCCAGCGCGTCGCCGAGAAACCACACCTGCTCGGTGAAGATCGAGCTGTTGAACGCCAGGAAGTCCGTCGCGGTCGGGCTGATCGACTCCACCGGCGCGCCGAAAGCCATGTTGTCGAACGTGATCCCGGTGCTCTCGTACACCGACCAGTCGGCGCGCTCCTGCAGCGTGACCTTGTCGATGCGCCGGCTCATCCCCGACAGCGCCAGCGGCAGCACGCCGGACAGGTTTCCGGGGTTCAGCCCGCTGCCGTGCACCGAGCTGCCGCCCGTCTCGCACGCCTCAAGCACCCGCTCGCGGTCGGCCGGGTTCATCCGGCGGGGATGGAACAGAAACGCGGTGGTGGCGACGTTCTTGCCGCTCGCGAGCACCGCGCAGACGTCGTCGAGGCACGCGGTGCGTGGCGTGTAGAGCACGCAGTCGGCATCGGCCGCGAGGATCTCCTCGACGTCGGTGGTGGCCCGCACCCCGATCGGCGCCCGGCCGAGCAGCTCCCCCAGGTCCGCACCGTCTTTGGCATCGGAGTAGACCTTCGCACCGACGAGCTTCAGCTCGGGGCGACCGTCGAGGATCGCGGTCATCATCTCCGAGCCGACAGCGCCTGTGCCCCACTGAATCACCCGATACACAGCCGGACGGTAGCAGTATTACGGTTACGCCCGTGACCAATCGTGTTCAGGACCTGCTGGGTGTCGAGTTCCCCGTGGTGCAGGCGCCGATGACCTACATCGCCCGCGCCGAACTCGCCGCGGCGGTGTCCGAGGGTGGCGGGCTCGGGATGATCGAGACGCTGACCGAGGAGGGACGCGCCGACCTGCTGCGGGTGCGGGACCTCACCGATCGCCCGGTCGCGGCGAACCTGATGATCCAGGGCTGGAAGCGGGATCCGTCCATCGTCGACGTCCTCGCCTCAGCCGGGGTGCGGCACGTGTTCACCTCCGCCGGGGATCCGGCGCTGTTCACCGAGCGGCTGCACGACGCCGGGATGACGGTGGTGCATGTGGTCGGCTCGCTCAAGGGTGCGTTGAAGGCGGCCGACGCCGGCGTCGACGCACTCGTCGTCGAGGGTGTCGAGGGCGGCGGCTTCAAATCCGCGCTGGGTGCGTCGACGATGGTGCTGCTGCCGCTGGTCGCCGAACGTGTCGACCCGCCGCTGATCTGCGCGGGCGGCATCTGCGATGCCCGCTCTGCCGCCGCGGCGGTCGTGCTCGGCGCCGAGGGCATCCAGATGGGCACCCGGATGCTGGCCAGCGCCGAGGCCCTTGTGCACGCGAACTTCAAGGACGCGATCGTCGCCGCCGACGACGCCGGGACGATCCTGCTCGACGTGCCCGGCAACCCGACGATGCGGGTGCTGCGCACCGGCCTGGCCGCGCGGATCGGCGAACACGATCCGGCCGCGCAACTGCTGGGCCGCATCACCGACCTGTACTTCGGCGGCGATCTGGACGCCAGCGTCGCGAACACCGGCCAGGTGTCGTCGCGCATCACCGGGCTGGCACCCGTCGCGGACATCGTCCGGCAGACGTGGGGCGGCATCATGGCAGTGTTCGAGGACACACGTGCCCGGCTCGATTGACCGGCCCGCCGAGCGGGCACACTCACGGGCATGGACGGAGATTACGACGAAGGCGGACCTGACGACACGCTGAGCCCGAGTGAATCACTCGACTCCGACGAGGTGCGCAACGACGACGGCGACATCGTCGTCGATCCGCCCGACAAGTGGATCGAGCCCGAAGTGCACGAGACGCTCGACGAGCAACTCGCCGCCGAGGTCCCCGACATGGCGCCGGCGGGCAGCCCGCCCGATGAACGGCCCACCCGTCACACGGGCGGTCAGATCGACGGCACCCCCGAAGACGGGGACTCGTTCTTCACCGTGGTCGACGACGACGAGCACCAAGCCGTTCCGGGCGATGACGAGGCGGACGCCATCATCGAGGACTAGCGTGACCTCATGTCCACGAAAAGGATTCTCTGCTTTGGTGATTCGCTGACCTGGGGTTGGGTGCCGGTGGCCGACGGGATGCCGACCGAACGCTACGCTCCGGACGTCCGCTGGACGGGCGTGCTGGCGTCCGAACTGGGGCCCGACTACGAGGTCATCGAAGAAGGACTCTCGGCGCGGACCACCAACCTCGACGATCCGACCGACCCGCGGCTCAACGGTTCGGCGTACCTGCCGTCCTGCCTGGCCGGCCACCTGCCGCTGGACCTCGTGGTTCTGATGCTCGGCACCAACGACACCAAGGCGTATTTCGGCCGCACCCCGCTGGAGATCGCCTTGGGGATGTCGGTGCTGGTGACGCAGGTACTCACCAGCGGCGGCGGCGTCGGGACCTCCTACCCGGCCCCGCAGGTGCTGGTGGTCTCGCCGCCGCCGGTCGCGGCGACACCGCACCCGTGGTTCCAGTTGATCTTCGACGGCAGCCAGGACAAGAGCGCCAAGCTGGCCGAGGTGTACTCCGCGATGGCGTCGTTCGTGAAAGTGCCGTTCTTCGACGCGGGCTCGGTGATCTCGACCGACGGTGTCGACGGGATCCACTTCACCGAGCAGAACAACGCCGAGCTCGGCCGGGCGATGGCCGACCAGATCCGCGGGGTCCTGGGCGCGGCGCCGTCGGGCGACTAGACGCGCACGACTAAACGCGCACGACGGCGGGCCCTTGGGCTTCGTAGCGCAGCGCTTCGGCGGCGCCGAGTTCGGTGCCGGTGACGATCGCCTCGAAATCGGACACGTCGGCGAAGCGGCAGAAGCTGCTCTCTCCGAACTTCGAGTGGGCGGCGACCATCACGGCCCGGCGCGCCACCGTCACCGCCGTGCTCTTGACGGCCGCCACCGCGGGGTCGGGGGTCGTCAGCCCGTGTTCGAGTGAGATCCCGTTGGTACCAAGGAAAGCGACGTCGATCACCAGGCTGCGCAGCATGTCGGTGGCCCAGTGGTCGACGGTGGCCAGCGTGCGCCCGCGCATCCGCCCGCCGAGCAGCAGCACGGTCACCGTGCGACTGTGGGCCAGCGCCTCGGCCGCCAGCAGCGACGACGTCACCACCGTCAACTCCTCGTCGGCCAGGCGTTCGGCGATCAGCCGCGGCGTGAAGCCCTCGTCGAGGTACACCGTCTCGGCCCCGTGCAGCAATTCGGCTGCCGCACTCGCGATCCGGTGTTTCTGCGCCAGGTCGACCCGGCTGCGGTACTCGACGCCGGACTCGAACGCCGCGGTCTCCAGCGGCACCGCACCGCCGTGCACCCGCTTGAGCAGGCGGCGGCCGGCCAGCACCTTCAGGTCACGCCGGATCGTCTCGCTCGCGACGTCGAGCTCCGTCGCGAGCGCGGCGACCTCCACCCGCCCGCGGGTGCGGGCGAATTCGACGATCCTGCTCTGCCGGGTGTCGGAATCCACCAACACAGGCTACTTTTGCGCACCCATCAAGATCGACCTGACTTCCTCAGCTGTGGTCGCCTGCCGCAGCCGGGCCACCTCGTCGGCGTTGAGGAAGATCTGGGCGATCTTGGTCAGCAGCGCCATGTGGTCCTTCCCCGCACCCGCGATCCCGACGACGAACTCGGCGGGCTTGCCGTTCCAGTCGATCGGCTCGGGATAGCGCACGAACGACAAGCCGGTGCGCCGGATCGCGTCCTTGGCCTCGTTGGTGCCGTGCGGGATCGCGAGCCCGTTGCCCATATAGGTCGAGATCGAGTTCTCCCGGTCGTGCATCGCAGCGACGTAGGCCGGGTCCACCGCGCCCGCGTCGACCAGCAGACGGCCCGCCTCGTCGATCGCGTCGGCCGCCGAGGACGCCGAACCGGCGAGCACGATGGACGACAGCGGCAACACGTCGACGTCGGCGGCGGGTTCGTCCTCCGGCTCGGCCTGCGGTGCGGCCTCCGGCGCGGTCTGCGCGCCTGCTCCGTTGGCCTGCTTGAGCTGTTCGACGATCTCGTCGTAGCGGGGGCTGCTCATGAAATCGTCGACCGACACGTGGATCGCCGAACCCGTCTTCTGCGACGCCCGCGCCGTCAGATCCCGGTGCGACACCACCAGGTCGTAGCTGTCGGTCAGGTTCGAGATGGCCGAGTTGGTCACCTTGACGTCGCCGAAGCCGGCCTGCTGAATCTTCCTGCGCAGCACCGACGCTCCCATCGCCGAGGACCCCATGCCGGCGTCGCAGGCGAACACGATGTTCCTGATCGGCCCACTGTGGCCGGCTCCCGCGCCCACCAGAGCCGACGAGACGCTGGACTTCTTGCCCTTCATCGCCTCCATCGACGCGGTGGCACCGGCGAGGTCCTGCTCGTCGTCGGTGCGGTCGGTCTTGAGCAGGAACGCCGCGACGACGAAGGACACCGTGGTCGCGCCGAGGACCGACAACGTCACCCCGAGGAAACTGCCGCTGGCGGTCTGGGCGTAGATCGCGATGATCGAGCCCGGCGCGGCCGGGGCGCGCAGACCGGAGCCGAACAGCACATTGATGAACACGCCCGTCATGCCGCCGAGGATGACCGCGGCGATCAGCTTGGGCTTCATCAGCACGTACGGGAAGTAGATCTCGTGGATGCCGCCGAAGAACTGGATCACCGCGGCTCCGGGCGCCGATGCCCGCGCGACTCCCTTGCCGAACACCGTGAACGCCAACAGGATTCCGAGACCGGGTCCCGGGTTGGTCTCCAGCAGGAACAGGATCGACTTGCCGGTCTCGAGCGCCTGGGTGGTGCCCAGCGGGGTCAGCACGCCGTGGTTGATGGCGTTGTTCAGGAACAGCACCTTGGCCGGCTCGATCAGGATCGAGGTCAGCGGCAGCAGGTCGTTCTCGACGAGGAAGTCCACCGCGTTGCCCGCGGCGCGGGTGAACGCCGAGACGATCGGCCCGATGCCGAAGAACCCAAAGACGGCCAGGATCATGCCGAGGATGCCGGCGGAGAAGTTGTCGACGAGCATCTCGAAGCCGGGACGGATCTTGCCTTCCCACAGCGCGTCGAGCTTCTTCATGCACCAGCCGCCCAGCGGACCCATGATCATCGCGCCGAGGAACATCGGGACGTCGGCGCCGGTGACGACGCCGACGGTGGCGATCGCGCCGACCACCGCACCGCGGTTGCCGTGGATCATCCGCCCGCCGGTGTATCCGATCAGGATCGGCAGCAGGTAGGTGATCATCGGGCCGACGATCCCGGCGCCGTCGTAGGCTCCCCAGCCGCCGATCTTGGCGACCCAGCCGTCGGGGTCCCGGAGCCCGGCGAAGATTCCCTGCAACCAGCCCTGCTCGATGAACAGTGCGGTGATCAGGCCCCACGCGATGAATGCGGCGATATTGGGCATGACCATGTTGGACAGCGCGGTGCCCAGCTTCTGCACCCGTACCCGCACCCCGGTCCGCTCGGGCGGTTCCTGGACCACTGTTTGCGACATCTCAGCCTCCGATTTCGTCCGCGGCCGGGTGATACCGGTCACACCACACCTGAAGCCCAGTAGACCGCACAAACGGGCATCAATGCAAGCATTCGGTCAAAATCGGTCACAAGTGGCGGTGGTTTTGTGCCCGAATGCGGGTTAGAGTGTTGAAGAGCACACATCTGGATGGCACCTGCCGAGAGGACTCACGATGAAGGCCCTGCGCTTCTACGCCCCCGAGGACGTCCGACTGGAAGACGTGCCGGAGCCCGATTGCGCGCCCGACGAGATCAAGCTGCGGGTGCGCAACTGCTCGACGTGTGGCACCGACGTGAAGATCTTCCACAACGGTCACCAAAACCTGACCCCGCCGCGCACGATCGGGCACGAGATCGCCGGCGAGATCGTCGAGGTCGGCGCCGACGTGAATTCGGTCTATGCGTCCGATTGGCAGGTGGGCGATCGCGTGCAGGTGATCGCGGCGGTGCCGTGCGGAGAATGTCACGAGTGCCGCAAGGGCTGGATGGCGGTGTGCCAGAACCAGACCTCGATGGGATACCAGTACGACGGCGGTTTCGCCGAGTACATGATCGTGCCCCGGCAGGTGCTCAAAGTCGATGGGCTGAACCGGATTCCGGACAATGTCGGGTTCGACGAGGCGTCGGCCGCCGAACCGTTCGCATGCGCGATCAACGCTCAGGAACTGCTCGGCATCGAAGAGGGCGACACCGTCGTGGTGTTCGGCGCCGGCCCGATCGGCTGCATGCACATCCGCATCGCGCGTGGCGTGCACAAGTGCGGACCCATCTATCTCGTCGACGTCAACGACGCCCGGCTGAAGATGTCGGCCGACGCGGTGCAGCCCGACGGCGTGATCAACGCCGCCGAGGTGGACGTCGTCGAGAAGGTCATGGAGCTCACCGGTGGCCGCGGAGCGGACATCGTGATCACCGCAACGGCGGCGAACGTCGCTCAGGAGCAGGCGATTTCGATGGCGGCGCGCAACGGCCGGATCTCGTTCTTCGGCGGCCTGCCCAAGACCGACCCGACCATCACGTGCGATTCGAACCTCGTGCACTACCGGCAGCTGCACATCCACGGCGCGAACGGTTCCGCGCCCGAGCACAACAAGCGCGCACTGGAGTACATCTCGACCGGACAGGTCCCGGTCAAGGACCTGATCACCCGGCACATCCCCCTCGACGACGTGCTCAGCGCGTTCGAGATCGTCAAGAACGGCGAGGCGATCAAGGTGACGGTGGAGCCCGCCCCGGCTGACGTACCCGCCGGCGTCTGAGGTTTCGATTTCGCGCCGGACAGGTATTCCATCCGCACGGTTCGACGACGGGCCGGTTCGACACTGATGCGGAGGAACGCACATGGGCGCCGAAGACAAGGCCAGCAACAAGATCGACAACCTCGGCGGCAAGGCCAAGGAAGGCCTCGGCAAGCTGACCGGTGACAAGAGCACCGAGAACGAGGGCAAGTTCGACCAGGCGAAGTCCAGCCTCAAGGACGCCGGCGAGAAGATCAAGGACGCGTTCAAGAACTAGACCGCGCACGCAGAGAGCCTGCCACCTTCGGGTGGCAGGCTCTCTGCATTTCGGTTGCCAGAAATTGACGCTCAAGCAAGTTCTGGCAAACTTCGAGATTTTCGCCACAACCCCTCCGCGCGGGTTAGTCTGCGTGAGCCCGGACGTCGCGGATTCGCACCCATGTCCGGAAACTGGGGGCACACGGGGGCGCGGCCATGAGTACATACACGCAGAGATCGACGCTTGACGTCGACGGATACGGCCAGCGGTCCTCTTCGGCCCGGCGATCGCCCGTCCATATCGGCCGGCTGAGACTTCTCGCCATCGCCTTCGGGGTCGGTGCGACGGTGGCCGTGGCACCGGCCGTCGCCAATGCTGACGAGCAAACCAGCAACGATTCCAGCAAGACCGCCTCGGCTGTGTCGGCCAAGCCCAACGGACCGCGGGCGCCCGAGCGATCTACCCCGACGACCTCACGGTCCGGCGGGGACGCGGACGGCCCCGCGTCGGTCCCGTCCGGCACAGGTCCGCGCCGCGCGGGTTCCGAGCAGGCGCGCGCGACCGCGTCGGCCGAGATCGAGGGCGCGCGGGACGCCGAGATCGAGGTTGCGCCGCAGGCTGAGCCGGCCACCGAGACCGAGCAGCCGACCGCCCCGGCGCCGGACGATCAGGCGACCACGGAGTACGGCGACATCGGCAAGTGGATGCTCGATCCCCGCGGTGACATCGCCGCTTACGGCGGGGTGCCGGTCGATGACAAGACGGTGCTGGAGCCGGTCAACGTGGTGATCGTCGACTCGGTGTCCAAGAGCGCGTGGGAAGCGACGTGGCGGCTCAACTCGGCCATGCGACGGGCCGGTTTTCCGCCGCGGATGATCCACAGCACCGGGTTCCGCGGACTGCTGGATGGCCGGCTCTACCGCCAACAACCGCGCGGACTCTTGGTCGGCTACTCCGACAACTCCTTCCTGAGGACCAACAACCACGGCCGGATCTTCGGACCGGCGCCGCTACGCACCGAGGCCGGCTACGTGTGGAGCGGCGCGTTCAGCACCGAGGAGTGGGTCGTCCACAACGGGTTGCCCAGGCACGGGTTCGTGTCGGCGAACGACGCCAGGGATGCGCTGGCGGCCAAGATGGCCGCCGGCGGACGGGCGACGCTCGCCGGGATGGTGCCGCTGGGTAACGCGTACACCACCGCGACGATCACGACCGGCGACCACGACGGCTTCGCGGTGGTGCTGCTGCTCAACGTGGTCGGCGCTGTCGGCGTGTCGTCGACGTCGCGGACCTGTGCTCCCGCAGGCTATTTCACGCTCGCGCGACCGTCCTGCGGGGCGGTGCCGGCGCTCGTCGGGGCCGAATAGCAGAGCGCCCCGACCGGATGGGTCGGGGCGTTCTGTATGGCGGTGGCGGAGGGATTTGAACCCTCGGACGGGGGTTACCCGTCACACGCTTTCGAGGCGTGCTCCTTAGGCCGCTCGGACACGCCACCGTGTGGCAGCTTACCGACCGAGCCGGTGTGGACCAAAACGTCGCCCGGTTTCCGGCGAGCGTGCGCCGAATGCGCTCTTTGACCGGCGTGTCGCCCGCCGACACGCACGCTCGCGGGGAAGGGGACGGGGACGGGCGTCAGCGCTGGCGGGCGAAGAACTCCTCCAGCGGGGCGGCGCACTCGGCCTCCAACACTCCCCCGCGCACCTGCGGGCGGTGCGTCAGGCGCCTGTCGCGCACCACGTCCCACAGCGAGCCGACCGCGCCGGTCTTCGGTTCCCACGCCCCGAACACCACCCGCGCCACCCTGGCCATCACCAGCGCGCCGGCGCACATCGTGCACGGCTCGACCGTCACCGCCAGCGTCGCGCCCTCCAGCCGCCAGCCGTCGCCGTTGACCAGTGCTGCGGCCCGCAACGCCAGGATCTCGGCGTGCGCGGTCGGGTCGCCGAGCGCCTCGCGGGCGTTGGCCGCGCGCGCCAACTCCGTGCCGTCCGCGCCGATCACCACCGCACCGATCGGGACGTCGCGCGGCCCGGCCGCGGTCGCGGCATCCAGAGCCGACCGGATCAGCGCCTCGTCGCGCCGATCACCGGCCAAGACGCTTGAGGACCGCCGACAGCTCGTCGGCGAAGCCCATCTCCCGTGCGATCCGGTCCACCTGCTCGTCGGCGTACAGGTCGTCGCTCTCGTCGAGGATCACCCCGAGCACCGCCTCGGGCAGACCGATGTCGGCGAGCACGCCCAGGTCGCCTTCCTCGAACGGGTCGCACCGCTCGAGCTCGTCGTCGTCGATGTCGGCGTCGAGCTTCTCCAGCACCTCCGCCGCGAGGTCGTAGTCCAGCGCCGCGGTGGCGTCCGAGAGCAGCAGCCGCGTCCCCGACGGTGCGGGCCGCACGATCACGAAGAACTCGTCGTCGACGTCGAGGATGCCGAAAACGGCCCCGGCACTGCGTAATTCACGCAACTCTGTCTCGGCGGCGGTCAGGCTGGTCAGTGCGTCCTTTCGCATCGCTGTGCATCGCCACTTGCCGTCCTCCCGGACGACCGCCACGCCGAAGCCGTCCGGGACGTCGGTCGCCCGCTCCTGCTTCTGTGCACTCTGCGCTCCCATGGGAGCTAACCGTAGTCCCCAGCAAGTACCTTGACCAGCGGGTCCGTACCCTGGGCGGGTGACGAAGACACCGGTGTGCGTGATCGGCCTCGGCCTGATCGGCGGGTCACTGATGCGGGCGGCCAAGGCGGCCGGTCGGGAGGTCTTCGGCTACAACCGTTCGGTCGACGGCGTCGACGCCGCCCGCCGCGACGGATTCGACGCCACCTCCGATCTCGGCGAGGCACTGTCGCGCGCGGCAGCCGTCGACGCGCTCATCGTGCTCGCCGTACCGATGCCCGCGCTGCCGCTGATGCTGCGCCATGTCCGCGAGACCGCCCCGAACTGTGCGCTGACCGACGTGACCAGCGTCAAGGGTGCCGTGCTGCGGGAGGTCGACGAGGCCGGGCTGCTCGACCGGTTCGTCGGCGGCCACCCGATGACCGGAACCGCATACTCGGGCTGGGCCGCCGGCGACACCGACCTGTTCGCCGACACACCGTGGGTGCTCAGCGTCGACGACCATGTCGACCCCGGTATCTGGGCGACCGTGATGCACCTGGCGCTGGACTGCCGCGCGTTCGTCGTGCCGGCCCGCTCCGATGAGCACGACATCGCGGCCGCGACCATCTCGCATCTGCCGCACCTGCTCGCCGAGGCGCTCGCCGCCACCGCCGGCGAGGTACCGCTGGCGTACGCGTTGGCCGCCGGATCGTTCCGGGACGGCACCCGGGTCGCGGGCACCGCACCCGACCTGGTGCGGGCGATGTGCGAGGCGAACGCCGACCAGCTGCTGCCGGTGCTCGATCAGACGCTGCGGCTGCTGATCGACGCCCGCAACCATCTCGCCGACCACCAGTCGGTGGCCGATCTTGTCGAGATCGGGCACGCGGCGCGAATCCGCTACGACACGTTCACCCGTCCGCAGATCGTGACGGTGGTGATCGGATCCGACGGCTGGCGCGACGAACTCGCCGCCGCCGGGCGCGCCGGCGGGGTGATCAGAGCCGCTCTGCCAACCCTGGATAGTCGAGGATGAAACCGTCGTCGTCGACGGTGATCGTGGTGTCGGCGACCGGCGACTTCAGCTTGATGCCGGTATCGGTCGCGTCGTAGCTGATCGTCTCGACCACCACCGACAGGTCGGGCACCCGCACATAGACCACCGGGACGACGGCAGACTCTCCGCTGCCCGGCAACACCCCGAGCCTGCGGATCGGCAGCGCGTTGAAGAACGGGCTGAACACCATGTCGACGTCGAGCGCACCGTCGAAGGCCGACCGGCTGGTCTGCCCGGAATGCTCCTGGACCAGCCACATGTTCTCCTCGTCACGCGCGATCGAGAGCTGACGCTCCCGCTCGGCAAGCGTGACGGTCAGCGACAGCCGTTTGGTCCCGCCGAGCTCGTCGGTGACGAGGTCGTAGGACGCGCTGAACGCCGGATGCGCCGATGTGGCGGCCGCCACGACGCGGCCGTAGGCCTTGATGCGTTTGCCGGACATCTGCACCCGGACCGACTCCATGCGGGGTTCGTCATGCGCACGCCATGTCAGCACCGCGGGCCAGGTGCTCGCCTCCGAGCGATCGGCTTCACTCATGCCTCTACCGTAGGCGACGGTCCGGCGCGGCCGTGAGCGGACCGCGTACGGCCCGGCGAAGCCGTTTCCAGTGCCACCTCGTCGTCGAGGAACGGCTGCGGCAGCGTCCGTCTGCGGCTCAGTCGGCCGGTGCCGGGCACCGACGCCCAGACCGCGAACGCGAGCAGCGCGTCGAGGATCAGGGCCAGCGCGGTGACCATCAACGCGCCGACGAGCGCCAGGTAGAACTCGCGCACCTTGATGCCGTCGATCAGATACCGGCCCAGCCCGCCCAGGCTCGCGTACGCGGCGACGGTCGCGGTCGCGACGATCTGTAGGGTGGCGGTCCGCAGCCCGCCCAGGATCAGCGGCATCGCGTTCGGGGTTTCCACCCGCAGCAGGATCCGGGTCTCGGTCATACCCATCGACCTGGCCGCGTCGACCACCGTGCGGTCCACGTTCGCGATGCCCGAATAGGTGCCGGCCAGCAGCGGCGGGATACCCAACAGCATCAGTGCGACCGTGGGCGGGACCAGTCCCAGCCCCCACAACAGCACCCCGAGCAGCAGCACACCCAGGGTCGGCAGGGCCCGCAGCGCGTTCACCCCGGTGACGACCAGGAAGGTGCCGCGGCCCGTGTGCCCGATCACCATGCCCAGCGGCACCGCGATCAGCGCCGAGAAGAACACCGCGATCGCGGTGTACTGAAGGTGTTCGAGGATGCGTGCGGTCAGCCCGGCAGGCCCGCCCCAGTTGGCCGCGGTGAAGATGAAGCACAGCGCCTCCTGCAGGAAGTTCATGCGGCCGCCCCCGCCTTCTGCTTCCGGGTCGCCCGGGGCTCGGCCCTTGTCCAGGGCGTCAGGACCCTGCCCAGCAGCATGATCAACGTGTCGATCACGATCGCCAGCACGAAGATCGCGACGATGCCGGCGATGATCTGGTCACTCTTGTTGGCCTGGTAGCCCTCGGTGAACCAGGTGCCGAGCCCGCCGATGCCGATCACCGAGCCGACCGCGACCATCGAGATGTTGGTCACCGCGACCACCCTCAGGCTCGCGATGAGCACCGGGAGGGCAAGCGGCAGTTCGATCTTCAGCATCCGGGTGAGCGGTTTGTAGCCGACGGCGGTGGCCGCGTCGAGCACCGCGGGTGACACCGCGTCCAGCGCCTCGGGCACCGCCCGCACCAGCAGTGCGACGGTGTACAGCGTCAGCGCGACGATCACGTTGGCCTCGTCGAGGATCCGGGTCGGGATGATCAACGGCAGCACCACGAACAGCGCCAGCGACGGGATGGTGAAGATGATGCTCGCGGTGACGGTGGTCAGGCGGCGCAACACCGTGGTGCGCTGGACCAGTGCGCCGAGCGGCACCGCGATCAGCAGCCCGAGCACGATCGGGACCAGCGACAGCCGCAGATGGATCACCGTCAGGTCCCACAGGGTGTCGAGGTGGGTGAACAGGTAGCGCATCGCTACTCCCCGTGCCTCGCGCTGCGCTGCGTCTCCAGCGCGGCCAGCACGTCGTCGGCCTTGACCCCGCCGACCACCTGACCGTCACCGTCCACCGCGACACCGACCCCGGCCGGAGACGACAGCGCCGCGTCCAGCGCCTGGCGCAGCGTCCCGTCCGGCCGGAACAGCGATCCGCCGGCGATCGTGCTGTCGTACAACGAACTTCCGTTGCGGTGCAGTCCCACACCCTCGGCGTCGATCCATGCGTACGGGCTGCCGTCAGGTTTGGTCACCAGCACCCAGTCGCCGGGACCCAGTGTCAGCGTGTCGATCTCGACTTCCGCGACATGGCGGACCTCGTGCAGCGGAAGGCCGCTGGCGTGGAAGAACTGCAGTCCCCGGTAGCCCCGGTCGGCGCCGACGAATCCCGCGACCGCGTCGTTGGCGGGGTTGGACAGCAGCCGGGCCGGGGCGTCGTACTGCTGCAACACCCCGCCGCGGCCGAACACCGCGACCTTCTCGCCGAGCTTGACCGCCTCGTCGATGTCGTGGGTGACGAACACGATCGTCTTGCGCAATTCGCTTTGCAGGCGCAGGATCTCGGTCTGCAGATCCTCGCGAACCACAGGGTCGACAGCGCTGAACGGCTCGTCCATCAGCAGGATCGGCGGATCGGCGGCCAGCGCGCGGGCCACCCCGACGCGCTGCTGCTGACCGCCCGAGAGCTGCGCCGGATAGCGGTCGGCCAGCCGCGGATCGAGCCCGACCCGTTCCAGCACACCCAACGCGGCTTTGCGTGCGCTGCGCCGTGATTCACCGCGCAGCACCGGGACGGTGGCGACGTTGTCGACGACCCGCAGGTGGGGCATCAACCCCGCACTCTGGATCACGTACCCGATACCGAGTCGCAGCTTCACCGCGTCGACGGTGGTGACGTCCTTACCGTCGACGGTGAGCGTGCCCGACGTCGGCTCGATCATCCGGTTGATCATCCGCATCGACGTCGTCTTACCGCAGCCCGACGGTCCCACGAACACCGTCAGGGTGCCTTCGGGGACCTCGAGCGTCAGATCGTCGACCGCGACGGTGCCGTCCGGATACTTCTTGGTGATGTTCTGGAATTCGATCACCGGGTTGCCCCCTACTTCCCGATCGGTTGGTCGAAGCCGTTGTCGGCCACCCATTTCTGTGCGGCCTCGTCGGGATCGACACCGCGGTTGCCCTCCACCGAGGTGTTCAGCTCGATCAGCGCCTCGGTGGTGAGTTTCGCGCTGACGGCATCGAGCACCGTCTTCAGTTCGTCCGACATCTTCTGCGATGCGACCAGTGGGACCACGTTGGCGGCAAGGAACACGTTCTCCGGATCCTCCAGCACCACCAGGTTGCTCTGCTCGATCGCCGGGGACGTGCTGAAGATGTTGGCGGCCGTGACGGTTCCGTCCGTCAGTGCAGCGACGGTGGCGGGGCCGCCACCGTCGCTGATCGCGATGAAGTTCGCCGGCGCGATGTCCAGCCCGTACTTGGCTTTGAGTCCGACCAGCCCGGTCTGGCGGGTCTGGAACTCCGACGGCCCACCGACTTTCACCTCGGGCGAGCGGGCGGCGAGATCGGCGATCGACGTCAGGTTCCACTGCCGCGCGGTCTCCTCGCTGACCGCGAGGGTGTCCTTGTCCTCCGCCGGAGACGGATACAGGATCGACAGGTCTCCGGGAAGGGCCTTGAACAAGGCGAGCAGCACCTCATCCGGTGTGGTCGCGGGACTCTCGGGATCGAAGTACTGCAGCAGGTTCCCGGTGTACTCGGGGATCAGATCGATCGAATGATCCTGCACGGCCGGTATGTAGGTCTCCCGGCTGCCGATGCCGAACTGACGGCCGACGGTGAAGCCGTTGGCCTCCAGCGCCTGCGCGTAGATCTCGGCGATGATCTTCGATTCGGTGAAGTCCGCCGAGCCGACCTTGATCGTCTTCAGATCGCCGGAGATCTCCCCGCCGCCGAGCGGATTGGAGCTACCGCACGCGGCGAGCAGGACGGCGATCAGGGCCATGACAACCGGAACGAATACGGGTTTGGTGCGTCGGGTGCGGTTCATCCGGACGTCCTTTCCATCTCGCTGCGCCTGCGAGAAGTGGTTTCGCAGACCTTACGACACCTGCGAAGTGGTTTCATTCAAAGAGCGAAAGGGCAAAGATGGACCCATGACCAGCGATCCTTTCGCATCGTCCGACCCGTCGGCCTTCGATGCGCCGCCGCCTACACAGTCGGGATCGGTGCCGCCTCCGCAGTCGGCGGTGAAGTTCACCAAGGCTGCCGCGATGTGGGGCTCGCTGGCGTTCGGGTTCCTCGTCCTGATCGTGCTGCTGATCTTCATCGCGCAGAACACCGAGTCAACCCCGCTGCAGTTTCTGGCCTGGGAGTGGACGCTGCCGCTCGGGGTGAGCATCCTGTTCGCCGCCGTCGCCGGCGGTCTGCTGACGTTCGCCGTGGGCGCGGTGCGCATCTTCCAGCTGCGGCGCGCGGCCAAGAAGAACCTCAAGGCGGGGCTGCCGCCGGTCACCTGATCGAGACGAGCTGATCGAGCGAATCCCTGGGCAGGTCCCCGTCGACGGTCGCGAACACCTCCATGTTGTTGACCGTGATCTGGCCCTTGTGGTTGTCCAGCCACGCGGTGTCCGCCGCATCGCGGCCGGTGGCGATGCGCACCAATGACTGTCGCGGCGCCAGTAACGTCGCGTCCACGACCCGCCACTGCCCGTCGACGTAGGCCTCCGCGACGGCGTGGAAGTCCATCGGCTGGCAACCCGGCGCGTACACCGAAACCAGTCGGGCGGGCACGTTGACCGCCCGCAACATCGCGATGACCAGGTGCGCGTAGTCACGGCACACACCGGAGCCGGCCAGCAGCGTGTCGGCGGCGCCGTCGATCGGATCGCTGGAGCCGGGAACGTAGTTCAGCCGCGACCCGACCCAGGCCGCGATCTTCTCCAGGATCGTCGCCGAATCGGCGATGTCCCCGAACTCGGTGCCCGCGAAGCCGAAGAACTTGTCCGCCTCGGCATACCGGCTGGGCCGCAGATAGGTGGACAGGTCCAGGTCGCGCACCGGCGGCGGATCGGCGTGCCCGAGGACCGTCGCCGAGTAGCTGACCTTCAGGTTCCCGACCGGGGCTTCGAGCTTGTGGATGCGGTTGCCGTGCTCACCGGCGATCTCCTGAATCTCGCCGGGCGGAATCTCCTTGCCGTTGAACACGAACGACAGCGATTCGGACACGTCGGCGCCGGGTTGCGGCGCGACGGCGATCTGGAACTCCAACGTGGTCGGATCGGTGATCTCGACGTCGAGTTCGGCGCCGACATCGCGTTTGAAGACATCGGGTTTGAACACGTCGTGGCCGGCGGTGTCCACGGCAGGTCGTCTCTTTCCGATCCGGGGGAGCAAGCGGGTGGGGCGGGTGGAAGGCACGCGTCTTTCTACCCACCGATGACCTGCGGTGAAACCTACAAGATCAGGAAAGGGCTTGCAGCCCGGCCGCGATGAACGGTCGCACCGCCCGGTCGACCTCGTCGGTGCCTTCCGCGACGCCGCCGCCGGCGCGGGCCCGGTAGGCGATTCCCGCCGCGATGATCGCGATCTTGAAGTAGCCCAGCGCCATGTAGAAGTCCCAGTGGTCCAGCGGCTTACCGCTGGCCAGCGCGTAACGCTGCGCGAGGTCCTCGGTCGGCGGCATCAGATCGCACGCCCACGCGGCGTCGTCGTGCACGGCGTTGAACACCGGCAGCCGGTACACGCACATCAGCGCCGCATCGCTGAGCGGGTCACCGAGTGTCGACATCTCCCAGTCCAGCACCGCGGCGACCTTCGTCGGGTCGTGTTCGTCGAGGATCGTGTTGTCGATGCGGTAGTCGCCGTGCACGATCGCGGCGCGGTACTGCGCGGGCACGGACTCCGCCAACCGCTGGTGCAGCTTCCGGACGTCGGCGTCGGCGGGGTCGTCCTCGCGCTTGACCAGATCCCACTGCGATCCCCAGCGCCGGACCTGGCGTTCCAGGTAGCCGTCGGCCTTGCCGAAATCCCCCAGCCCGACGGACTCGGGGTCCACTTCGTGCAGATCGGCCAGCACCTGGATCAGTGCGTCGACGGTGGCGTTGATCGTGTTCTGGTCGCCGAGCGCGGCCAGCTCCGGGGCGTGGCGAACCACCCGGCCACGGACCCGCTCGACCATCTGGAACGGGGCGCCGAGTACGGAGTCGTCGTTGCTCATCGTCACCGCGCGGGCCACCGGCACCGCGGTGCCCGCCAGCGCGGCCACCACCCGGTACTCGCGGGCCATGTCGTGCGCCGACGGCGTCAGCCCGTGCAGCGGCGGCCTGCGCAGCACCCATTCGGACGCGTCGTCGGCCACCAGGAAGGTCAGATTGGAGCGTCCACCTGCGATGAGCTCGGCGCGCAGATCCCCGCTGCGGGGCACTCCGACCTCACGGAGGTGGCGGTCCAGGGCGGCAAGATCGAGGCCTTCGAGCTCAGTCACGGCGTTCTGTCTACCACCTGTGGTTGCGCGGCAGGAGATCCCATACGTGTTCGGTGCCGTTGACTCCGGCCACTCCGAGGCGCCCGGTCCGCGACGACCCCAGCAGCCGCGTCACCGACGCGTAGTCAACCTGGAACGACAGCAGCCGCTCGGTGCCGAGAATCTGATGCAGCAGGACGTTGATCACACCGCCGTGGCTGAACACGGCCACGGTGTCGTCGCGGTCCGCGGACTCGACGATGTCGGTGATGCCCGCCCAGATCCGTTCCTTGAACACGTCCTCGTCGACACTGCTCGGCAGATGCCCGTCGATGAGGCGCTGCAGCTCCTGCGGGTTCTCCTTCGCGATCTGCTCGATCGGGATGTAGTGCGGCAGGTCGCGGTCGTACTCGGCGAGCCGCTCGTCGACCTCGATGGTCAGCCCGAGCTTGTCGGCGACGGGTTGGCCGGTCTCGATCGCCCGCACCTGCGGGCTGCTCACCAGCCGGGTGATCGGGAAGCGGGACAACGCGTCGGGCAGCCGTTTCGCCTGCTCGACACCCTCGGGGGACAAGCTGGGATCCGAACCCTGTCCGGGCTCGCTCCGCAGCGGCAGCGCATGTCGGACCAGAAGCAATTGCACCGTGACACCATATGGCCCATGACCGGATTCGCCGACCAGCTGTTCGACCTGACGGACCGGGTGGTGCTGATCACCGGCGGCAGCCGCGGGCTGGGGCGGGAGATGGCGTTCGCGGCAGCACGCTGCGGCGCCGACGTGATCATCGCCAGCCGCAAGTACGACGCGTGCGTGTCGACCGCCGAGCAGATCACCGCGGAGACCGGCCGGGCCGCGTTCCCGTACCAGGTGCACGTCGGACACTGGGACGAGCTCGACGGCCTGGTGGACGCCTCCTATGAGCGGTTCGGCAAGGTCGACGTGCTGGTCAACAACGCAGGCATGTCGCCGCTGTACGACTCGCTGTCGTCGGTCACCGAGAAGCTGTTCGATGCGGTGGTGAACCTGAACTTGAAGGGGCCGTTCCGCCTGTCGGCGCTGATCGGGGAACGGATGAAAGCCGCGGGCAGCGGCGCGATCATCAACGTCAGCACCCACGGGTCACTGCGCCCGCAACCGTCGTTCATCCCGTACGCCGCGTCGAAGGCCGGCCTGAACGCGATGACCGAGGGACTGGCTTTGGCGTTCGGACCCGAGGTCCGCGTCAACACGCTGATGCCCGGACCGTTCCTGACCGACATCAGCGACGCGTGGAACTTCGAGGGCACCGATAACCCGTTCCGCCACAGTGCGCTGCAGCGCGCCGGCCGGCCCGACGAGATCGTCGGCGCCGCACTGTTTCTGATGTCGGACGCGTCGAGCTTCACCACCGGCTCGATCCTGCGCGCCGACGGCGGCGGCTAGCGCGGCCGGGGGGTCGCCGAAGTCGCCGAAGTCGCCGAAGTCCGCGAGCAGACACAAACTCGCGCGACACGCCGACAACACGCCGGATGTTGCGTCTGCTCGCGCGGATCAGGGCGTGACGATGTTGAAGTCCGGGTCGGGTTTGTCGAGCACCGACACCAGCGATGTGAGGACCTCGGCGTCCCCGGTGATCTCCAGACCGGGTGAGCTGTTGTCCCCCGCGGCCAGCGTCAGCAGCCGAAGCTTGGAGGCCAGCCGGATCGTGGCCTGCGCGCTGGTTTCGTCGGCGACGGTCTTGCGGTACACCAGCACCCCGTTGCGCAGGGTCAGGCGGTAATTCACCGCGGTGTCGAGGAAGGTCACGTCGATGGCGAGGTCGAGATCCCATGCGCGCGGACCGTTCACTCTGATCGCCAGTACGTCGAACATCTGCTCCGGGGTCAGCTGGCCCACCATCGCCGTCGAGTTCGCCTGCACCGGGGTGCCGAAGTTCCCGTCGCGCAGTTCGGTCGCCCCGGCCAGGAAGAAATTGCGCCACGTCGCGGTCTCCGAGCCGTAGGCCAGCTGCTCGAGGGTGTCGGCGTAGAGCGCCCGGGCACCGGTGTGGTTCTCGTCGGTGAACATCGCATGGTCGAGAAGGGTTGCCGCCCAGCGGAAGTCACCGTCTCCGAACGCCTTCTGCGCGAGCTCGACGACGCGGTCGATACCGCCCATCGCGTCGACATAGCGCGGCCCGATCGCCTCCGGCGGATGCGGCCACAGCCGGGCGGGGTTGCCGTCGAACCAACCCATGTAGCGCTGGTAGACAGCCTTGACGTTGTGGCTGACCGAGCCGTAGTAGCCGCGCGCATGCCAGGCGTTGTCCAGCGCAGGTGGCATCGCGAAGTTCTCGGCGATCTCGATACCGGTGTAGCCCTGGTTGAGCTGGCGCAATGTCTGGTCATGCAGGTAGGCATACAGATCCCGTTGCAGGGACAGGAATTCGACGATGTTCTCTTTGCCCCAGGTGGGCCAGTGGTGCGATGCGAACACGACGTCGGCGCGGTCGGCGAACGTGTCGATGGCCTCGGTCAGGTACCCGGCCCACCCGTGCGGGTCGCGCACCAGCGCACCGCGCAGCGTCAGCAGGTTATGCAGGTTGTGCGTGGCGTTCTCGGCCATACACAGCGCGCGGAAGCGCGGGAAGTAGAAGTGCATCTCGGCGGGCGCCTCGGTGCCGGGGGCCATCTGGAACTCGATCTCGACGCCGTCGATCGTGTGGGTCTCCCCCGTCTCGCGGATGTCGACGGTCGGCACGATGATCGCGACCTCCCCTGTCGACGGGGTCTGCCCGAGCCCACAGCCGACCTGGCCCCGCGGACCGCGCTCGAGCACCGTGCCGTACATGTACCCCGCACGGCGGGTCATCGCGGTGCCGGCATAGACGTTCTCCTGCACCGCATGTGCGGTGAAGCCCTCCGGCGCCAGCACCGCGACCTTGCCCGCGTCGACGTCGGCCTGCGATGTCACGCCCAACACACCGCCGAAATGGTCGACGTGGCTGTGGGTGTAAATGACGGCCCTGACCTCGCGGTCGCCCCGGTGCTGCCGATAGAGCGCCATCGCTGCGGCCGCGACCTCGGTGGACACCAACGGATCGATCACGATGATGCCGGTGTCACCCTCGACGAAGGTGATGTTCGACAGGTCGAAACCACGAACCTGGTAGATGCCCTCGACGACTTCGAAGAGACCCTGTTTGGCGACCAGCATCGACTGCCGCCACAGGCTCGGGTGCACGGTCGGGGGCGCGTCGCCGGACAGGAACGCGTAGACGTCGTTGTCCCACACCACGCGGCCGTCGGCGGCCGTGATGACACACGGCTGCTGCGCGGCGATGAAGCCTCGGTCGGCGTCGGCGAAATCCCGGGTGTCGGCGAACGGCAGGCCCTGCGCGTGGCGGCGGTGGGCGGCCTCGATGGCCGGGGTGGGCGGCTTGCTGTCCATATCGCGAACACTGCCACGACAGCACCCCGTCCGGTGCTTGACTGACGGAATGGACACCCGCCGAGTTGTCACCGGACACGATGCGTCCGGAAAGTCCGTGTTCGCCAGCGACGAGGGGGTCTCACCCCGCAAACCCGCCCTGCTCGGCGGTTACGCGTTCACCATGCTGTGGGGTGGCGACGAGCCTCCCCGGTTCCCTGACGACGGGTCGATGCCGCAGTGGCACACCTACTTCCCGCCGGTGGGCGGCTTCCGGTTCTCGATGTTCACCATCCCGCCGCGCGGGTCGGCGGCCACCGCGGCCCTGGAGAACCTCGACGAGAGCGCCGCGGCCGAGGTCGACGAACAGCTGCCCGGGCTGCTGGGCTACATGGAACCCGAGGATCCGGGCATGCACACCACCGACACCGTCGACTTCGAGGTCGTGCTGGAGGGCACCGTGGTGCTCGAACTCGACGACGGCGCGACGGTGACCCTGCACCCGGGAGACACCGTGGTACAGAACGGCACCCGGCACCGGTGGCACAACGGCGGCGACACACCCGCGCGTCTGGCTCTGTTCGTGTGCGGCGCCCACCATGCCGAGGTCAGCCGGGAGGCGCCACCGCAAGGCGGCTGATCTCGTCTTCGCCGTGACCGGCGGCCACCGCGGCCCATCGGCCCCAGTCCGATCACGGTGACGGTGCTCATGCGGCGTCCTCGGGGAGTCTGATGCTCTCGAAGACCCGGGCGAATCCGTCGGCGCCGCGGCCGGCGTCGACCTGGCGGCGGATGAGCCGCTGCACGGTGTCGACGATCTCGCTGCTGACCCCTTGTGCGCGGGCGGTCTCGCTGATGTCCCCGAGATCGCTGAACAGCAGGCTCTGTTGGCCGGGCACGCCGTAATCCCCGCCGTCGATCACGGCCGCGTACTCACCGACCGCCGGTGCGAGTGCCTGCAGCCACGGCACGGCCCGCGCGGCGAACTCGGTGGCGGACACACCTGCGGGCGCGAGCATCGCCGCGCCCTGGAAGAAGCCGGCGAACATCGTGTACATCGCGGCCAGCAGCGCAAGGTCGTAGAGCGAGGCCATGCCCGCATCGGTACCGAAATACTCAGCGGTTCCCCATACTTCGAGAAGGTCGCGGTGCGTGTCGAACACCGCGCGCGCCCCGCTGTAGAACAGCGTCGACTCGGCGGTGCCGATCATCTCCGGGGTGGCCATGATGCCGCCGTCCAGATAGCTGATCCCGGCGTCCGCGGCGCGCCGGGCGAGATCACGAGCGCCGTCGGGGGTCGTCGTCGTCAGGTTGATCACGTGCCGCCCCGCCAACGCACCGGCCACCGGATACAGGACGTCGCGGACCGACACTTGATCGAGCAGGCATACCACCACCACATCGGCATCCGCCATCGCGTCGTCGATACGCCTGGTCACGGTTATGCCGTTGCCCTGCAGAGCTTCTGAGCGGCAGAACGTCCGGTTCCACACCGTGGTCCGGTAGCCGGCCTCGACGGCTGCGACGGCGAGCGCGGAGCCCATCGCGCCGGCACCTAGGAATGTCACTGAACTCATGCCATCATCGTGAGCAGGCGCGAACTTCTCGACAAGTACCCACTTTGAAGTGCGGTACTTACCAAAACGAAACCATTGGCGTCGACCTGCGAGGGACGATATGACGATGCTCGGGAAATACACCTGTGGTCTCGATGCGGCAATGGCTGTGGTTGCGGGCAAATGGGTTCCGCTGATCCTGTGGGAGCTCAGCGACGGACCGGTGCGGTTCAACACGCTGCACCGCAACCTGGCCGGCATCTCGCAGAAGATGCTCACCCAGCACCTCAAGGATCTGCAGTGCTACGGCGTGGTACACCGGCAGAGCTATCACGAGGTGCCGCCCCGGGTGGAGTACTCGATGACCCCAGCCGGCCGGGAGTTGCTGGAAGCGCTTGAGCCGATGGGCAATTGGGCCGAGAAGCACATCGACATGATTTGCGCTGCGGACGCCGGTTAGCCCTGCTCGGCGAGCCACTGCTCGGCGCGGCGCTTCGACGCCCGCGACAGCCACGCGTCCTGGATGAGCTCACGCAGTTCGGTGAGACTGATCTCGCCGAGCCGGCTGGCCCGCACCAGCACCGACAGGTGACCGTCGAAGTGCGGGGTGGTGAAGAACGGCGAGTCGGGGTCCTGGGTCAGCGCGCGCTTGTCGTCCTCGGACTCCACCCAGACGATGATCACGTCGTCGTAGCGCACACCGGTGTCCGGATCGAACGCGTCGGGGCGCGGCGTGCGGAAGTACACGAACGACTTGCCACCGACCTGATACACCGGGTTGCCGGCTTTGGGCCCTTCGACGCGGGTGACGTGCGGCATCGACGACGCGATCCGGTGGACGTCGTCGACGGTCGCGCAAACGCTCATCGGCGCTCGAGCTGGTGCAACTTCACGTCGCGCAGCGCACCGGCATGCACGACCGCCGTCATGTACGTGCAGTACGGCTGGCGTCTGCGGTCGGTCGGAGAGCCGGGGTTGAGCAGCCGCAGCCCGGTGCGCGCGGTGGTGTCCCACGGAATATGGCTGTGGCCGAACACCAGTACGTCGGTGTCGGGGTAGAGCTGAGCCATCCGCGCCTCGCGCCCGGATGCGGCGCCCGTCTCGTGCGTGACGGTGAAGCGCAGACCCTCCAGGATCACATCGGCCCGCTCGGGCAGCCGCCGCCGCAGTTCGGGACCGTCGTTGTTACCCCAGCAGCCGACCAGCCGCGTGGCGCGGGCCTCGAGGCGGTCGAGCAGGTCGGGTTCCACCCAGTCGCCGGCGTGGATCACGACATCGGCGTCGTCGACGGCATCCCACACCTGCGGCGGCAGGTCCTTGGCGCGTTTTGGCAGATGCGTGTCAGCGATCAGCAGAAGGCGCACGGTTCCAGGCTAGCGAGGCGTTGCACTCTGGGCGTCTAGCGTGGGCGGATGGGTTTGTTCAGTCATGAGGACCTCAGCGCCTCCGCCGGCGGCGAGGACGGCGGCACCGCTGGCGGGGCCGTGCAGCGGGCCCGGCGTGCTGAGATGGGCGAGTACGCGGTGGACGAACCGGTGGTGGTGGGTCCGGGGTTGCCGCCTGAGGATGGTTCGTGCGGTCAGTTCGCCGTGCAGTTCCACGTGTCCACGTCGATGCTGATCGGGCTGAACCGCATCGCTGCTGTGCGCGGGGTGAGCGTGCCCGAGGTGTGCCGTCAGGTCATCGGGGTGTTCGTTGCCCAGCAGGAGGGCGAGCTCAACGCGTTACTCGCCGCTGAGGCCGAGGCCGCCGAATACCGGCCAAGCCTCGAGTCGTAGAAAGTGCGCCCGAAGGGATTCGAACCCCTAACCTTCTGATCCGTAGTCAGATGCTCTATCCGTTGAGCTACGGGCGCGTGGTCGTACATGTTCAGTTGTGGGCCGGCGAGCCGGCCATCTTGCACGCCGGCGAGCCGGCCATCAAGCGCGGAGGCGAGAGGATTTGAACCTCCGGTCCCCTGTAAGGGGGACAACTCATTAGCAGTGAGTCCCATTCGGCCGCTCTGGCACGCCTCCCGACGTTTACCGCCGCTGCGACAGAGTACACAGCCCCCACGGTGCGAAGCAAAGCAGCTCCGGGCGGGCCATAAACTGTCCAGGTGTCCGCCCGTCTGCGCCCCGAACTTGCCGATCTTCCCGCCTACGCTCCTGGGAAGACGGTGCCCGGCGCCATCAAGATCGCCAGCAACGAAACCGTGCACGGCCCACTGCCCAGCGTGCGGGAGGCGATCGTCAAGGCCTCCGAAGGCATCAACCGGTACCCGGACAACGGATATGTCGAGCTCAAGGAGCGGCTGGCCAAGCACGTCGGTTTCGCCCCGGAGAACATCTCGGTGGGCTGCGGCTCCGTGAGCCTGTGCCAGCAGCTGATCCAGATCACCTCCACCGTCGGCGACGAGGTGCTCTTCGGCTGGCGCAGCTTCGAGATCTACCCGCTGCAGGTCCGCACCGCCGGCGCGACGCCGGTGCAGGTCCCGCTCACCGACCACACCTTCGATCTGGACGCGATGCTCGCCGCGATCACCGACCGCACCCGGCTGATCTTCGTGTGCAACCCCAACAACCCGACCAGCACCGTCGTCGACCCCGACGCGCTGGCCCGGTTCGTCGCGGCGGTGCCGCCGCACATCCTGGTCGTGCTCGACGAGGCCTACGTCGAGTACATCCGCGACGACCTCGTCCCGGACAGCTTCGGGCTGGTCCGCAGCTATCCGAACGTCGTTGTGCTGCGCACGTTTTCGAAGGCCTACGGGCTGGCCGGACTGCGCATCGGGTACGCCGTCGCCGATCCGGACATCGTCGCCGCGCTATCGAAGGTCTACGTGCCGTTCACCGCGACCACCATCTCCCAGGCCGCCGCGATCGCGTGCCTGGACGCCTCCGACGAACTGCTGGAACGCACCGACGCCGTCGTCGCCGAACGCGTGCGGGTGTCGGCTGCGCTGCGCGAGGCGGGCTACGAGCTGCCGCCGTCGCAGGCGAACTTCGTGTGGCTGCCGCTGGTCGGGCGCGCTCAGCAGTTCTCCGCCGATGCGGCCAACAATCGCATCATCGTGCGCCCCTACGGCGAGGACGGGGTGCGGGTCACGATCGCGTCCCCGGAGGAGAACGACATGTTCCTCGACTTCGCGCGGCGCTGGATCGCGGACAAGTGACCTTCGGCACGCCTATCGTGGCCGGGGTGAAGACCTACGCGCGGATGACCGCCACAGCACTGGTCGGCGCGGGCATCGTCGTCGGCCTGGCGACGGGGTGCGGGCGCACCACCGAGGGCGTCGTCGCGCAGACCACCGAGCCCGGTCCGCCGCTGACCACCGAACGCAGCCCGAGCACCCGCGAGCCGCTGATCCCGGGCCTGCCGGACATCCAGATCCCGAACCTGCCGCTGCCGACCCGCAACACCGACGTGCCCGAGGTGCCCGCTCCGGCGAACTCACTGCAGATGCCGTGCCGGGAGTACAACGCGCTCGACGAGGCCACGCGGGTCGCGGTGGTCCGCGAGATCCTGTCCCAGGAGGGCAATCCGCTCGGCCCCGACGGGGAGTTCATCGGGCAGGTCCTCGCCGATGCGGCCTGCCAGTTCATCCCGAGCGCGAAGGTCAGCGACGTCCTGATGGGCGGCTCGCCGCCGTGAGTGGCTAGCCTGCATACCCATGGGTAACTACGAATCGGTGACCGTCGAGATCGACGACCACATCGCTCAGGTGACGCTGATCGGGCCGGGCAAGGGCAACGCGATGGGCCCGGCGTTCTGGGCCGAGCTGCCGGTCGTGTTCAACGAGCTCGACGCCGATCCCGAGGTCCGCGCGATCGTGCTGACCGGTTCGGGCCGCAACTTCAGCTACGGACTCGACCTGGCGGCGATGGGCGACACCCTGGGCTCGATGATGGCCGACGCGGGCTCGTCGAAACCCCGCGCCGACTTCCACGCCCGCCTGAAGTCGATGCAGTACGCGATCACCGCGGTCGCCGACTGCCGCACCCCGACCATCGCATCGGTGCAGGGCTGGTGCATCGGCGGCGGTGTGGACCTGATCTCGGCCGTCGACATCCGCTACGCCAGCGCCGACGCCAAGTTCTCGGTGCGCGAGGTCAAGCTCGCGATCGTCGCCGACGTGGGCTCGCTGGCGCGGCTGCCGCTGATCCTGTCCGACGGGCATCTGCGCGAGCTGGCGTTGACGGGCAAGGACATCGACGCCGCGCGCGCCGAGAAGATCGGGCTCGTCAACGACGTCTATCCCGATGCCGACGCGTCGCTGGCCGCCGCGCGGGCCACCGCCGCCGAGATCGCCGCCAACCCGCCGCACACCGTGCACGGCATCAAGGACGTGCTCGACGAGCAGCGCACCGCCCAGGTCGCGGCCAGCCTGCGCTATGTCGCCGCGTGGAACTCGGCGTTCCTGCCGTCGAAGGACCTCACCGAGGGCATCAAGGCGATGTTCGAGAAGCGGCCGCCTCAGTTCACCGGGGAGTGATCACCGGGGTGCGGTCAGCCTCGGCAAGGTCTCGGGCAGCGCCGCGGCGCACAGCAGGCTGATCACGGCCAGCCCGCCCATCATCACCGCGACCACCCAGCCGCCGAACGTGTCCATCAGCACCGGCGACACCACCGGCGGCAGCGCGCCGCCGATGATCGCCCCGCCGGTGTGTGCCAGCGCGGCCGCGGTGTAGCGGTACTCGCCGGCGAACACCTCCGGCACGAACGCCGCGAGCGGCCCCATGCACGTCCCGATCAGCGCGTAGGTGATCACCACCGCCAGCGCGAACACCACCTCGTTGTTGGTCTCGATCAGCGGGATCACCATGAACGACCACGGCGCGGCCAGCGAAAGGCCGATCAGCATGACCCGGCGCCTGCCGCGGGTGTCGCTGAGGATCGCGGTCAGCGCCGCGCACCCGATCGCGCAGATTCCGCCGACGACGTTGTTGAGCAGCACGACGTTGGTCGAGTACTCCATGTGGTCGGCCGCGTAATGGGTGATGAAGGTCCCCGCCTGGAACACCAGCATCGGCGCGCACATCGCCGCCCCCGCGGCCAGCAGCACCGTCCCGCCCTGGCGGCGCAGCAACGCCACCAGCGGGATGCCGGAATGCGCTGAGCGCGAGGACGATCCGGTATCGACCGCATCGTCCTTGATGCTCAGGCGGATGACCAGCGCCGCCACGATCAGCACCCCGCTGAGCAGGAACGGGATGCGCCAACCCCACTGCATGAACGCCGGGGTCCCGTCGCCGACGGCGACGTGCACGGCCAGGAACACCAGGTTCGACATCACCAGCGACGTGCCGAGCCCGAGCTGGGTGAACATTCCGTAGAAGCCGCGTCGACGCGCGGGCGCGTTCTCGGCGCTCATCAACACTGCCCCGGCCCACTCACCTCCGACGGCGAAACCCTGCACCAGCCGCATCGTGAGCAGCAGCAGCGGCGCGGCGATCCCGATGCTCGCGGTACTCGGGATCAGGCCGACGCCGACGGTCGCGACACCCATCAGCATCAGCGTCGCAACCAGCATCTGCTTGCGGCTGATCCGGTCACCGAAGTGGCCGAACACCGCCGCGCCGACGGGCCGGGCGACGAACGCCGCGGCGAAGGTGCCCAGCGACGCCGTGATCGCCATGGTGTGCCCGAGGTCGGGAAAGAACACCGTCGGAAACACCAGAGCCGCGGCGGTGCCGTAGATGAAGAAGTCGTAGAACTCGATCGCCGAGCCGACATAGCCGGCCACCGAGATCTTCCGGAGCTCGCGATCGGTGCCAAAATCGATGGCCCCGGCCACCGGTGCGCTCGTCTGCATGGCGCAATGGTCGCCGAGATCGCCTCGCGCGCATAGCGGTTGATCGGCTGATGCTGGTGTCCACCGATCGGGGGACACCAGCCCCCTGGCGGTGGCGGAGGGATTTGAACCCCCGGACGGTGTTAGCCGTCTCTCGCTTTCAAGGCGAGTGCATTAGGCCGCTCTGCCACGCCACCGCGGGACAGTCTAGACGCGACCGATCTTCGCGGCCGGGCCACCGGCTTTCAGCCCGGCGCTGATCCGCCGGCAGTTCTCCCCCATGGCGATGACCTGCGGCCGGCTCAGCCGGTCCAGGAAGTGCGCGCGCACGGCGGACCCGTACGTCTGCAACGCCTTGGCGAGGGCAGTCCTACCCTCGGGCGTGATGCTGGCCAGCACCCCGCGCCCGTCGTCCGGGCTGGCTCCGCGCAGCACGAGCCCCTGCACCTCCAGCCGATGGATCTGGCGCGTCACCCGGCTGGGCAACGACATCAACGTCTCCGCCACGTCCCCCATCCGCGCCGACCCCGTCGGCGACTTCGCCAGCATGTCGAGCAGCCGCACGTCGTTCAGCGTCAGCCCGTGTTCGTCCGA
This sequence comes from Mycolicibacterium parafortuitum, assembly GCF_010725485.1. Classification (NCBI taxonomy): domain Bacteria; kingdom Bacillati; phylum Actinomycetota; class Actinomycetes; order Mycobacteriales; family Mycobacteriaceae; genus Mycobacterium; species Mycolicibacterium parafortuitum. The sequence goes on along the minus strand of NZ_AP022598.1, from coordinate 1,868,388 downwards.
AAGCGACCGGTTCATGGTCGCGTACAACCTCAGCGCGGCGTCCAGAAAGTTCTGCCACGCCCTTTGCTCAGCAATGTCGAGCCCCGGCGTATCGCTCGCCGTGCGCCCCCCGATGATCCCCTCCATGGCCACATAGTAGGGCCGCAAAGGTGTTGCCGGTGGGAAATTCTCAGGGACTTTCCCCAGCGTAGTAGCGTTATGGGAATGCGTGCGATCGTGGCGGGGGCCCCTGACCAGCTCAATTGGCAGTCTGTGACAGACGCCGCCCCCAAATCGGGAGAGATTTTGATCAAGGTCGTGGCGGCCGGGGTGAATCGCGCCGACCTGCTCCAGGCCGCCGGAAAGTATCCCCCGCCGCCCGGTGCCAGCGAAGTTCTCGGCCTGGAAGCGGCCGGAACGATCGCCGCGCTCGGCGACGGGGTCACCGGCTGGACCGAGGGGCAGCCGGTGTGCGCTTTGCTGGCCGGCGGTGGCTACGCCGAGTACGTCGCGGTGCCCGCCGGCCAGGTGATGCCGGTTCCGGACGGGGTGCCGCTTCATCACGCCGCGGGATTGCCCGAGGTCGCGTGCACCGTCTGGTCCAACGTGGTGATGACCGCCCGCCTGACCGCCCCCGAACTGTTCCTCGTGCACGGCGGGGCCAGCGGCATCGGTTCCCACGCCATCCAGGTCGCGCGGGCGCTGGGCTGTCCGGTCGCCGTCACCGCGGGCTCCCGCAACAAGCTCGATCTGTGCGCCGAACTCGGCGCCGAGATCACCATCGACTACCACAACGAGGACTTCGTCTCGGTGGTCCGTGACGCCGGTGGCGCCGGGGTGATCCTCGACATCATGGGGGCGGCCTACCTCGACCGCAACATCGACGCGCTTGCCACCGGCGGGCGGTTGGTGATCATCGGCATGCAGGGCGGCGTCAAAGCGGAACTCAACATCGGCAAGCTTCTGGCCAAGCGCGGCGCCGTGATCGCCACCGCGCTGCGCTCACGGCCCGTCGACGGCCCCGGCAGCAAGAGCGAGATCGTCGCCGAGGTCATCGAGAACGTGTGGCCGCTGGTTGCGGACGGCGAGGTACGTCCGGTGATCGGTGCCGAGTTCCCGATGTCGGAGGCCAAGGCCGCCCACGACCTGCTGGCCTCCGGCGACGTGTCCGGGAAAGTGATTCTGCGCGTTGATGTTTAGCGTGGATCAGCCGAGCGAGGCGAGTGCGCGCACCAGCTGATCGACCTCGGCCGCGGTGCTGTAGTGCGCCAGCCCGATGGTGACCGCACCGCCGACGTCGTTGACCCCGATCACGTCCAGCACCCGCGACTGCGCGTTCGCGATCGCCAGAATCCCGTTGTCCGCCAGGCGTTGCACGACCCGCTCGGCCGGGACGTTCTCCATCGCGAAGCTCAGCACCGGGATCCGGACCTCAGGGCTTCCGATCACCGTGACCGTCGGCAACGAGCGCAGCGACGTCAGCAGGTAGTCGAACAGCCCACTCATGTAGGCCGTCGCCGACCGCATCGAAAGGGCCAGCCGCTCCCTGCGCGTGCCCTGAGCCGAATCATCAAGAGCGGAAAGGTATTCGATGCTCGCGACCACACCGGCCAGCATCCCGAACTGGTGAGAGCCGAGCTCGAGACGGGACGCGCCGGTGGCGTACGGATTCAGCGAGACCGAGCCGAAATTGTCGATCACCGACGGATCGCGGAACACCAACGCCCCGATCGGCGGGCCGCCCCAGGCTTGCGCGTTGACGGCGATCACGTCGGCATCGATCTCGTTGATGTCGAGCAGCCGGTACGGCGCCCCGGCGGAATGGTCGACGATCACCATGCCGTTGACCTCGTGCACCAGCTTGGTGACCTCGCGCAGCTCGGTGACGGTACCCAGAGTCGCTGAGGCAGAAGTGATTGCGACGACCCGAGTGGGCCGGTTGACCAGGCCCTCCCACTGCCAGCTGGGCAGCTCACCGGTCTCGATGTCGACCTCGGCCCACTTCACCTTCGCACCGAAGCGGTCGGCGGCGCGCAGCCACGGCGCGATGTTGGCCTCGTCGTCGAGGCGGGTCACCACCAGCTCGTAGCCCAGGCCGACGCGACCCGATGCGGCATCGGCCAACGAGGTCAGCAGCACCGCACGGTCGGCGCCGAGCACCACACCCGCCGGATCGCCGTTGACGAGGTCGGCCACCGCTTGGCGGGCAGCGGCCAGCACCGCGGCACTGCGCCTCGCGGCGGGATGGGCACTGGCCGTCGTGGGCATCGAGCCGCGGAACGCGGTGGAGACCGCCCGGCCCACCGAGTCGGGAAGCAACATGCCGTTCTGGGCGTCCATGTGCACCCAGCCATCGCCCAACGAAGGATGCAAACCACGCACCCGGGCGACGTCATATGCCATGCCAGCCCACCTTCGTGCGTCTTGTGAAATTAGCCGTGCCGCCGCCGAGTGGACGGTCCGGCTCTGCCTGACTTCGCTATTTGCCGCCCGCGCCCGATCGAGCACAGGTCATCTGCGCAGCCATACTAGTCGAGTCACCGACAAGCACGGAGGGTCAGTTGAAGCCCCGTTGCTGGTGCGCTGACCGGCAAACCGTCCGCCCGCCAGACGAATTCGCTGGTCGCGGACGCTGCAGCGGGCGCCCGACGAGCCCTTTGTCGCAGCACGATGTGGTTTGCCGAAATCGCCCGGAGACGCTCGGTTGGATGCGTTCGGGGCGCTCGGCTGTGGCGTTCGTCTCAGCTCTGGGACACTCGACCGGCCGTCCTGGACATCGTTCGGCGGGCCCGCTTCGCTGGACAAATCGCGACGGTGGGAGATGATCTACGGAGCGGGTGACGCCGCGTCCGCCGCCGACCTGGTGCCCGGACGCAACGGGTCAGAAAAGCTGGGGCACTCTTAAGGACATGGCTACCAATTCCGATGACGACAACATCGAGGTGATCGGTGACGGCGAGCTCGAGTCCGAGCGGGACGCCGACAGCAAGTCGTTGACCGAGCTCGTCGAGCAGCCCGCCAAGGTCATGCGGATCGGCACGATGATCAAGCAGCTGCTCGAGGAGGTCCGCGCCGCTCCGCTCGACGAGGCCAGCCGCGGCCGGCTCCGCGACATCCACCGCACCAGCATCCAGGAGCTCGAGGAGGGTCTGGCGCCCGAGCTGCGCGACGAGCTGGAGCGGTTGACGCTGCCGTTCACCGACGAGTCCCTGCCGTCGGACGCCGAGCTGCGGATCGCGCAGGCCCAGCTCGTCGGCTGGCTGGAGGGCCTGTTCCACGGCATCCAGACCGCGCTGTTCGCCCAGCAGATGGCCGCGCGCCAGCAGCTGGAACAGATGCGTCAGGGCGCGCTGCCGCCCGGTGTGGTGATCCCCAACCAGCGCGGCGGTCAGGGACACGGCACCGGCCAGTACCTGTGAGAGCCGCGTGACCAGTCCCGACGAACCCTGTATCGAGACTCGCAACGCGTGGGTCGAGTTCCCGATCTTCGACGCCAAGACGCGCTCCCTGAAGAAGGCCTTCCTGGGCAAGGCGGGCGGGGCGATCGGGCGCAACGATTCCAACGTGGTGGTCATCGAGGCGCTACGCGACATCACGCTGTCGCTGAAGCTCGGTGACCGGGTCGGCCTGGTCGGGCACAACGGCGCGGGCAAGTCGACGCTGCTGCGGCTGCTGTCGGGCATCTACGAGCCCACGCGCGGGGTGGCGTCGGTGCGCGGGCGCGTCGCCCCCGTCTTCGACCTCGGGGTCGGGATGGACCCGGAGATCTCCGGCTTCGAGAACATCATCATCCGCGGCCTGTTCCTCGGCCAGACCCGCAAACAGATGATGGCCAAGGTCGACGAGATCGCGGAGTTCACCGAGCTCGGCGACTACCTGAACATGCCGCTGCGCACCTACTCCACCGGTATGCGGGTGCGCCTGGCCATGGGCGTGGTCACCAGCATCGACCCGGAGATCCTGCTGCTCGACGAGGGCATCGGCGCGGTCGACGCGGAGTTCCTGAAGAAGGCCCAGTCGCGGCTGTCCGATCTGGTGGCACGCTCGGGGATCCTGGTGTTCGCGAGCCACTCCAACGAGTTCCTCGCCCGGCTGTGCGACACGGCGATGTGGATCGACCACGGCACCATCAGGATGCAGGGCGAGATCGAGGACGTCGTGCGCGCGTACGAGGGCGAGGACGCCGCTCGGCATGTGCGTGAGGTGCTCGAAGAGAACAAACGGGAGAACCGGCCCGCATGACGGAGACGATCGTCGCGGTCGTCGTCACCCACCGCAGGCCCGACGAGCTCGCGAAATCCCTGGACGCGGTGTGCGCGCAGAGCCGCCGCCCCGACCACCTGATCGTCGTCGACAACGACCACGACGACCGGGTGCGCGATCTCGTCACCGGCCAACCGGTGCCGACGACGTATCTGGGGTCCCTCCGGAACCTCGGCGGGGCGGGCGGATTCGCGCTCGGAATGCTGCACGCGTTGAGCCTGGGCGCCGACTGGGTGTGGCTGGCCGACGACGACGGCCGTCCGGCGGATTCGGACGTGCTGGCCACGCTGCTGGACTGCGCCGAACGGTACGGCCTGGCCGAGGTTTCGCCGATGATCTGCGATCTCGACAACCCGGACAAGCTCGCGTTCCCGCTGCGGCGTGGGCTGTCGTGGCGGCGGTACGTCAGCGAGCTCCGGGTGGAGGCGAGCCTGCCGGACCTGATGCCGGGGATCTCACATCTGTTCAACGGCGCGCTGTTTCGTGCCGAGACGCTCGAAGCCGTCGGTGTACCGGACCTGCGGCTGTTCTTCCGCGGCGACGAGACCGAACTGCATCGGCGGCTGCAGCGCTCTGGGCTGCCCTTCGGCACCTGCCTGAAAGCGGTGTACCTGCATCCGCAGGGCGGCGACGAGTTCAAGCCGATTCTCGGCGGCAAGATGCACGCCCAGTACCCGGACAACGACACGAAGCGCTACTTCACCTACCGCAACCGCGGCTACCTGCAGGCGCAGCCCGGTATGCGCAAGCTGCTGCTGCAGGAGTGGCTGCGCTACAGCTGGTACTTTCTGATCTCCCGGCGAGACCCCGCCGGCCTGCGCGAGTGGATTCGCTTGCGCCGCTTGGGTAGGCGCGAAAGGTTTGGACGATGACGATCATGGATGCCGCCGCGCAGTCCAGGACGTTCGCGCGGGCGTGGGGCGACCTGGTGGCGGGCTTCGGCAAGCGCGAGCTGTGGCTGCACCTGGGCTGGCAGGACATCAAGCAGCGCTACCGGCGGTCGGTGCTCGGCCCGTTCTGGATCACCATCGCAACCGGCACGACGGCCGTCGCGATGGGCGGGCTGTACTCGATGCTGTTCAAACTCGAACTCTCCGAGCACCTTCCGTACGTCACGCTGGGCCTGATCGTCTGGAACCTGATCAACGCGTCGATCCTCGAGGGCGCCGACGTGTTCGTCGCCAACGAGGGTCTGATCAAACAGCTTCCGACACCGCTGTCGGTGCACGTGTACCGGTTGGTGTGGCGGCAGATGCTGCTGTTCGCGCACAACATCATCATCTTCGTGATCATCGCGATCATCTATCCGAAACCGTGGAGCTGGACGGACCTCTCGGTGATCCCCGCGCTGATGCTGCTGGCACTCAACTGTGTCTGGGTGGCACTGTGTTTCGGCATCCTGGCCACCCGCTACCGCGACATCAGCCCGCTGCTGGGCAGCCTCGTGCAGCTGTTGTTCTTCATGACGCCGATCATCTGGAACGAGTCGACCCTGCAGGCCCAGGGCGCGGGCGGCTGGGCCAAGATCGTCGAACTCAACCCGCTGCTGCACTACCTCGACATCGTCCGCGCCCCGCTGCTGGGCGCCGAGCAGGAACTGCGGCACTGGATCGTGGTGCTGGTGCTCACCGTGGTCGGCTGGGGCTTCGCGGCACTGGCCATGCGCCAGTACCGCGCCCGCGTCGCATACTGGGTGTGACGCTCAGCTCGACAGTCCGGTGACGTCGGGTTCGGGGCCGAAGATGAAGCGACGGCCCGTCACCGTCTGCGGCGTGATCCGCACGAAGCGTTCCTTCTGGGTGGCGATCCACGGGTAGAGCGCTGCACGCCGTGCCTCGGCGATCTCGGTCGAGGTGGCCAGCAGCTTCGCCTTGCCGCGCACCACCACGCTCCAGCCTTCGGCGACGTTGTGGTCGTCGGCCTCGAACACGACGTACTCGTTGAGCGCGGTGGTCAGCAGTTTCGTGCCCTCGGCGGTCCGGAACAGCACGGTGTTCTTCTGCACGACGAAGTTCACCGGGAAAATCTCGGTCCAGCCGTTGACCGTGGTGACGAGCCGGCCCAGCGACACGCTGCCCAGCAGATCCCAGCTCTCGCTGTCCGACAGCACGGTGACCGGGGCATCGGTTGAGGTCTTGACGTCCATGGCTCCTATGCTCATCGCCGGCACCGACGTCCCATAGGGTCCAAAGACACTTCCCGGGCTTCGAATCAGCGGCGCGGCGGGGCGGTGTGCACGGCCGCGTTGATGCGGTTCCACGCGTTGATGGTGACGGCCAGCGCGATGACCTGGCCGAGTTCGCGGTCGGAGAACGCGGCCGCGGCGTCCTCGTAGACGTCGTCGGGGACGCCGTGCGGGCCGAGGACGGTGATCGCCTCGGTCAGCGCGAGGGCGGCACGTTCGGTCTCGTCGAACAGGTCGCCGGCTTCCGACCACGCGGCAAGGACATCCAGCTTCTGCTCGCTGACGCCGATCTTGCGGGCGTCACGGGTGTGCATGTCGAGACAGAACGCGCACCGGTTGATCTGCGACGCACGGATTTTGATGAGCTCGCCCAGTTTTGGGTCCACGTCCTTCGACGATGCCGTGGACAGCGCCATCATCGCGTCGTACAGCTCTGGCGAGGACTTGTAGATCTTCAGTCGGGACTGGGTGCTGAGTGTGAGGGTCATGTCTTCGACACTAGGACGCATTGACCCACAATGATGGTTCAATTATGCCATGACTTCATGGTCCAATTCTGGTTCGCGTGATCTGCACCTGGATCTGCGCGAGGCGTTGCGGCCGGGTGCCCGAGGCGCCAAGGACGCGTTGATCGCGGCGTTGCGCGACGCCGTCCGGTCCGGCCGGTTGGCGGCGGGCACCAGGCTGCCGCCATCGCGCACGCTGGCCGCGGACCTGGGCCTGGCCCGTAACACCGTCGCCGACGCCTATGCCGAGCTGGTGGCCGAAGGCTGGCTGGCCTCCAAGCAAGGTGCGGGAACGTGGGTAGTCGACACTGCCCACGTGTCCGCGCCGGTGAGCCCGGTTCCGCCGCGCCCGCACGGCGCCCGGGTCGCTCCGGTCCACAACCTGATGCCCGGCACGCCCGACGTCTCCGAGTTCCCGCGGACCCAGTGGGCGGCGTCGACCCGCCGGGCACTGACCGCGGCACCGACTGAGGCCTTCCGCATGGGAGATCCGCGGGGACGACCCGAATTGCGTTCTGCGCTGGCTGAATACCTCGCCCGCGCACGTGGGGTGCGCGCCTCCCCGGACTCCATCGTGATCTGCGCCGGCGTGCGCCATGCCGTCGAACTACTGGCGCGCACACTGGGTGGCCCGATCGCCGTGGAAGCGTACGGCCTGTTCATCTTCCGCGACGTGATCGCGGCGTGCGGGGTCGACACGGTGCCGATCGGCATCGACGACAAAGGCGCCGTCGTCGCCGAACTGGACTCCAGCGCTGCGACGTCGGCGCTCCTGACACCGGCGCACCACAACCCGCTGGGCGTGCCGCTGGACCCGGCGCGCCGGATGGCGGCGGTCGAATGGGCCGACCGCACCGGGGGTTTCGTATTCGACGACGACTACGACGGCGAGTTCCGCTTCGACCGCCAGCCGGTGGGAGCACTGCAGGCGCTGCGACCGGAACGCGTCGCGTATCTGGGTTCGACGAGCAAGAGCCTGGCCCAGGTGCTGCGGCTGGGCTGGATGGCGCTCCCGGACGAGCTGGTGGATCCTGTCGTGGAAACCGCTGGCGGGCAACAGTTCTACGTCGACGCGATCACCCAGCTGACGCTGGCCGACTTCATCACCGGCGGACACTACGACCGTCACATTCGCCGGATGCGCGGCCGCTATCGGTGCCGGCGCGACGCGCTCGTCTCCGCGCTGTCCCGGTTCCAGGTCGAGGTGGGCGGGTTGGATGCCGGGCTCAACCTGTTGGTGACGCTGCCCGACGGCGCCGAACCCGAGGTGATGCACCGGTGCGGAGAGGCCGGCATCACGCTGGTCGGCTTGTCGATCATGCGTCATCCGCACGCCGCACCCGACGTTCCGCACCGTGACGGGCTGGTCATCGGCTTCGCGGCGCCTGCCGAACATGGCTTCGCCGCGGCGGTTTCCGCGCTATGCGATGTGCTGCGCGCCAGCGGGTTGTAGCGTCCTGCCATGGGTCCGCTGGATGTGTATCGCCGAGCACTCGGCCAATTCGGCCGCACGCGTACCGGTATGTGGTTCGCCACCCGCGTCGCACCGAAGCTCGATCCACCGCTACTGAAACTCACCGGAGGCAGGATCAGCAGCGTCTACCCGCTTCCCGTCCTGCTCTTGACGACGACGGGGGCGAAATCGGGTTTGCGCCGGCAGCTACCGCTGGTTTATGCGGTCGACGGTGACTCGCTGATCCTGATCGCGTCGAACTACGGGCGCCCCGGCAATCCGGCGTGGTACCACAACCTGACAGCGAACCCTCGCGTCGAGGTGCTGGCAGGCAAGCGCAGCGGAACGTATATCGCCAGTGAGATCACCGATCCCGCTGAACGTTCGGCGGCATGGGACAAAGCCCTCGACATGTACGCGGGCTACAGCGATTACGAGGTGCGGTCCGGAAACCGGACGATCCCGTTGATCCGCCTGGCGCGAGCGGAGTAATCGCTACGCGAGGTTGACGGCCCGGGCACACGGCGGGGTTATCCACACATCCGAATCGATCCCCTACCGGGGTTTTCGGGTCCTGAGATGTCACCCCGCCCCGGTAATATCGCACACATGTTCGAAGTATCGGTGGCCGAGCCCGAGAGTCTTGCCGGGCTCTCGGATGCCGAGCTGATCGACGCCGCCCGGGCAGCGAGCCGGGCCGAGAATGCGGTGTGCGCGCGCAAGTTGGCGGTGATGGCCGAACTGTTCGGCCGCCGGGTCGACCTCGCCCCGGAGGAGCGGCTGTACTGGTGGGTGGACCCGCAGGCCGCGGTGACCGCCGAGATCGCCGCGGCGTATCGGATCACCCAAAGCTTGGCGCTGCACCAGACCTACCGCGCCGTCGTACTCCGGGACCGGCTGCCGCGGGTGGGGGCGTTGTTTTTGGCCGGGACGATCGGCGAGATGCTGGTGCGCGCGATCATCACCCGCACCGACCTGATCACCGACCCGGCCCTGATCGCCGCCGTCGATGCCGAACTCGCCGAGGCGGTCACCGGGTGGGGGCCGTTGTCGGTGAAAGCCACCCAAGCCCACATCGACGAGATCGTCGAACGCCACGACCCGGACGCGGTACGCAAATCCCGCGACGCCGAGATCGGGCCGGCCCTGGAATTCGGTGCCCCCACCGACGCGCCCGGGTTCACCACCATCTGGTCGCGGGTCTTCGACGGCGACGCCGCCGCCGGCTGGCGCACCCTGACCGCAATGGCCTACAGCGTCTGTGACGCCGACCCGCGCACCCTCGACCAGCGCCGCAAGGACGCCTGGGCCGCGCTGTTGCACGGCATCACCAGCCTGGCCTGTCGCTGCGGCAACACCGAGTGCGAGGCCGCCGTCAACCCCCGGCCCGTCCCCGAAGTCATCGTCTACGCCCTCACCGACCACACCACCACAAACACCGAACCCGCGGCGGCTCAAGGCGACCAGCCGCGCGCCGAACCGCGCCACGACACCGTCGAGACCGGGAGCGACGCGCCCGCCGAGGAGGCCACCCCGGTCGAGGTGTCACGGGAGAGCGAGGACCGCGACCCCTCGGCTGACGGCCGTCCCGGCAGCGACACCGCGCCCACCCAGCCCAAGCCGCGGCGCAGCGCCCCCGTCCTGCTCCCGGGCCGGTCGGGCTATGTCTTCGGGTCCGGGTTCCTGCCCGCCCCGTTCTTCGACACCATGCTCAACAGCGCCAAGATCCGCGAAATCATCCACCCCGGAGCGGCTGGGCCGGAGCCGCGCTACACCCCCTCAGCCGCCCTCGCCGAGTTCGTTCGCTGCCGCGACCTGACCTGTCGCTTCCCCGGCTGCGACAAACCCGCCACCACCGCCGACATCGACCACACCGTGCCACACCCGGTCGGGCCCACCCACGCCTCAAACCTGAAGGCACTATGCCGTTTTCACCACCTGCTGAAAACGTTCTGGACCGGGCCCGGCGGCTGGAAAGACCGCCAACACCCCGACGGCACCATCGTGTGGACCTCACCAACCGGACACACCTACACCACCCACCCCGGCAGCCGACTGCTGTTCCCGGCCCTGTGTAAACCGACCGGCACCCTCTGGACCGGCGACCCACCTCAAATGCCGATGAGCGACAACCGCGAGGCCATGATGCCGCGCCGGACACGCACGCGCGCACAGAGCCGCGCCGCTTACATCACCACCGAGCGCCGACGCAACGCCGAAATCCACCCGGACTACGGCGATGACCCGCCGCCGTTCTGAACCCGTAAGCTGCGCGGGTGGCCGAGCCTCCGATGTCACCTCAGCTGAGCCTGACGACACAGATCTGGCGGTTTCTCGTGACCGGCGGACTGTCGGCGATCGTCGACTTCGGGTTGTACGTGCTGATGCTGGCCGCCGGCTTGCACGTCAACATCGCCAAGACACTCAGCTTCATCGCGGGCACCACCACCGCGTACCTGATCAACCGGCGCTGGACGTTCCAGGCGCCCCCGAGCAAAGCCCGCTTCATCGCGGTGTGCGTGCTGTACGCCCTGACCTACGCCGTACAGGTCGGCATCAACTACTTCTTCTACATGGAGTTCGACGAAAAGCCCTGGCGGGTGCCGGTCGCATTCGTGATCGCGCAGGGCACCGCGACCGTGATCAACTTCATCGTCCAGCGCGCGGTGATATTCCGGCTCCGCTGACCACCGGCTGCAGGCGGTACCCTCTGTGACGATGTTGAGCACCGAGTTTCCGACCACCGCCCAGCGGCTGACCGGGTGGGGCCGCACCGCCCCGTCCGTCGCGCAGGTGCTGTCCACGCCGGATCCCGAGGTGATCGCCAAGGCCGTCACGCAGGTCGCCGAGGCCCCGAAGGGATCCCGCCGCGGGGTGATCGCGCGCGGCCTCGGCCGCTCCTACGGCGACAACGCCCAGAACGGTGGCGGTCTCGTCGTCGACATGAACGCGCTCGATCGCATCCACTCGATGGACGCCGACAGTTGCCTCGTCGACGTGGATGCCGGCGTCAACCTCGACCAGCTGATGCGCGCCGCACTCCCGCTGGGACTGTGGGTCCCTGTGCTGCCCGGTACCCGCCAGGTCACCGTCGGCGGCGCCATCGCCTGCGACATCCACGGCAAGAACCATCACAGCGCGGGGAGCTTCGGCAACCACGTCCGCTCGATGGACCTGCTCACCGCCGACGGCCGGATCCGCACCGTGACCCCCGACGGCGACGACAGCGCATTGTTCTGGGCGACCGTCGGCGGCAACGGACTCACCGGCATCATCCTGCGCGCCACCATCGAGATGACGCCCACCGAGACCGCCTATTTCATCGCCGACGGCGACGTCACCAGAACCCTCGACGAGACCATCGCGTTCCACAGCGACGGCACCGAGGACAACTACACCTACTCCAGCGCATGGTTCGACGCGATCAGCGCGCCACCGAAGCTCGGCCGCGCCGCGATCTCGCGAGGATCGCTGGCCACCCTCGACCAGCTCCCGAAGAAGCTGCAAAAGAATCCGCTGAAATTCGATGCGCCACAACTGCTGACGTTCCCCGACGTATTCCCCAACGGACTGGCCAACAAGTACACGTTCGGCCCGATCGGCGAGCTCTGGTACCTCAAATCGGGCACCTACCGCGGCAAGGTGCAGAACCTGACGCAGTTCTACCACCCGCTCGACATGTTCGGTGAGTGGAACCGCGCATACGGCTCCGCCGGATTCAGCCAATACCAGTTCGTGGTGCCCACCGACGCGGTCGACGAGTTCAAGGCGATCATCGTCGACATCCAACGCTCGGGGTTCTACTCGTTCCTCAACGTATTCAAATTGTTCGGCCCCGGAAATCAAGCGCCGCTGAGCTTTCCGATGAAGGGCTGGAACGTCTGCGTCGACTTCCCGATCACCGCCGGTCTGAACGAATTCCTCAACGGTCTCGACAAACGGGTGCTCGAGTTCGGCGGACGCCTCTATACCGCCAAGGACTCGCGCACCACCGCGGAAACCTTCCACGCCATGTATCCCCGGATCGACGAATGGATCGCGTTGCGCCGCAACGTCGATCCCGACGGGGTGTTCGCCTCCGACATGGCCCGACGACTGGAGCTCCTCTAGATGGTCTTTGACGCCACCGGCAACCCCCAGGCGATCCTGCTTCTCGGCGGCACCTCGGAGATCGCTCTCGCGATCGCCGAGCGCTACCTGCGCAACGCGAAGGCCCGGGTGATCCTCGCCGATCTGCCCAACCACCCCCGCAAGGACGCCGCGCTCGCGCAGATCACCGCTGCCGGCGCCAAGTCCGTCGAGTGGCTGGACTTCGACGCGCTCGACACCGAGAACCACCCGAAGGTGATCGACGCCGCGTTCGCCGACGGTGACGTCGACGTCGCCGTCGTCGCGTTCGGCCTGCTCGGCGACGCCGAGGAGCTCTGGCAGAACCAGCGCAAGGCCGTGCAGATCGCCGGGATCAACTACACCGCAGCGGTTTCGGTCGGCGTGCTGCTCGGCGAGAAGATGCGCGCCCAGGGTTCAGGCCGCATCATCGCGATGAGCTCGGCCGCCGGTGAGCGGGTGCGCCGCTCCAACTTCGTCTACGGCTCCACCAAGGCCGGGCTGGACGGCTTCTACCTCGGCCTCGGAGAGGCATTGCGCGAGTATGGCGTTCGCGTGCTGGTGATCCGTCCCGGCCAGGTCCGCACCACCACGACGATCGAGCACTGGAAGTCCACCGGGGCCAAAGAGGCGCCGTTCACCGTCGACAAAGAGGACGTCGCCGAACTGGCCGTCACCGCGTCGAACAAAGGCAAGGACCTGATCTGGGCGCCGGGAGCGTTCCGGTTCGTGATGATGGTGCTGCGCCACATCCCGCGGCCAGTCTTCCGCAAGCTGCCTATCTGATGCGCGCAGCGCTGGCCACGCTCGGTCAGATGCTCGTCGCGACGGTCGTGGCCGCGCTCGTCGCGACGGTCAGCCTCGTCGCGATCTCGCGCGTCGAGTGGCCGGCCTACAACTCGTCGAATCAGCTGCACGCGCTGACCACCGTCGGGCAGGTTTGCTGCCTGATCGGCCTGCTCGCCACCGGAATCCTGTGGCGCCGGGGCCGCCAGCTCGTGGCCCGGATCGGGGCGGTGCTGTTCCTGGCCGCGTTCTCGGTCGTCACGCTCGCGATGCCGCTCGGCGCGACCCGGCTCTACCTGTTCGGCATCTCCGTCGACCAGCAGTTCCGCACCGAGTACCTGACCCGACTGGCCGATGCGCCGGGTCTGCACGACATGACCTACATCGGGCTGCCGCCGTTCTACCCGGCCGGGTGGTTCTGGATCGGCGGCCGGCTCGCCGCGCTGACCGGGACGCCCGCCTGGGAGATGTTCAAGCCCTGGTCGATCGCCTCGATCACCATCGCGATCGTGCTCGCGTTCGTGCTGTGGGCCCGGATGATCCGCTTCGAGTACGCGCTGGTGGTCGCCACCGCCACCGCGGCCGCCGCGCTGGCCTACTCCCCGGCCGAGCCGTACGCCGCGATCATCGCCGTCCTGCTGCCGCCGGTGTTCGTGCTGGCGTGGTCGGGTCTCAAGGGTGGCGAGCGCCGCCCCGGCTGGGCGGCCGTGCTCGGCACCGGCATCTTCCTTGGCGTCGCGGGCCTGTTCTACACGCTGCTGTTCGCCTACGCCGCGTTCACCATCGCGATCATGGCCGTGCTGCTGGCCGCCGCCCGCAGACGCTGGGATCCGCTGCTGCGCGTCGCCGCGATCGCAGTCGTTTCCGGCCTGATCATGCTGCTCACCTGGGGTCCGTACCTGCTCGCGGCCGCCCGGGGCACCCCCGCCGAGTCCGGCACCGCCCAGCACTACCTGCCCAAGGACGGCGCCGAGCTGTCCTTCCCGATGCTGCAGTTCACCCTGCTCGGCGCGCTGTGCATGCTCGGCACCGTGTGGCTGGTGGTACGCGCGCGCAGTTCGACGCGGGCCGGCGCGCTGACGGTCGCCGTCCTCGCGGTGTACGCGTGGTCGCTGCTGTCGATGCTGACGACACTGCTGGGCACCACGCTGCTGTCGTTCCGGCTGCAGCCCACGCTGACGATCCTGCTGGCCGCCGCGGGCGCATTCGGCTTCATCGAGGTGACCCGCACGGTCGCGGCCCGGGTGAGGGCCGAGAACGCGCCGCGGGTGGTCGCCGCGGCGACCGCCATCGGCACACTCGGCGCACTGACCTTCGCCCAGGACATCCCCGACGTGCTGCGCCCCGACATCGTCGTCGCCTACACCGACACCGACGGCTACGGCGAACGCGCCGACCGCCGCCCGCCCGGCGCCGAGCAGTACTACCGCGAGGTCGACGCCCGCATCCAGGAGATCACCGACCGCCCCCGCAACGAGACGGTGGTGCTGACCGCGGACTACAGCTTCCTGTCGTACTACCCGTACTACGGTTTCCAGGGCCTGACCTCGCATTACGCGAACCCGCTCGCGGAGTTCGAGCAGCGCGCCCGCGCGATCGAGAGCTGGGCGATGCTCACCGACGCCGACCAGTTCGTCGACGCGCTCGACACGATGCCGTGGGAGCCGCCTGCGGTGTTCCTGATGCGCCGCGGCGCCAACGACACCTACACGCTGCGGCTGGCCGAGGACGTCTACCCGAACCAGCCGAACGTCCGGCGCTACCACGTCGCACTCGACGACGCGCTGTTCGACGACCCACGGTTCGACGTGTCCACCGTCGGGCCGTTCGTACTGGCCATCCGCAAGCCAATTACCATCTAGCCCCGTGGTGCCACAGCCTCGGTCGGCGGAGCCGACGCCGTCCGCAGGTAGCAACCACCGCACCGCGCGCCTCATCGCGATCATCGCGGGGCTGCTCGGCACGGTGCTCGCTGTGGCAACCCCGTTGCTGCCGGTCGACCAGACCACCGCACAACTGAACTGGCCGCAGGACGGCGTGCTGAACAGCGTCGACGCACCACTGATCGGCTATGTGGCCACCGATCTCGACATCACCATCCCGTGCAGCGCCGCCGCCGGCCTGGACCGGCCCGGGCGCACCGTACTGCTGTCCACCGTGCCCAAGCAGGCCCCCAAGGCCGTCGACCGCGGCCTGCTGATCGAACGGGTCAACAACGACCTGCTGGTGATCGTGCGCAACACCCCGGTGGTCAGCGCGCCGCTGGACCAGGTGCTCGGCCCGCAGTGCCGCGAACTGCGCATCACCGCGCACGCGGACAAGGTGACCGGCGAGTTCGTCGGGCTGTCCGCCGAACCGGACGCAGCGAGCCCCACCGAACCGGAGTCCCTCCAACCGCGGCGCGGTGAGCGGGGCGGCTACGACTTCCGGCCCCAGATCGTCGGCGTCTTCACCGACCTGTCCGGCCCGGCCCCGCCCGGCCTGGAGTTCTCGGCCACCATCGACACCCGCTACAGCTCGTCACCGACCCTGCTGAAACTGCTCGCGATGATCGTCGGTGTCGCGATGACCGTCGTCGCGCTCGGGGCGCTGCACGTGCTCGACTGCGCCGACGGCCGCCGGCACAAACGCTTCCTGCCGCCGCGGTGGTGGTCGATGTCCCCGCTCGACGGCCTGGTCACCGCGGTTCTGGTGTGGTGGCACTTCGTCGGCGCCAACACCGCCGACGACGGCTACATCCTGACCATGGCCCGGGTCTCCGAGAACGCCGGGTACATGGCCAACTACTACCGCTGGTTCGGCACGCCCGAGGCCCCGGTCGGCTGGTACTACGACCTGCTCGCACTGTGGTCGCACGTCAGCACCGCCAGCGTATGGATGCGGCTGCCGACCCTGCTGATGGCGCTGGCCTGCTGGTGGGTGATCAGCCGCGAAGTGATCCCGCGCCTCGGCACCGCCGTCAAACACAGCCGCGCCGCCGCATGGACCGCAGCCGGGCTGTTCCTGGCGTTCTGGCTGCCGCTGAACAACGGGCTGCGCCCGGAACCGATCATCGCCCTCGGCATCCTGCTCACCTGGTGCTCGGTGGAGCGCGGCGTCGCGACCAGCCGGCTGCTGCCGGTCGCCATCGCGATCATCATCGGCGCGCTGACCCTGTTCTCCGGGCCGACCGGCATCGCGGCCGTCGGCGCCCTGCTGGTCGCCATCGGACCGCTGAAAACCATTGTGGCCGCCCATGTCTCACGCTTCGGCTACTGGGCGCTGCTGGCACCGATCGCCGCCGCGGGCACCGTGACCATCTTCCTGATCTTCCGCGACCAGACCCTGGCCGCCGAACTGCAGGCCACCAGCTTCAAGTCCGCCGTCGGTCCCAGCCTGGCCTGGTTCGACGAGCACATCCGCTACTCGCGGCTGTTCACCACCAGTCCCGACGGGTCTGTGGCACGCCGCTTCGCGGTCCTCACGCTGCTGTTGGCGCTGGTGGTCTCCGTCGCGATGACGCTGCGCAAGGGCCGGATCCCCGGGACCGCGGCCGGACCGAGCCAGCGCATCATCGGCATCACCGTGATCTCGATCCTGGCCATGATGTTCACGCCCACCAAATGGACCCACCACTTCGGGGTGTTCGCCGGGCTGGCCGGCTGCCTCGGCGCACTGGCCGCGGTCGCGATCTCGGCCGCCGCGATGCGCTCACCGCGCAACCGCGCGATCTTCGCCGCCGCGGTGCTGTTCATCACCGCGCTGTCGTTCGCGACGGTCAACGGCTGGTGGTACGTCTCCAACTTCGGGGTGCCGTGGTCGAACTCGTTCCCGGAATGGAAGTTCGGCTTCACCACGATGCTGCTCGGCGCCTCGCTGCTGGCGCTGCTGATCGCGGCGTGGCTGCACTTCACCGGCCGCGACAAGCCACCCGCGCCGGGCACTGCACCGATCTGGAAACGCGTCACCCGGGCACCGCTGGCCGTCGCCACCTGGGCGCTGGTGACCTTCGAGGTGGTGTCGCTGACCACGGCGATGCTGGGTCAGTACCCGGCCTGGACGGTCGGCCGCTCCAACCTGCAGGCCCTGACCGGCAAGACGTGCGGCCTCGCCGAGGACGTCCTCGTCGAGCAGGACGTCAACGCCGGTGTCCTGACACCGGCCGACGGTGTCCCCGCCGGCGAGGCGCTCGGCGACACGACCGCGGAAGGCTTCAGCCCCAACGGCATCCCGTCGGACCTGTCCGCCGACCCGGTGATGGACCAGCCGGGGTCGGACAACTTCGCCGACTCCGACAGCGACGCCGCCAGCGGCAGCGAACCCGGCACCGAGGGCGGTACGACCGCCCGGGCCGGCATCAACGGCTCCAGGGCTCGGCTGCCGTTCGGGCTGGACCCGGCCCGTGTCCCCGTGATGGGCAGTTGGAGCAGCACCATCCAGCAACCGGCGTTCCTGCGCTCGGCGTGGTACCAGCTTCCCGCGGGCTGGAACGAGGAGGACCCGTCCGACGCGCTGCTCGTGGTCGCCGCCGCCGGGCGCTTCGACAGCGGCGAGGTGCTCGTCCAGTGGGCCGGCACCGACGGTGAACCGGCGGGCGACATCAGCCTCGGCGACGTCGGGGCGTCCCCGGCGTGGCGCAACCTGCGCGTTCCGCTGTCGTCGATCCCTGCCGAGGCCACCCGCATCCGGCTGGTCGCCAGCGACGACGACCTCAACCCCGAGCACTGGATCGCGATCACGCCGCCGCGGATCCCCGAGTTGCGCACCCTGCAGGACGTCGTCGGATCCTCCGACCCGGTGCTGCTGGACTGGCTGGTCGGGCTGGCATTCCCGTGCCAGCGGCCGTTCGGCCACCGCAACGGCGTCATCGAGGTGCCGAAGTGGCGGATCCTGCCCGACCGGTTCGGCGCCGAAGCCAACTCGCCGGTGATGGACTACCTCGGCGGCGGCCCGCTCGGCATCACCGAGCTGCTGCTGCGGCCGGTCAGTGTGCCGACCTACCTGAAGGACGACTGGTTCCGCGATTGGGGTGCGCTGCAGCGGCTGGTGCCGTTCTACCCCGACGCCGAACCCGCGCGGCTGGACCTCGGCACGGTGCAACGCGGCGGCCTGTGGAGCCCGGCGCCGCTGCGTCTGAGCTAGGCGGTTGGGCCGAACCCCGGCACGCCGGACCCGGCCGCTTAAGAACGTCGCCTACGATCGACCCTCGTGCCTGCCCCGTCCGCCCGCCTCGTCGCCGTCATCGCGGGGCTCGCCGGACTCGTGCTGTGCGGGCTCACCCCGCTGCTTCCCGTCACCCAGTCCACCGCGGCGATTACGTGGCCGCAAAGCGTGGACGCCGACGGATACGTCAGCGACGTCACGGCGCCGCTGGTGTCCGGGGCGCCGCGCTCACTCGACGTCACCATCCCGTGCCGCGCCGTGGCGAGCCTGCCCGGCGAGGACGGCGTGGTGTTCTCCACCAACCCGGCCGACGGCATCGACGCCGGCCGCAACGGGCTGTTCGTGCGCGCCAACGCCGACGTCGTCTACGTCGCGTTCCGCGACACCGTCGCCGCGGTCGCCCCGCGCGCGGCCGTCGACGCCGGCGAGTGCAGTGACCTGCGGGTCTGGGCCGACGTCGGCGCGGTCGGCGCCGACTTCGTCGGGATCCCCGGCGCCGCGGGCACGCTGCCGCCGGACAAGCGACCCCAGGTGTCGGGCATCTTCACCGACCTGGAGACCGGCCTCGACGCCGGGTTGCGCGCCCACGTCGACGTCGACACCCGGTTCATCACGTCGCCGACCCCGCTGAAGCTGGCCGTGATGACGCTCGGCGTGCTCTGCGTGCTCGCGTCGATCGCCGCGCTGGCCGTGCTGGACCGCCGGTCCGGGCGCCGGGTCCCGCGCGAGCTGCGCCGCCGGCGCCGCGCCGGGCTGTGGACGTGGCTGACCGATGCCGCCGTGGTCGGCGGCCTGCTGATCTGGCACATCGTCGGCGCCCAGACCTCCGACGACGGCTACAACACCACCATCGCGCGGGTGTCCGCCGAGGCCGGCTACACCACCAACTACTACCGCTACTTCGGCGCGTCCGAAGCACCGTTCGACTGGTACCAGAGCGTGCTGGCGCACATGGCGTCGATCAGCACGGCCAGCGTGTGGCTGCGGCTGCCCGCCACCGCCGCCGCGATCGCGACGTGGCTGATCCTGAGCCACTGTGTGCTGCCCCGGCTCGGGAAACGGCTGGCGGACAACCGGGTCGCGGTGCTGACCGCGGGCGCGGTGTTCCTGGCCGCGTGGCTGCCGTTCAACAACGGGCTGCGCCCCGAACCGCTGATCGCGTTCGGTGTGGTCGCGGCGTGGATGCTGGTCGAACTCGCCCTCGCGCGACGGCAGCCGGCGCCGTATGCGGTGGCGATCGTCGTCGCCGTGTTCTGCGTGACGCTGGCCCCGCAGGGCCTCGTCGCGGTCGCGCCGCTGCTGGTCGGGGCGCGTGCCGTCACCCGGGTGGTGTCGGCCCGGCGCGCCACCGACGGGCTGCTGTCGGCCCTCGCACCGTTCGCCGCGGCCGCGTCGCTGCTGTTCGTGGTCGTGTTCCGGGACCAGACGCTGGCCTCGGTCGCCGAGTCGGTGCGCATCAAATACGTCGTCGGCCCGACGGTGCCGTGGTACCAGGAGTTCCTGCGCTACTACTACCTGACCGTCGAGGACAGCGTCGACGGCTCACTGACACGGCGCTTCTCGGTGCTGATCCTGCTGCTGTGCCTGTTCGGCGTGATCGCGGTGCTGCTGCGCCGCGGCAGCGTGCCCGGTGCGGTGAACGGCCCGCTGTGGCGGCTGGTCGGCACCACCGGGATCGGGCTACTGCTGCTGATCCCGACCCCGACGAAGTGGGCGGTGCAGTTCGGCGTGTTCGCCGGGCTGGCGGGCGCGCTCGGGGCGGTCACCGCGTTCGCGTTCGCCCGGGTCGGTCTGCACAGCCGACGCAACCTCGCGCTGTACGTGACCGCGCTGCTGTTCGTGCTGGCCTGGGCCACCTCGGGCATCAACGGCTGGTTCTACAACGCCAACTACGGCGTGCCGTGGTTCGACAAGCAGCCGGTGATCGTCGGCTACCCCGTCACCACGATCTTCCTGGTGCTGGCCATCGCCGGTGGCCTGCTGACGGGCTGGCTGCACTTCCGGATGGACTACGCCGGGCACACCCAGGTCGCCGACACCGGCCGCAACCGCGCGCTCGCGTCCACGCCGCTGCTGATCGTCGCGGTGATCATGGTCGTGCTCGAACTCGGCTCGATGGTCAAGGCCACCGTCGGGCGCTACCCCGTCTACACCATCGGCGCGGCGAACATCGCCGCGCTGCGCTCCGGCGGCACGAGCTGCGCGATGGCCGACGACGTCCTCGTCGAGGCCGACACCAACGCCGGCATGCTGCAACCGGTTCCGGGGCAGCGCTTCGGTGAGTACGGCCCGCTCGGCGGCGAGAACCCCATCGGCTTCACCCCCAACGGCGTCAGCGACACCCTCGAGCCCGCCGAACCGGTGGCCGCCAACCCCGGCACCCCGAACTCCGACGGCCCCGTCGACAAGCCGAACATCGGCGTCGGCTACGCGGCCGGCACCGGCGGCGGCTACGGTCCCGAGGGCGTCAACGGGTCCCGGGTGTTCCTGCCGTTCGGTCTGGACCCGCAGACCACCCCGGTGATGGGCAGCTGGGCGGAGCCCGGTTCGGACGAGGCCGGGATCGCGGCCAAGGCCACCTCGGCCTGGTATCAACTGCCGCCCCGCACCCCGGACCGGCCGCTGGTGGCCGTCGCCGCCGCGGGCGCGATCTGGTACTACAACGAGGACGGCTCGTTCAACTACGGTCAGTCGCTGAAGCTGCAGTGGGGTGTGCACCGCCCCGACGGCTCATACGAAGCTCTCAACGAGGTCGACCCGATCGACATCTTCGCCCAGAAGGCCTGGCGCAACCTGCGTTTCCCGCTGGACACCGCACCGCCGGAGGCCAACGTCGCGCGCATCGTCGCCGACGACCCGAACCTGTCGGAGGACCAGTGGTTCGGGTTCACCCCGCCGCGGGTGCCGGTGCTGCAGACCGCGAGCGAGTTCCTCGGTACACAGACCCCGGTGCTGATGGACATCGCCACCGCCGCGAACTTCCCGTGCCAGCGCCCGTTCGCCGAGCACCTCGGCATCGCGGAGCTGCCGCAGTACCGGATCATGCCGAACTTCAAGCAGATCGTGGTGTCGTCGAACCAGTGGCAGGCCGCCCAGGACGGCGGGCCGTTCCTGTTCATCCAGGCGCTGCTGCGGACCGAGTCGATCCCGAGCTATCTGCGCGGCGACTGGTATCGGGACTGGGGCTCGCTGGAGCGCTACCTGCGCGTCGTGCCGCCCGAGCAGGCACCCGACGCGGTGATCGAGGAAGGGTCTAAGCGAGTGTTCGGCTGGAGCCGCGGCGGACCGATCAGGGCACTCCCGTGAGAGACGACGTGAAGATCGCGCGCTGGGTCGCCACGATCGCCGGTCTGCTCGGCTTCGTGATGGCGGTCGCGGTGCCGCTGCTGCCGGTCACCCAGACCACCGCGACGCTGAACTGGCCGCAGCAGGGACAGCTCGCCAACGTCACCGCGCCGCTGATCTCCCAGGCCCCGGTCAGTCTGACCGCGACGGTGCCCTGCGACGTCGTGCGCGACATGCCCGCCGACGGCGGCCTGGTGTTGGGCACCGCGCCCGCGCAGGGCCGCGACGCCGCGCTGAACGCGATGCTGGTCAACGTCACCGAGGACCGCGTCGACGTGATCGTGCGCAACGTCGTGGTCGCCAGCGTCGAGCGTGACCGGGTCGCCGGAACCGGGGGCGCCCCCGGCTGTTCCAGCATCGAGATCACGTCGAATCACGACGGCACCTACGCCGAGTTCGTCGGTCTGACCAAGACCGACGGCGCCGACGCCGGCCAACCGCAACGCACCGGTTACCCGGACCCGAACCTGCGGCCCGCGATTGTCGGCGTCTTCACCGACCTGACCGGCCCTGCCCCGCCCGGGCTGCGGTTCTCCGCCGAGATCGACACCCGCTTCACGACACACCCGACCGCGCTGAAGCTGGCCGCGATGGTGCTTGCCGTCGTGTGCACGATCCTGGCGATCCTGGCGTTGTGGCGGCTGGACCGCCTCGACGGGCGCCGGATGCACCATCTGATCCCGACCCGCTGGCGCACCGTGACCGCGGTGGACGGCGTGGTGCTCGGCGGCTTCGCGATCTGGTACGTGATCGGGGCGAATTCGTCCGACGACGGCTACATCCTGCAGATGGCGCGCGTCGCCGAACACGCCGGCTACATGTCGAACTACTTCCGCTGGTTCGGCAGCCCCGAGGACCCGTTCGGCTGGTACTACAACGTGCTGGCGCTGATGAGCCAGGTCAGCACTGCGAGCATCTGGATGCGGCTGCCGGACCTGATCTGCGCGGTGATCTGTTGGCTGCTGCTCTCGCGCGAGGTGCTGCCCCGCCTCGGGCCCGCGGTGATCGCGAGCCGCCCCGCGCTGTGGGCGGCCGGGCTGGTGCTGCTGGGCGCGTGGATGCCGTTCAACAACGGTCTGCGCCCCGAGGGCCAGATCGCCACCGGCGCGCTGATCACCTATGTGCTGATCGAACGCGCGATCACCTCGGGCCGGCTCACCCCGGCCGCGCTGGCGATCACCACCGCGGCGTTCACCCTCGGTATCCAGCCCACCGGCCTGATCGCGGTCGCCGCGCTGATCGCGGGCGGCCGCCCGATCCTGCGAATCCTGATGCGGCGCCGCCAGAGCGTCGGGCTGTGGCCACTGCTGGCGCCACTGCTGGCCGCCGGCACCGTGATCCTGGCCGTGGTGTTCGCCGACCAGACGCTCGCGACGGTGCTGGAGGCGACCAAGATCCGCACCGCGATCGGTCCGAGCCAGGAGTGGTGGACCGAGAACCTGCGCTACTACTACCTGATCCTGCCGACCACCGACGGTGCGATCGCCCGCCGGGTGGCGTTCCTGTTCACCGCGCTGAGTCTGTTCGCGTCGCTGTTCATCATGTTGCGCCGCAAGCGTGTTCCCGGCGTCGCCCGCGGCCCGGCGTGGCGGCTGATGGGCGTCATCTTCGCGACGATCTTCTTCCTGATGTTCACCCCCACCAAGTGGATCCACCACTTCGGGCTGTTCGCCGCCGTGGGCGGTGCGATGGCGGCGCTGGCCACGGTGCTGGTGTCCCCGGCGGTGCTGCGCTCGGCACGCAACCGGATGGCGTTCCTGGCCGGGCTGCTGCTTGTGCTGGCGCTGTGCTTCGCGTCCACCAACGGCTGGTGGTACGTGTCGAACTTCGGTGCGCCGTTCAACAATTCGGTACCCCAACTGGGCGGGGTGACCGTCAGCACGGTGTTCTTCGTGCTGTTCTTCGTCGCCGCGTTCGCGGCGTTCTGGCTGCACCTGCGCGGCACGCAGCAATCCCGCGTGGTCGACGCGCTGACCGCGGCGCCGATCCCGATCGCCGCAGGCTTCATGGTGCTGTTCATGGTGGCGTCGATGGCCATCGGGGTGGTACGCCAGTACCCGACGTACTCCAACGGCTGGGCCAACATCCGGGCGTTCGCCGGCGGCTGCGGTCTCGCCGACGACGTCCTGGTCGAACCCGACTCCAACGACGGCTTCCTTGCGCCCCTGCCCGCCGGCCCCGGTCAACCCACCTGGGGCCCGCTCGGCCCGCTCGGCGGCGAGAAGCCGACGGGCTTCTCCCCCAACGGAGTTCCGGACCGGATCATCGCCGAGGCGATCCGGCTGAACAATCCGCAGCCGGGCACCGACTACGACTGGAACCGTCCGATCAAGCTGTCCCGGCCGGGCGTGAACGGGTCCACGGTGCCGCTGCCCTACGGACTCGACCCGGCCCGCGTACCGGTGGCGGGCACGTATTCGACCGGGCCGCAACAGGAAAGCCGCCTCGCGTCGGCGTGGTACCAGCTGCCCGCACCCGATGACGCACATCCGCTGGTGGTGATCACCGCCGCGGGCACCATCACCGGCACCAGCGTCGCGAACAACCTGACCACCGGGCAGACCGTGGATCTGGAGTACGCCGTGGCCGGTCCGGACGGCGCGCCGGTGCCCGCGGGGCGGGTCAGCCCGTACGACATCGGCCCGACCCCGTCGTGGCGCAACCTGCGCTACCCGCGCTCGGCGATCCCCGCCGACGCGGTCGCGGTGCGTGTCGTCGCCGAGGATCTGTCGCTGGGACAAGGGGATTGGGTCGCGGTGACCCCGCCCCGGGTTCCGGAGCTGCGCTCGGTGCAGGAATACGTCGGCTCTGAGCAGCCGGTGCTGATGGACTGGGCGGTCGGTCTGGCGTTCCCGTGCCAGCAGCCGATGCTGCACGCCAACGGTGTCACCGAGGTACCCAAGTTCAGGATCTCACCGGACTACTACGCGAAGCTGCAGAGCACCGACACCTGGCAGGACGGCCTCAACGGCGGTCTGCTCGGCATCACGGACCTGCTGTTGCGCGCGTCGGTGATGTCGACCTATCTGTCGAACGACTGGGGTCAGGACTGGGGTTCGCTGCGGCGCTTCGACACCATCGTCGACGCCACCCCCGCCGAGATCGAACTGGGGTCGACGACACACTCGGGTCTGTACTCGCCGGGTCCGATGCGGTTCCGGCCGTGACGCGAGGCTAGTTCTGGCCGCCTTGGTTGTCGTTGGCGGCCGGGTCGGAGTTCTCCTGCTGGATGTCGCTGTGGCAGTCGTTCTGGCTCTGGCCCGTCTGCTCCATGCACACCAGGACCGGGGCGTCCGCGGGCGCGGTGCTCCCGGGTTCCGGTGTGGCGCTGGGGTGCGGGATCTCGCCCTCGTACAGCGACCACAGCGGCTCACCCGTCGACGACAGCCGGGCACAGTAGGCGGACTTGCCGTCCTGGGTGATCCCGGCCCCGCCGAGAGTCGCGCAGTCCGCGCCGACCACCACCACCGGCAGCGCCGGTGCCTTCGCGCCGGCGTGGATCTCGTCCTTCTCGAACACCGCGAGCAGGGCCACCGCCGCGGCCGCGGCCAGCGCCAGCACCACCGCCGAGCCGATCAGGATGCGGTTGCGCATACCGGAACCGGCCGGTGCGGCCGGCGCCGGTTTGGCGTGCCTGGGGCCGGCCGGGGTGGCCGGTGAATACGTCGTCGCATCGTGGTCCACCGAGCTCCCCCGCCCGGTCACGCCGCTGCGATGCCCCAGCGCGCGGGCGAAATCCACGCACCGGTCGAACCGGTCCGACGGCGACTTCGACAGCGCCTTGGTGAACGCCTCACCCAGACCAGACAATTCGGGCCGGTGGACGCCGATCGACGGGGGCTGGGCGGTGAGGTGCTGGCTGATCACGATCGCCGGATTCGAATGCTGGAACGGCGGGGTTCCGGTCAGCAGCTGAAACGCCGTGGCCGCCAACGCGTACTGGTCGGCGCGGCCGTCGATCGCCTCGTCGGCCGTCAACTGCTCGGGTGCCGAGTACGCGACGGTGCCGACCGTCATGTTCGTCCCGGTCAGCGCGCTGACCTCGCCGAGCCGGCGGGCAATGCCGAAGTCGGCCAACATGATCCGCTCGTTCTCGGTCTCCGGGTCGGCGATCAGGATGTTGGCGGGTTTGACGTCGCGGTGCAGCAGGCCCCGTTGATGCGCGTAGTCGAGCGCCTCCCCGACCGCGGTCACCAGCCGGATCACCAGATCCGGAGGCATCCCGCCGGGGTACCTGTCGGCGAGCAGCTTGGCCGCGTCGGTGCCCTCGACGTGGTCCATCGAGATCCACAGCCGACCGTCGAACTCACCGCGGTCGTGGACCTGCACGATGTGCGGATGCCACAGCGACGCGGCGATGTCGGCCTCACGGTTGAACCGCTCCCGGTACTCGCTGTCGGTGGAGACCGCCGCCGAGAGCACCTTCAGCGCGTCGTAGCGGGGCAGGCGCGGATGCTTGGCGAGGTACACCTCGCCCATACCGCCGGCTCCCAACATGCGCGAGATCGTGTATCCGGAGATGACCTCGCCGTCGCTCAGCGGCATGCGCGCATCCTATAAGCGCTTACCGAGGACCGCTCAGGTACGGGAATTCGGGCAGTAGATCCGTCGGCGCACCGAGCCCTGAGAAACCCTTCTGTCCCTTGGTCAGGAACCGCGACCGGTAGTCGGCGACATCGTCGCTCAGCGCCCGGCCGTTCGGGTACGCGGCCGGTTTGGCCGGGTTGAACGTCAACACGTCCGGCAGCGTGCCCTCGGCCTCGATCGCGTCGATGGCCTCCTCACGGCTGTAGCCGCCCGTCTCGGCCATCAGCTCGATCAGGTGACCCATCCAGTGCGGGCGGTCCATGTTCGGCTCGCCGGAGCTGAATTCGGCCAGTTCCTCGTCGGTGCTGAAGAAGCCGCTCACCCACGGGTGGCCGATGCGGTCGGCGTGCACCCAGCGGCCGTCTTGGCGCAACGTGCACCGCGCCCAGATCCGCACGTCAGGGGCGGCCCCGAGATAGCTGGTGGGCAGTTCGACGGCCATCGCGATCACGTTCGAGTCGAACGACGCGTCGCGGCGTGCGCCGGCGAAGAACACGAATCCCCCGCCGCGGGACCGCCAGATGTGCGGATCCCCGTGGAAGGACACGTCGACGTTGCCGAAGATCTCCGATCCGCACGCGGACTCGACCCTGGCCTCGGCCTGCAACGCCAACCGGACGTCGACGCGCTGGTGCGGCTGTTCCCCGTCGTAGGTCGGTTCGGAGAACACGAAGTTGAACGCGATGTCGTTGCGCAGATCGCCGTCGTTGTCGATGCCGATGCGGTACACCGCTTTGGGGTGCAGCGGACCGGCTTCCGGGTTCGCCGTCAGGATCAGCGTGGTCCGCTCGGGATCGGAGGGCGACTGGAACACGTACAGATCGCACAGGTCCAAGCGGGGGTCGCCGAGCGGCGCCGCGCGCCTCAACCCGGTGAAATCAGCAGACACAGACCCCATCCAACCGCATCCGCTTCCTAGATGGGCGTCAGGCCATGCTTGCGCTGCACGCGATTGATCTGCTTGTCGCGAAGCAGGTGCAGGCACTTGCGGATGAGCAGGCGCGTTTCGTGCGGCTCGATGACGCCGTCGATGAAGCCGCGCTCGGCCGCGATCCACGGCGTGGCCAGGGTGCTGTTATAGCCCTCGATGAAGTCGGCCCGGATCTTCTGCACCTCGGGCGCCGTCGGATCGGGGAACCGCTTGACCAGAAGCTGCGCGGCGCCCTCGGCACCGATCACCGCGATCCGCGCGGTCGGCCACGCGAAGTTGAAGTCCGACGTGAGCTGCTTGGAGCCCATCACCGCGTACGCGCCGCCGTAGGACTTGCGGATGGTGATCGTCACCTTCGGGACGTCGCATTCCACCACGGCGTTCAGGAAGCGGCCACCGCGCTTGATGATGCCGCCCTTTTCCTGCTCGACGCCCGGCATGAAGCCCGGGGTGTCGACCACGAAGATCAGCGGGGTGTTGAACGAGTCGCAGAACCGGACGAAGCGGGCCGCCTTGTCGGAGGCCTCGTTGTCGATCGCACCCGACATGTACATCGGCTGGTTGGCGATGATGCCGACCGGACGGCCGTCGACGCGCGCGAACGCCGTGATGATCGCGGGCCCGGCCTGCTCACCGACCTGGAACACGTCGCCGTCGTCGAAGATCCGCAGCAGGATCTCCATCATGTCGTAGGCCTGGTTGTCGGCATCCGGCACGATCGCATCCAGCTCGAGGTCGTGCGGCGTGATCTCCGGCTCCAGCCCCGGGTTGACGATCGGCGGATCGTCGAACGTGTTCGCGGGCAGGAAGCTCAGATAGTCGCGCACGTACTGGAATGCGGCGGCCTCGGATTCGACGACCTGGTGGATGTTGCCGTAGCGGGCCTGAGCGTCGGCGCCGCCGAGCTCGTCGAGGGTGACCTCCTCACCGGTGACGTCCTTGATCACGTCGGGCCCGGTGACGAACATGTAGCCCTGGTCGCGCACCGCGACGATCAAGTCGGTCTGGATCGGCGAGTACACCGCACCGCCGGCGCACTTGCCGAAGATCAGCGAGATCTCGGGCACCAGGCCGCGCAGCAGCTCGTGGCGACGGCCCAGCTCGGCGTACCAGGCCAGCGACGTCGCGGTGTCCTGGATACGCGCGCCCGCGGAGTCATTGATGCCGATGATCGGACAGCCGACCATCGCCACCCACTCCATCAGCCGGGCGACCTTGCGGCCGAACATCTCGCCGACCGAACCCTGGAACACCGTCTGGTCGTGGCTGAACACGCCGACCGGGCGGCCGTTGATGGTGCCGTGGCCGGTGACCACACCGTCGCCGTAGAGCGCGTCCGGGTCGCCGGGGGTCTTGGCCAGCGCGCCGATCTCCAGGAAGCTGCCCGGGTCGAGCAGCGCGTGGATCCGGGCGCGGGCGCTCGGGATGCCCTTCTTCTCCCGCTTGGCGACGGCCTTCTCCCCACCGGGTTCCTTGGCGATCTCCAGCTTCTCGCGGAGTTCGGCCAGGAGTTCGGCAGTCGTTCGTGCCGGGTGGTGGGTGGGAGATACCTCGGTCACTTGTTCTCGCTCTCGATCGCGCTGATCGCCTCGCTCATGTGGGCACCGACCTTTGCAATGTACGGCTCGTCGATGGCCTGGATGTGTTCGCCCCCGATCGGCACGACCTCCAGATCGTCGACGAATTCACCCCATCCGCCATCGGGTTTACGGGTCGCGTAGCGCGGCTCGAACATGATCGCGTCGTCGTGGTAACGGTCGGCCATGTAGAGCGTGACGTGCCCGTCGTAATGCTCGATCTTCGCGGTGTCGAGCGCGCGGTTGTCCAGGTAGGACGTGCGCTGGTGCTCGATGATGCCGCCGGGGATCTCGACGCCGCTCTGCTTGACCGCGTCGAGGATGAACTTCACCTGCCCCTCGTCGTCGAGCGCTTCGAGCTCTTCGTACGGGATCGGCGGTACCTCGACGTTGAAGGTGCGCTGCGCGAACAGGGCGTAGCGGTCCCAGCGGGCCCGGATCTCCTCCTTGGTCTGCGGCACCTCCTCACCCGCGCGCACCGTGTCGATCAGACCGACGAACTTCACGTCCGCGCCCTGGCTCTTCAGCCCGACCGCGCAGGCGTAGGCCAGCGCCCCGCCCAGCGACCAGCCGGCCAGGATGTAGGGGCCGTTGCCCTGGATCTCCATCAGCTTCGGCACGTACTCGCGGGCCCGCTCCTCGATGGAGCCCTCGACCCGCTCGATGCCGTAGACCGGGGTGTCGGCGGGCAGCCGCTTCAGCAGCGGCTCGTACACGACGGTGGTGCCGCCGGCGGGATGGAACACGAACACCGGGACGCGGGTGGACCCTTCGGGCCGGGGGCGCAGGATGCGCACGAAACCGTCGAGCTCACCGGCGTCCATCTCGTCGCGCACCGCGACCGACAGGTCCTGGATGGTGCGGGCCGACTTGACCTGCTCGACGGTGATGGTGCCCTCGGCACGCTCGGAGAGTCGCTGGGCGATCTTCTCGGCGACGTCGTCGCCGATCGACGGCAGGTCGTTGAAGATGCCACCCGGCGACTTGCCGGTCACGATCGCCCACGTCGCGAACGTGACGCGTTCGGCCGCGTCGCGCGGCGGCACGTCGGCGCCGAGCGCCTCGGCGACCGCTTCCTGGGTGAGGACCTTGGCGGCGGCTGCCGCGGGTCCGGTCGGCCCCGACGGATCCGTGGGCGGCGGCGGGATGCTCGGCGGCGCTTCGGTTCCCGCGGCGGTCGTCACCTCGTCGGCGGTGTCCTCGTCGGCGGCGTCCTCGGGCTTGGCGGCGATCGGATGGCCCGCCTCGGCCAGCTTCGCCTCGAGTTCGGCGACCGTGGTCGCACCACCCATCAGCTCGGCCTGGGCCGCGGCGATCTCCTCGGCGGTCTGCCCCTTCTGAGCCTCGGCGATCTCCTCGACCTGGTCGCGGTTCTCGATCGCGTAGGCGATCAGCTTCTCGACCGCGTACAGGTTCGCGTCGCGTACCGCGGTCAGCTGGATCGGCGGCAGGTCGAAGTCGTACTCGACACGGTTCTTGATGCGCACCGCCATCAGCGAATCCAGCCCGAGCTCGATCAGCGGCACCTCCCACGGAAGGTCCTCGGGCTCATAGCCCATCGCCGCACCGACGATCGCGCCGAGCCGATCACCGATGGTCTCCCCGGTGTCCGGCGACCACTTCGCGAAGCCGGCGGCCAGGCCCGCTCCCGCGGTGAGGTTGTCCTGAAGGATCGCCGCACCGTCCTCTTCGGGCTCGGGTTCTGGTGCCGCAGCGGCGATCTCGGCGACAGCCCCGGCGCCGACGGCAGTCGGCAGCGCGGTCTGCGCACCGCCGCGCGTCACGATCGCGTCGTAGACGAGAGTGAAGGACTCGTCGATCCGCGCGTGCACCTGCACGCTGGCACCACCCGGGTGGCGGGTCAGCGTCGTCACCAGCCGGGCGCCCTCGGCGGGCACCGCGCGCTGCTCGGACGCCGTCAGCTTGGCATCCGGAAGCACCGCTGCGGCAGCGGCTTTCACGAGAGCGGCCAGGGTCTGCGCGTCGACGGCGCCCCGCCCGACGTACTCCCACACGTGCCTGCCGTCCGGGGTGGCGACGTGGTTGCCCGGCATCACCGTGGAGCTGTCGCCGGTGAAGCGCACGTCGAGCCAGTGCGGCTTGCGCCGGAACCGGGTCGGCGGGATGTCGGCGTAGTCCACCGCCGGGTCCAGCGTCCGGTCCTTCGGCAGCGGGAACAGCGTCCGGAAGTCCAGGTCGTGCCCGTGCACGAACAGGTGCGCCATCGCCGTGGTCATCGAGTCGACCTCGTCCTGCTTGCGCGCGAGCGTCGGAATCAGCTGCGCGTCATGCAGTCCCGCCGCGGCGGTGGTCAGACCCACCTGCATCAGCGCCACCGGGTTGGGCGCCAGCTCCAGGAACGTGGTGTGCCCGTTGTCGATGGCGTTACGGATGCCGTGCGTGAAGTACACGCTGTGGCGCAGACCCTTCTTCCAGTAGTCCACATCGTGGATCGGGTCCGAGCCGGCCCGCACCAGCGAGCCCTCGTGCACCGTCGAGTAGTACGGCACTTGCACGGTGTGCGCCTCGATGCCCTGCAGTTCGGCGGCGAGTTCACCGAGCAGCGGGTCCATCTGCGTGGTGTGGCTGGCGCCCTTGGTCTGGAACTTGCGGGCGAACTTGCCCTCCGATTCGGCGCGGGCGATGATCGCGTCCACCTCGTCGGGCGGACCGCCGATGACGGTCTGGGTCGGTGCGGCGTACACGCACACTTCGAGGTTCTTGTAATCGGCGAACACGGTCTCGATCTCGTCGGCCGAGTACTCGACCAGCGCCATCAGCCGGATGTACTCGCCGAACAGCATCGCCTCGCCCTCACCCATCAGGTGGGCGCGCGAGCAGATGGTGCGGGTCGCGTCCTCCAGCGACAGACCACCGGAGAAGTACGCGGCCGCGGCCTCGCCGAGCGACTGCCCGATCAGCGCACCGGGCTTCGCGCCGTGCGCCTTGAGCACCTCGCCGAGCGCGATCTGGATCGCGAAGATGACCAGCTGCACCTTCTCGATCGGGAGGTCGGTGGTCTCGTCGGTGTAGTCGATCGCGTCGTCGAGGATCATCTCGACGACCGAACAACCGCGCTCGTCCTGGATCAGCGCGTCCACCTTGTTGATCCACTCGGCGAATGTGTCGTCGTGCAGATACAGGCTCTTGGCCATCTTGCGGTGCTGGGCACCGAATCCGGCGAGCACCCACACCGGGCCGTTGGTGACCGGACCGTCCGCGGTGATCACGATCGGGTTCGGCTTGCCCTCGGCGATCGCGCGCAGACCCTTGATCGCCTCGTCGTGGTCGTGGGCGAGCACGACCGCGCGGGACCGGCCGTGGTTGCGCCGCGACAGCGACCGCCCGATCGACTCCAGCGACGCGGCCCGCCCCTCGGGGCTGTCGATCCAGTCGGCGAGCTCGGCGGCGGTGGCCTTCTTACGGGAGGTCAGGAATCCCGAAACCGCAAGCGGCACAATCCTTGCCGGCGGCTCGGCGGCCTCCTGCGCGGCCAGCTCCTCGCGGGCGACCTCAAGCAGGCGCAGCGCCTCGTCGGTCAGCCCCGGCAGCTCCGGCTCCTCGTCGGCGATCCGTCCGTAGAACTCGTCGTCCCCACGGTCGTCGTCGTTGTCGTCGTTCATGAACTCGCCGTACTCGTCCATCCGGACCCCACCGACGTAGACCGCCTTGGCGTCGTCGTTGGCCGGCGACACGACCGCGACGTCCGGCTCGGGAGCCGGCTCGACCAGGTCGGAGGGCAGCACCTCACGCACCACCAGGTGCGCGTTCGCGCCGCCGAACCCGAAGCCCGACACGCCGGCGATGGCGTGGCCGCTGTAGCGCGGCCAGTCGGTCGCGGTGTCGGTGACCTTCAGGTGTTCCTTCTCGAAGTCGATGTACGGGTTCGGCCCCGTGTAGTTGATCGAGGGCGGAATCTTGTTGTTGTGCAACGACAGCGCCACCTTGGCGAGGCTCGCCGCACCGGCGGCCGACTCCAGGTGACCGATGTTGGACTTCACCGCGCCCAGCAGCGCGGGCTTGTCCGCGGCGCGACCGCGGCCGATGACGCGGCCCAGCGCGTCGGCCTCGATCGGATCGCCGAGGATGGTGCCGGTGCCGTGCGCCTCGACGTAGTCGACGCTGCGCGGGTCGATGCCGGCATCCTTGTAGGCCTTGCGCAGCACCGCTTCCTGCGCATCGGGATTCGGTGCGAGCATTCCGTTGGAACGGCCGTCGTGGTTGACCGCGCCGCCGGCGATCACCGCGAGGATCTGGTCGCCGTCCCGGCGCGCGTCGGCCAGGCGCTTGAGCACCACCACCCCGCCGCCCTCGGAGCGGGCGTATCCGTCGGCGTCCTGGGAGAACGACTTGATCCGGCCGTCGGGGGCCAGCACGCCGCCGACCTCATCAAAGCCGAGGGTGACCAGCGGGGTGATCAGCGCGTTGACGCCTCCGGCCACCACCACGTCGGCGTCCCCGCCGCGCAGCGCCTTGATGCCCTCGTGCACGGCGACCAGCGACGACGAGCACGCTGTGTCGATCGACATGGACGGGCCGCGGAAGTCGTAGAAATACGACACCCGGTTGGCGATCACCGCGCTGGAGTTGCCGGTGATCGCGTACGGGTGTGCGACGGCGGGGTCGGCGACCGACATGAACATGTAGTCGTTGACCGAGCTGCCGATGTAGACGCCGACGTTTTCCCCACGCAGGCTGGACGCGGGAATCCGCGCGTGCTCCAACGCTTCCCACGTCAGCTCCAGCGCCATCCGCTGCTGCGGATCGATGTTGTCGGCTTCCATCTTCGACAGCGCGAAGAATTCGGCGTCGAACCCTTTGATATCCGACAGATAGCCGCCACGGGTGCGAGCCTTGGCGACCCGTTCGGCGATGCGCGGCTCGGACAGGAATTCCGACCAGCGTCCCTCGGGCAGATCGGTGATCGCGTCGCGGCCCTCCAGCAGCGCCTGCCACATCTCGTCGGGGGTGTTCATATCGCCCGGGAAACGCGTTCCCACACCGACGATCGCGATGTTGGCGACACCCTCGTCGACGGTGCGCGACCAGTCCTCGGCGTCTAGCGCCGCCGTGTCTTCCTCGGGCTCGCCCTCGATGATCACCGTCGCGAGCGACTCGATGGTCGGATGCCGGAACGCCACGGTCGCGGTCAGCGTGACCCCGGTGAGATCCTCGATGTCGCTGGCCATCGCGACCGCGTCACGCGAGGACAATCCGAGCTCGACCAGCGGTGCGCTCTCGTTGATCGCATCTGGGGACTGCCCCGTCGCGTTGCCCACCCAGTTGCGCAGCCACTCACGCATCTCGGCGACGGTCATATCCGGACCAGTCTTCGCCGAATCGTCTTGTGCTTCAGCCATGTTCGTTTACCTCACGATCGCGAAGCGACCGGCACGGCCGCAGATGTGTTGAGCGTCAGTCCAATTCATCGGGGAAGGCGTTGGCCACCCGGCCGCTGCGCAGGCTGCCGTCCAGGTATGCCGATCGGCAGGCCCGCCTGCCGATCTTGCCGCTGGACGTGCGCGGAATCGCGCCCGCGGCGGTCAACAGCA
The DNA here is from genome assembly GCF_010725485.1 of Mycolicibacterium parafortuitum. Classification (NCBI taxonomy): domain Bacteria; kingdom Bacillati; phylum Actinomycetota; class Actinomycetes; order Mycobacteriales; family Mycobacteriaceae; genus Mycobacterium; species Mycolicibacterium parafortuitum. Next base: position 1,833,975 of record NZ_AP022598.1, on the reverse strand, counting down.
CGTCACGCACCGTGACGCCGTGACGGACCGCGATCGCGGCGCGGATGTCGTCGATGATCGGCCCGACGTCGAGCTTGTGCGCGCCCGGCGCCCGCTCACCGACGATGACCAACTGCTCGGAGGTGTCGTCGGGGTCGCGCTTGAGACCGGCGTGCGAATCGTCGAACACCTCGTCGGGCAACTGGTTCGCGGGTACCGAGAACGCCGCAACGAACCCGGTCCGCAGCGCCTTGGTGGCCTCCTGGGCGGAATACTCCAGGTCCTGCGGGTAGTGGTTGCGGCCGTCGATGATCACCAGATCCTTCACGCGGCCGGTGATGAAGAGCTCACCGTCGTAGTACGCGCCGAGGTCACCGGTGCGCACCCAGGTGGCGTCGTCGGTGGCGCCCTCGGCGTGCGACGGCGTGGTGCGCGACTTGAGGATGTTCTGAAACGTCGCGACGGTCTCTTCGTGCTTACCCCAGTAGCCGGTGCCCATGTTCTGGCCGCTGATCCAGATCTCGCCGATCTGACCGTCCGGCAGCTCGGTGGCGGTCTCGTGGTCGACGATCACCGCCCACTCCGCGACGCCGACCTTGCCCGCACCCGCCTGCGCGACACCCTTGGGCGAGCCGTCGGGCACCGGCACGAACCGGTGGTTGTTCAGCTCGTCACGGTCCACCAGGACGATCTTCGGATGCTCGTGGATCGGGGTGGTGGACACGAACAGCGTCGCCTCGGCCAGGCCGTAGGACGGCTTGATCGCCTCGGGCTTGAAGCCGAACGGGCTGAACGCCTCGTTGAACCGGCGCACGGTGGCCGCCGAGATCGGCTCGCTGCCGTTGAGGATGCACTTGATGTTCGACAGGTCCAGCGGCGGCTCGTCGTCCTTGGGCACCGCGCGGGCCGCGGCATGGTCGAACGCGAAGTTCGGGGCCACCGAGATGACACCGCCGGTGTCGTCGGGCTTGCGCGCCATCGCCCTGATCCAGCGGCCCGGCCTGCGGACGAACGCCGCGGGCGTCATGAAGGTGATGTAGTGGCCGAGCATCGGCGACAGCAGCACCGTGATCAGCCCCATGTCGTGGAAGAACGGCAGCCAGGACACACCGCGGTCGCCCTCTTCGGCGTCCAGCGCCTCGATCACCTGCACCACGTTGGTGGCGAGGTTGAGGTGGGTGATCTGCACACCCGTCGGGATCCGGGTCGAGCCGGACGTGTACTGCAGGTACGCGATGGTGTCGTGCTGCACCTCGACCGGCTCCCAGGTGGCGCCGACCTCGTTGGGGACCGCGTCGACAGCGATGACGCGGGGACGGTCCTTGGCGGGCCTGGTCCGGAAGAACTTGCGCACGCCCTCGGCCGCGGCGGTGGTGGTCAGGATCGCCGACGGCGAGCAGTCGTCGAGGACCGCGTGCAGCCGCCCGACGTGTCCGGGCTCGTTGGGATCGAACAGCGGCACCGCGATGCGTCCGGAGTACAGCGTGCCGAAGAAGGCCACCAGGTACTCCAGGTTCTGCGGGCACAGGATCGCGACGCGGTCACCGGGCTGGGTGACCTGCTGCAGTCGCGCGCCGATGGCCTTGTTGCGGGCGCCGAAATCGGCCCAGTGCAGATCGCGTTCCACACCGTCACGCTCGGTCGAGAAGTCGATGAATCGGTACGCGACCTTGTCGCCGCGCACCTTTGCCCATCGCTCGATGTGTTTGACCAGGTTTCCGTTGTCCGGGAACTTGATCAAACCGTCCTTGAGGAACGGATTGTGGAAGGCCATTTTCTTAAACTCCAATCGAGCGGGATCCCGGAAGCCCCGAAAAATCGTACCGGGGAGGAGGCCCCCAACCCATCAACCACCGGCGACCGCTCTTAGATTTTCCTTAATCTGACGATATGCTAGGCGACCTGCGCAACCGAGGCCAAATCAACCTGCCGTCGACCTGACGAATTTTGCTCGAAACGTTACGAGGCTCACGTCAGCCGTGCTTCGGCCGAGGCGCGTTGTCCACCAAACCCTGTGCCCAATTCAATGCCCATCCTGTGGCGGGTAAACCGTCCAGGTTCCAGAAATCCGGCGTCGCGTACATCGCGTGCACCGGCTGGCCCGCGCCGCCGGAGAGCACCTGCAGGGTCTGCGGCAGCTGGGTGATGTTGAACGCCGATTCCGGAGCCGCGCAGATCAGGTCGCCCCGGGCGCAGATCTCGAAGGTGCGGTCGTTGAGCATCCCGAAGCCCCCGGGCCGCGGGCCGCTCATCGTCAGCCCCAGCGCCGACAGGGTCGGCACCTCGTGCAGCGTGATCTCCGCGCCCTGCCCCGGCGGGTTCGGCCCGATCTCCTGGCCGACCCCGGCCTGGCGGCGGCCGTCGGCGATCAGCGCCACCCCGAGCACCAGGTCCTGGTCGACCGGACCGCGGCCGTTGCCGATGTCGGAGGCGATGTCGCCGGCGATCACCGCGCCCTGGGAGAACCCGACGAGCACGTAGCTGGTCAGCGGGCACCGGTTGTTCATGTCGGTGATCGCCTGGATCGCGTTGCGGGTGCCCTCGGCGCGACTGTCGTTGTAGGACATCTGGCGGTCCGCCGACAACGGGTTACGGAACTGCGCGGTGTACGGGACGGTGTAGACCTCAAGGCGCTGGTTGTCGAACGCACCGCGGATCGGGTTGGTGACGTTGAGCAGCAGCGCCGCCGGGAACTGCACCGGGTTGAACGGATCCAGCGTCACCGACGACTCCCACGTGCCCGGGATCGACACCAACTGGACGTCGGGGCAGCTCGCATCCTGGAAGTCCGGGCGCGGCTTCGACGTCGGAGGCACCCCGGCGGGCGGCACCGCGGACGGCGGCACCGCGGTCGGCGGCGCGTCGGGGCGGCGCAGCACCACGATCACGATCGCGACGATCAGCACCACGACAAGGGCCACCGCCCCGGCGGCAGCGAGCGCGAGGATGCGATGGCGTTTCCGCCGGTTGGTCTTCGCCATGAGGGTGTGGGGCTCCTACTGACAGAGTCGTTCGGTCGCGATCCGAATGTAGTCGGCCGTCGCGGCGTCGGTGTCATCCGCCGACGGGGAGTCGGCGCGCGCGCCGTCGGACTCCTCGGCGCCGCGGAGGTCGTTGCGGACCAGCGGTGCGACGAAATCCCACACCGCCTGGTCGGGTTGGCCGGCCGCGCGGGCCTGGCACACGTAGGAGCCGATGCTCAGCGCCGACAGCTCGCTCGACGGCGTCACACCCGCCGCGGACAGCGCGTCGAGATACTCCTGCTGATTCGGGGTGACGACCAGAGCGTTGGACTTCGCGCCGGGGTTACCGGGGCCCGGCGCCTGGATGCTGGACTGCGCGTGCGGGGGCGCTGTCTCGACCTCCGAGCCCATGCCGGCCATCATGTCGCTCGAACAACCGGTCAGCCACGCAGCGGGGAGAGCGACGAGCGCGGACAGTCCTGCCAATCCCGCGATCGCCGAGCGTGAGCCGTGTTGCACGACTCCAACGTACCGGCCTGCGCCGGCTGCCCCCGGGTCAGGCGATGGTCGCGACGAGTTCGCCGGACATGGCCGCGAGCTGTCCGCTCCAGCTCCCCCAGTCGTGATTTCCCGAGGTCGGGAAGTCGAAATGACCGTTACCGCCACCGACCCCACGGTAGTGCTGGTAGAAGGTGCGGTTGCTGCCTTGTGCCTGGTCGCAGTACCCGATCATCGCGGGTACATCGGTGCAGGTGGTGGTCGCCGGGCTGAACACCCACAGCCGGGTGTTGTTGTTGGCCAGCAGCTGGACGTGCACGTCCGGGTCGTGCCACTTCCACCGGCCCAGCTGTGGCAATCCCCACATGGTGCGGGTGTCGACACCGCCGAACCGGGCCAGACCCGCGGTGATCGCACCGTTCATCGCCGTCGCCGACGGGGTCAGGAAGCCCGACAGCGAGCCGGCGAAGCGGTACCGGTCGGGGTGGAACGCGGCCATCGTCATCGCGCCGGTGCCGCCCTGGGCCGCACCGACGATCCCGTGCCCGCCGGGCGCCAGGCCCTTGTTGGCGGCCAGCCAGTTCGGCAGCTCGTCGGCCAGGAACGTCTCCCACTGCTTGCTGCCGTCCTGCTCCCAGTTGGTGTACATGGACCAGGCGCCGCCCGCGGGCGCGACGACCGAGATACCCAGACCGGACAGCGTGTTCATCGCGTTGCCGGCGGTCACCCAGTTACTGACGTCGGGTGCGGCGTTGAACGCGTCGAGCAGGACGACCGCGTGCGGGCCGCCGCCCTGGAACGCGACCGGGATCGCGCGGCCCATCGCCGCCGACGGCACCATCAGCATCTCGACGCCCTGGGCCCGGGCCACCGGAGTGGACGGCGTGAACGGTGCCACCGCACCTGACCACAGCAGCGCGGCCATCGCCGCGGCGGCTACCGCTCGAAACATCCCGCGCATCTGCGACCTCTCTCGCCGTCCGGTTCCTACCTGGCGTAGTGAATCACATCACCGGGAGGCGCCGGAGGCCAAAACGACTGACGGCGGTGACCCCTGGGGATCACCGCCGTCAGTACCGTCTGTCGGAGCGTCAGCCGCCCGTTGCGGCGGTCTCGGCCGGAACCGCGGCGCCGACCGGAGCCGACGGCTGCGGCACAGCGCCGAGCACCCGCTGGATGTCGGGCTTCATCTGCTGCAGCTGCTGACCCCAGTACGGCCAGTCGTGCGTACCGCCGGCCGGGAAGTTGAACACGCCGTTCTTACCGCCCGCGGCCATGTACTCCTCCTGGAAGGTCTTGTTGGTCCGCAGCGTGAGGCTCTCCAGGAATTTCGCGGGCAGGTTGTCACCCGCCACGCTGCCGTTGACCTCGGCGGGCTTGCCGTTGCCGCAGAACACCCAGATGCGGGTGTTGTTGGCGACCAGCTTGCCGATGTTGACCATCGGGTCGTTGCGCTTCCAGGCGCTGCTCTCGTCCTCGGTGCGACCCCACATGTCGTTGGCCTTGTAGCCGCCCGCGTCACCCATCGAGATGTTGATCAGGAACGGCCACCAGCCCTCGGACGGGTTCAGGTAGCCCGACAGCGACGCCGCGTACTGGAACTGCTGCGGGTGGTAGATCGCCAGCGTCAGCGCCGCCGAACCGGCCATGGACAGACCGACGGCCGCGTTGCGGTTCGGGTCCACACCGTGGTTGGCGGCGAGGTAGGCCGGCAGTTCCTGGGTCAGGAACGTCTCCCACTTGTAGGTCTGGCAGCCGGCCTTGCCGCAGGCCGGGCTGTACCAGTCGGTGTAGAAGCTGGACTGGCCGCCGACGGGCATGATCACCGCGAGACCGGAGTCGAGGTACCACTCGAACGCCTGGGTGTTGATGTCCCAGCCGTTGAAGTCGTCCTGGGCGCGCAGACCGTCGAGCAGGTAGACACCGGGGGCGTTCGGCCCGCCGCTCTGGAACTGGACCTTGATGTCACGGCCCATCCCGGCCGAAGGCACCATCAGGTACTCGACCGGCAGGCCCGGACGCGAGAACGCGCCGGCAGTCGCCGAGCCGCCCACCGCGCTGATCAGGCCGGGCAGCACGACAGCCGCAGCAGCGACCACCGTCAATCGGCGGGCTGCGGCACGCAGCCTCCCAACGAACTTCATGCTTGAGTTTTTCCCATCTGTCGTTCAACGGCAGCAGGCTCGTCGCTCCTGTGAAGGAACGAGCTCCTCAGAGCGATCCCCGAGTCCGGCCCAGTTGCCTTGTAGTCAACCACACCTTTGTGGTGATCTCTCATTTCCGTAACACCGCTGCGAAGCCGCAGACATTGCGTCACATGCCTTATCCGACCGACATGGCTACAGCGTTACGAAATCAGAAAGACCGCTCTGCCAGCAAATCGCGTGATCGCACTTCGAACCTCATGGCCCGGTCGGGGGCATCCCGGTGTACGGCGGGTTGACCGGTTCGGGCAACGGCAGACCACAGCGCGCGAGCTCGTACCGCGGCACCCGGTCGAAGCGGTAGCTGGTGTACTGGGCGGCGTGTACCAGGTTTGACAGGAAACGACGCGGCCCCATCGGGGCGCGGATCGCGTCGAGCATCTCCTGGGTCTCGGGGCATTGCAGCGCCGCCTCGGCCTGCCGGATCCAGTCCTCGTCGAGGTACTTCGGGATGTAGGGCTGTTCCTTGAGGAACGGACCCTCGGCGACCGCCCAGTCCGGGAACAGGTTCTTGTCGTGTCCGATTCGGCCGTTCTCGATCCGTTCAGTATGCGCGGCAAGCGGATTCGCCAAACCGATCTGGTCGATGACGCGGACGTCGAGGCCGACGTTCATGCCGAGCATGCCCAAGTTGGTGAAGAAGACGGTGAACGGCCCGCGGTAGTCCGGCGGTGCGTCCGGTGGCGGCGGATAGGCCGGCACGACGTCCCACACGTCGTAGTTGCCCGACGGCAGCAGCAGCGCGCCGTCCGGGGTGTTCTCGATCGCGGTGAGCACCGCGCGCATGCGCGGGTAGTCCAGGTAGTCGGCCGCGGTCAGCGGGTGGGCGTGGCCGGTGGCCTGCGCGTAGAACCGTCGTTCGTCGACGATGCCGGTGTAGGTCACCCGCGTCGCATCGGCGCCCATACCCGGCGAGTTCGCGGTCCACACCGACCAGCCGGCGACCGCCAGCCACAGCAGCGCCGTCGCCCCGGCGTACAGGTAGCCGGCACCCCGCGCCATCCTGCGCACATCGGGCAGCATCAGCGGGATCACCGAAACCGGGGCCAGCAGAAGGAACAACGGCGTCAGCAGCACGCGGCCGTGCATGAAGTCGCCGCCCTGGCGGATCCAGTACACCGCCTGCAGGAACCCGCTGAGGAGAATGAATGCCACCACCGCAGAGGGGCTTTGCACCATCCGGGTGAACCGGCCCGACTCCATGGTGGCCGGCCGGTGCACCCGTGGGGAACGCCCGCACAGCAGCATCACCATCAGCGCGAGCCCGATCAGCAGGACCGCGGGCGCCCACAGCAGATACGGCTGGTTGAAATTCGCCAGATAGCTGAAACCCTGTTCCCATTTCGCGCCGGTGGCGTCCTTGGCCACCGCGGTACCGGGCACCAGAAGTCCGTAGTAGCCCATCCGGAAGATCTGGTAGGCGACCGGAAGCAGGCCTCCGGCGACGACGATCAGGACGCGTCTGCGCCAACCGGAGGCGACGATCAGCATCATCACCAGCGCCAGTCCGCCGACCAGCGCGAGTTCCGGACGCACCAGCACGCTGAAGCCGGCGACGAACGCCAGCGTCATGTCGAACGCCGTCGAGACCGGTTGGCCGCGGCGCTGCGCCCAGATCACCATCATCCACCACAGCAGGCCCAGATAGGCCAGCACCAAACCGTTTTCGAGACCGGAGGTGGCGAAGTCCCGGGCCGGGGGGATCGCGATGTAGACGAGCACGCCGGCGGGCAGCATCACCGCGGACCGTCCGCCCAGGACCGGGCCGTACAGCCGCGCGGTGCCCAGCATCACGAAAACGACCCCCAGCACGCTGAGGATCAGGGCGAACGTCAGCGCGACGTACTCCAGCCGGGCCGGACCCGCCACCAGCCCGCCGAAATACATCAGATACGACCACGCCGTCGAGGTGTTGGCCTCCACCCGTTCGCCGGCGTTGAACACCGGGCCGTTGCCCGCCAACATGTTCCGCGTCGTGCGCAGCACGATCAGCCCGTCGTCGGCGATCCAGCGCCGCTGCCACGCGCCCCAGCCGAAGAGCACCGCGACCACCGCGGTGCTCACCCACAGGCTGATCCGCACCGACGCGGACAAGCGAGTCTCAGGCGAGGATGACGGCCGCACCGATGGTCCCGATCCATGCCAGCAGCAGCAGTTGCAGTACCCGGTCCTTCAGCGCGATCTCCTCGGGCTCCCCGGCGAGTCCGCCGTCGACATCGACGGCGTAGCGCAGGATCGCGATGGTGATCGGAATGATCGTGACCGCATACCACGATGCGGCGGAGCCGTCGCGCTCGAACGCCCACAGGCTGTAGCAGACCACCATCGCGGTGGCGGCCACCGTCCACACGAAGCGCAGGTAGGACGCCGTGTAGCTCTCCAGCGACTTGCGAATCTTGGCCCCGGTGCGCTCGGCGAGTTGCAGTTCGGCGTAACGCTTCCCGGCCACCATGAACAGCGAACCGAAGGTCATCACCAGCAGGAACCACTGCGACAGCGGGATGCCCGCCGCCGCACCGCCCGCGATGGCGCGGATCAGGTAGGCCGACGACACGATGCAGATGTCCAGCACCGCTTGGTGTTTGAGGCCGAAACAGTAGGCGAGCTGCATGGCGATGTACACCGCGATGACGATCGCGAGGTTCACCGAGGCCAGCAGCGAGATGCCCAGTGACACGACGGCCAGCACCACCGCGAGCGTGTAGGCCAGCCATTCCGGGACCACGCCGGCGGCGATCGGCCGGAATCTCTTGGTCGGGTGCTGGCGGTCGGCCTCGACGTCGCGCGAGTCGTTCACCAGGTAGATACAGGACGCCGCGAGCGAGAACGCGACGAACGCGATCAGGATGTTGATCGCCAGTTCGTCGAAGTCATACCGGACGTCGCCGCCGAGCGCGGCGATCGGTGCGGCGAGCACGAGCAGGTTCTTCACCCACTGCCGTGGCCGCATCGCCTTGATGACACCGGTGAAGAGATTCTTCGGCGGGCCCGCGGTGGAGCTGGCGCCGGTGGTGACCTCGGACGTACTCATGACCGCCTCACTTTTTCGACCGCCTTTGCCACCGCCGCCCCCACGGCGACACCGGTCAGCACATCCGTCGGGTAATGCACCCCGAGCACCAGGCGCGACAACGCCATCGGCGGCACCAGCAGCGCGGGCAACGGCAGCCCGGTCGGGCGTGCCAGCAACACCGCCGCCGCCGTGGTCGACGTCGCGTGCGCGGACGGGAAGCTCAGCCGGCTCGGTGTTCCGACGTTCACCGCGATCGCCGGGTGATGCGGCCGCTTGCGGCGCACCACCCGCTTGATCACCACGGCGGCCGCGTGTGCCAGGAACGCGCCCACCCCGGCGGCCACGTAGTCGTCGCGCTTGCTCGTGGACAGCAGCGCGCCAAGGCCCGCGACCGCGAGCCAGCCCAGGCTGTGTTCGCCGAAGTGTGAAAGTGCCCGCGCCGCAGGCAGAATGCCGGGCCGCTCGGCCACCGCGGATTGCACCGCGACCAGCACGGCGTCCTCACCGCGCGGGCTCTCAGCCATTGACGGACTCCGGCACCGAGTTCAGCACGCTCTCCCACCTCTGCTGGCTCGTCAGCGTCGGCAGCGCGGCGCGGTACACCTTGCGCATGTGGTTGAACTTGCGGGCCAGCCGCGCCTGCCGCTTCAGCGACTCACGCAGCAGATCGAACATCTTGTCGCGGTCACGCTGGCGGAACACGACGCCGCGTCCGTCGGCCGTGGTCACCGTGACACCGTCCACCTTGCACAGCGAGAACCAGCGCGCGTCCTGCGTCGCGACGTTGATCTGCGGACGCTCGTGATGGATCGGGTCGTGCGGACGCAACTGGTGCACGACTCCGCGCGCCAGCCGGGTCGAGATCGCCAGCGGGTTGGTCGGGATGGTGACCTTCTTGCGCCACCGCTTGTCCGACGGCGCCGGGAGCGCGGTCGCGCTGGGCAGTACGACGGCGTCGGGATAGTCCTGACGCATCCTGCGCACCTCAGGCAACGCCGACTCCAGGATCGAGAACAGGTTCTCAGGCCCGGCCAGGAAGTCGTCCATCGCCTTGTTCTGGATGGCGACCGTCGAATACTCAAGGCACAGAAGGTGTTTGAGCGTCGCCTTGAGATGGCTGGCAAGCAGTCCCTTGATGTCGCCGTCCCAGTGCAGCGCCGCGACCACCAACCGGTTGCGCAGGTGGAAGTACGCCTGCCAGTCGATCGCGTCGTCCTTGTCGCTCCAGGCCATATGCCAGATCGCCGCACCCGGCAGCGTCACCGTCGGATAGCCGTGCTCGCCGGCGCGTAGACCGTAGTCGGCGTCGTCCCACTTGATGAACAGCGGCAGCGGTTGACCGAGTTCCTCGGCGACCTGCCGCGGGATCATGCACATCCACCAGCCGTTGTAGTCGACGTCGATGCGGCGGTGCAGCAGCCTGCTGCGGTATTCCTCTTCGTCGTTGAGCGGGTACTTGGCGAAGTTGTGGTCGTACTCGGTGTTCACCGCGCCGGTCCACATGAAGTTCGCCGCGTCGACCATCTCGCCCATCACGTGCAGATGTGAGGGCTCCTGCAGGTTGAGCATCTGCCCGCCGACGAGCGTGGGCACCTTCGCGAACCGGTTGAGCGCCAGCGCCCGCAGGATCGAATCGGGTTCGATGCGGATGTCGTCGTCCATGAACAGGATCTGTTCACAGTCGGTGTTCTTCAGCGCCTCGTACATCACGCGGCTGTAGCCGCCGGATCCGCCGAGGTTCGGCTGGTTGTGAATGGACAACCGGTCGCCGAGCGCCGCCGCGGCCTCATCGAAACCGGGATGGTCCTTGGCCTTGCTGGTGCCCTGGTCGGACACGATCACCGCGGTGATGACCTCGTCGACCAGCGGGTCGGAGGTGAGCGCGGCCAGCGCGCTGACGCAGTCGGCCGGCCGGTTGAACGTCGGGATGCCGACGGCCACGCTCGCCCGTCCGGGGGCGGCCATCGGTGCGTACCAGGCCGCGTGGTGCAGCGTGGACTTCGCGTCGGTGGTGATGTCGAACCAGATCCAGCCACCGTCTTCGAACGGGGCCAGTTCGATCTCGAACTCGGCGACGGCTGGTTCGCCCTCGACCGTGCTGACGACCGAGGCGCCGCCGACGGTGATCCGGGCGCCGGTGGCCTTGGACCGGTACACGTCCACACGGGCGCTGCCGGACAGCTCGACCCGCAGCACCACCGACTCCAGGATCGACCAGCGCCGCCAGTAGCTGGCCGGGAACGCGTTGAAGTAGGTGGCGAACGACACCTCGGACTCCGGGCCGATCTCCAGCGACGTGCGGGTCGGCGCATGTGCGCGCCGGGCGTTGGTGTCCGATTCCTCTATATAGAGCTTGCGGACGTCCAACGGCTCGCCCGGCCGCGGCAGGATGATGCGGGCCAACGGGCTGACCGCGCGTGACTGCCCGGTATCGAGCGCACCGGACGGAATGTCACTCATGCTCAACTGCTTTCTGTGTCGGGGTCGGCCAGCGGCGCGCCGTCGCGCAGATGCGGCGCGAGGACGTTGTCATACATATTCAGCGCGCTGGCGATCGCCATGTGCATGTCCAGGTACTGATAGGTGCCGAGCCGGCCGCCGAACAGGACCTTCGACGACGCCGTCTCCGCCTTGGCCCGCGCCCGGTAGGCGCCGAGCACCGCACGGTCGGCGTCGGTGTTGATCGGATAGTAGGGCTCGTCGTCGTTCTCGGCGAACCGCGAGTACTCCCGCATGATCACCGTCTTGTCGTCGGGATAGTCCCGCTCCGGGTGGAAGTGCCGGAACTCGTGGATCCGGGTGAAGGGCACGTCGGCGTCGTTGTAGTTCATCACCGGGGTGCCCTGAAAGTCCCCGGTCGGCACCACTTCGAGCTCGAAGTCCAGCGTCCGCCAGCCCAGCCGGCCCTCGGCGTAGTCGAAGTACCGGTCCAGAGGGCCGGTGTACACGACCGGCGCGTCCGGGTTCGCGGCCCGGAGTTCTTCACGGACGTCGAACCAGTCGGTGTCCAGCCGAACCTCGATGCGCTCGTCGGCGGCCATGTTCTCCAGCCACGCGGTGTAGCCGTCGACGGGCAGACCCTCGTAGGTGTCGTTGAAGTACCGGTTGTCGAAGGTGTAGCGCACCGGCAGCCGGGTGATGTTGCTCGCCGGCAGCTGCTTGGGGTCGGTCTGCCACTGCTTGGCGGTGTAGTGCTTGACGAACGCCTCGTACAGCGGGCGCCCGATCAGCGAGATCGCCTTCTCCTCCAGGTTCTGCGCGTCGGCGGTCTCGATCTCGGCGGATTGCTCCTTGATCAGCGCGCGTGCCTCGTCCGGGGTGAAGTACCGGCCGAAGAATTGGCTGACCAGGCCCAACCCCATCGGGAACTGGTAGGCCTGACCGTTGTGCAGCGCGAAGACGCGGTGCTGATAGCCGGTGAATTCGGTGAATTGGCGCACGTAATCCCAGACCCGCTGATTGCTGGTGTGGAACAGGTGCGCGCCGTACTTGTGGATCTCGATGCCGGTCTCGGGCTCCGGTTCGGAATAGGCGTTACCGCCGATGTGCGGGCGCCGTTCGACGACCAGAACACGCTTACCGAGCTGCGTGGCCGCCCGCTCGGCGATTGTGAGACCGAAGAACCCGGAGCCCACGACGAAGAGATCGAATCCAGAGTTCATCGGCAGCAAGGGTATCCGACCGCGCACTGATCACCCGAGTTGGCCGAGCCGTCCAGGTCGCGATTCGCTCACGATTCCATATCGTCACTCTAGTCACACCTGTCACATCAGTAGCATCAGTCACGTACGCCAGAACCGTATCCGCGTAATCCATGTATTAGGGAGACTTCCGTGCCGAACCGACGTCGCCGCCGGCTCTCGACAGCCCTGAGCACAGTCGCCGCTCTGGCCGTCGCAAGTCCAGTTGCAGTCATAGCCGTTTCCGAATTGTCCGCCACAGGAGCGCTCGACAACGAGCCGCAGCATCGCGAGTTCGTCCAGGCCGCCAGCATCGCCGACCTGCCCGGCGAGCTGATGACGGCGCTGTCGCAGGGCCTTTCCCAGTTCGGTATCAACCTGCCTCCGCTTCCGACCGGCCTGTTGACCGGAACCAGCTCGTCGCCGACGACGCTGACGCCCGGACTGGGCACCGCCGGGCTCACCTCCCCCGGGTTGATGCCCGGGTTGTCGGCGGCGCCTTCGCTGACCGATCCGAGCCTGGCCAACCCGGCCCTGACCAATCCGGCCCTGACCAGCCCGACCGGCGCCATGCCCGGGTTGACCACACCCGGTCTGACCACGCCGAGCCTCACCGATCCTGCGCTGGCCTCACCCGGCCTGACCACGCCCGGTCTGACCACGCCGAGCCTGACGGACCCGGCGCTGGCCTCCCCCGGTCTGACCACGCCGTCGCTGACCGACCCGGCCCTGTCCACTCCCGGACTGAGCACGCCCGGCCTGACCACGCCGAGCCTGACCGACCCGGCACTCGGCGTCTCGCCGATCTCGACCGGCCTGACGGCCCCCGGGGAGATCCCGATCTCGGCGCCGATCGGCCTCGACCCGGCGCTGGGCTCCTACCCGGTACTCGGTGATCCGACGCTGGCCGCGACCCAGCCGGTGGCCACCAGCAGCGGCGGGCTGCTCGGCGATCTGGCCAGCGCGGCCGATTCGCTGGGCGCCGGCGAGGCGATCGACCTGCTCAAGGGTGTGCTGATGCCCGCGATCATGTCGGCGGTCAAGCCGCCCGTGCCGCCGGTCCCGGCCGCGCCGCTGGCCACCGCCGCCGGCGAGGTCGGCGAGGCGGCCCCGGTCGAGGCCGGCCTGGGCGCCGCCGAGGCCAGCTTCGAGCCGGGAGCCTGAGCCGGACTCCTTCTCAGTCCTGTCACGGAACGGCACCGCAGAAGCGCCAGCACGCTCTGCGGTGCCGTTGCGTGTAGATGACACTGCGTGTAAATGCACTGCGTGTAGATAACCCCGTTTCGGCGTGTCGCCACACGGGTATCAGTTGTCACATACGTAACATCAGTCCGTGCTGTATCCGCGCCGCGCACCATCGGTGCTGTTCACCGCGCTAGCGGCGACAGTGCTGCTGCTGCCGTGGGCGATCACCGGACTCCCCGGTGAGGAAGACCGTCCCGTCGCGTCCGCGCCCCAACTCGCCCAGCAACCGCTGCCCGATCTCGGCGGCGGCGAGACCATCCGGGAGCTTCACCAGGACACCCCGTTCTCGATGGTCGCGCTGACCTCCGACGACCTCACCGGTACCTCGGCGCGGGTGCGGGCCAAGAAGGACGACGGCACCTGGGGGCCGTGGTACGAGGCCGAACCCCTCGAAGGCGTCGGCGCCGACCTGCCCGGACCTCGTGGCACCGAACCGGTGTTCATCGGCCGCACCACGACCGTGCAGATCGCGGTGACGCGCCCGCACGACGCCCCGGTCACCGCGCCGGCGGCCCCGAAGCCCGACGGCCCGCAGCTCGGGTACGTGCCCGCCAACGTCGAGCAGCCGTTCGCCCAGAACGTCACCGCGGTGCTGATCAGCCCGCCCGAGGCGCCGCCGGATCTCGGCCCACTGCCCAACGCGTTGACCCCCGCCGGCCAGCCACCGCACATCATCAACCGCGCGCAGTGGGGTGCCGACGAGGGCATGCGGTGCGGAGAACCGCGCTACGACACCAAGGTTCGCGCCGGTGTCGTCCACCACACGGCCGGCAGCAATGAATACGCGCCGGAGGATTCCGCGGGCATCATCAGGTCGATCTACGAGTACCACACCCGGACGCTGGGCTGGTGCGACATCGCCTACAACGCGATGGTGGACAAGTACGGCCAGGTGTTCGAGGGTCGCGCGGGCGGTATGACGCGGCCCGTCGAGGGCGCGCACACCGGCGGCTTCAACCACAACACCTGGGGTGTGGCGATGCTCGGCAATTTCGAGACCGTGCCGCCGACCCCGGTGCAATTGCGCAACACCGCACGGCTTCTCGGCTGGGTGCTGGGCCAGTCCAGTGTCGACCCGCTGGGTTCGGTGGTGCTGCCGTCCGAGGGTGGCTCGTTCACCAAGTTCCCGTTCGGCGCCACCCCGACGCTGCCGACGATCTTCACCCACCGCGACGTCGGGAACACCGAATGCCCGGGCGCCGCGGCGTACGCCCTGATGCCCGAGATCCGCAACATCGCCGCGCGGTTCAACGATCCGCCCGGACCGGAGCAACTCGCCGAAACCCTGCGCGGTGGCGCGATCCACGCCAAGTGGGAGGCGCTGGGCGGGATGAACAGCTACCTGGGCCGCCCCACCTCACCGGAGGCCTCCGGGCTTGGCGCGACGCGCTATGTGACCTTCGAGCACGGGGCCGTGTACTGGTCCCCGGAGACCGGTGCGCAGCCGATCACCGGCGAGTTGTACCGCGCCTGGGGCGCGCTCGGGTTCGAGCGCGGCGCACTGGGGCTGCCGACGAGCAGTGAGATCCCCGAACCGCTGTGGATCGTGCAGAACTTCCAGCACGGGACGCTGAACTTCGACCGGGAGAACGGCACGGTGACACGGGTGACCGACGGAGTGCCCGTCGAACTGCCGCCCGCCGATCTCAATCCCGTTCAGCTGGAGCGGTTCACCCCGCCGAGCAACCCGGTCTGACACCACCCGGCGGCGCTAACGCCACCAGCGTTCGAGGACGCGCGCCACACCGTCTTCGGCATTGGTCACGGTCACCTCGTCGGCCGCGGCGATCGCTTCCGGGTGCGCATTGCCCATCGCGACGCCGAGGCCGGCCCAACCGAGCATCGGAATGTCGTTGGGCATGTCCCCGAACGTCACGATGTCGGCCGCCTCGATCCCCAGCGGGCGGGCCACCTCGTCGATACCGGTGGCCTTGCTGACCCCGAGCGGCACCACCTCGATCAGCCCGTTGTTGGTCGAATACGTCAGGTCCCCCTCAAGGCCGACGTGCCGGGCCAGCACCTCGGCCATGTCCGCGCTACGCGCGCCGGCCTTACGGATCAGCAGCTTCACCGCCGGTGCGCTCAGCAGGTCCTCGATCGAGACCTCGGTGTTGTCCGGGTTCAGCCACGCGTGCTCGTAACCCGGTGAGCTGACGAACTGCGGGGTGGCGGCGTCGTGCGCGCTCTGGCCGACGCGTTCCACGGCCAGACCGGCTCCGGGAATCACCCGCGTCGCGATCTCGGCGAGCTCGGCGAGCTGGTCCGTCGAGAGCGTGCGTGCCGACACGATGCGGTCGGTGGCCGGGTCGTAGATCACCGCGCCGTTGGCGCACACCGCGATCGGCGCGAATCCCAGCTGGTCCACGATGGGCTGCACCCACCGAGGCGGCCTGCCCGTCGCGAGCACGAACCGCGTGCCCGCGTCCACGGCGGCCCGCACCACCGACCGCGTCCGCGCGGTGACGTTCTCGTCGTCGTCGATCAGGGTGCCGTCGACGTCTGTGGCGATCAGCAGCGGCGTCACCGGCGCTCGCCCCGTCTGCGCGCGCGCTCTGCCATCTCGGCCTCCTCTATCAGTCGCGCCTCCGCCGGGGTCGGTGCCCCACCGCCGAGGCGCCGCGGCAGCCAGAAAGCTCCCGGCGGCTGTTCGTAGTCAACCTGTGCCCGGTGCAGCAGCCGGTCCATCTCGGCACGCAGCGTCGCGTCGAGCGCGACCGCATCACCAGACGAATCGATCGGCGCACCGACGAGAACGGTCACCGGGAACCTGTTGCGTCCCAATGCTTTCGGATGCCCTTTGGTCCACACCCGCTGGGCGCCCCAGACGATCAGCGGCACGATCGGCACCTGAGCCTCCCGGGCCATCCGGACCGCACCGGACTTGAACTCCTTGAGCTCGAAGCTGCGGCTGATCGTCGCCTCCGGATAGACCCCGACGATCTCTCCGCCGCGCAGCGAGGCCACCGCGGCGGCATAGGCACCCGCTCCGGCCTGCCGGTCGACCGGGATCGTCCTGGTGTGCTTGATCAGAAAGCGGATGGCCCGCACCTCGTTCATCTCCGCCTTGATCATGAACCGCATGCGGCGCCCGCGCTGGTGCGCGGCGAGCGCGGCGGGCAGGAAGTCGACGTAGCCGGTGTGGTTGATGGCGACCACCGCGCCACCGGTGGCGGGCAGGTTGTCGAGGCCGCGGAAGGTGATCTTCGTGCCGGTGGCCCACACCGCGAACTTGGCCGTGACCTCGAGCGCGCGGAAGACCGGTTCCATCTGGACTACCCCGGCGCCTCAGAGGTTCCGGTGTCCAGTCCGGGCGTCCCGCCGCGCCGTGCGGCCTTCTGCGCTGCTTCCTCGGCGTCCATCCGGTTGGCCTCGGCGAGCGTCGGGGCACCGCCGCCCATCCGGTGGGGCACCCAGAATTCACCGGGCGGGTGCGGGCCGTAGGCGTCCTGCACCTGTTCCAGCAGATGCTGCATCCGCGAGTGCAGCAGCGCGGTCAGTTCGGAAGCCGGCAGGGTCGGCTCGATCGGGGTGCCGACGGCGATGTGGATCGGCACCTTCGGCCGCTTCATGTTCTTCGGATGACCCTTGGTCCAGATCCGCTGGGCGCCCCACACGATGTGCGGCACGATCGGCACGTTCGCCGCGATCGCCATCCGCGCCGCGCCGGACTTGAACTCCTTGATCTCGAAACTGCGGCTGATCGTCGCCTCGGGATAGACCCCGACGAACTCCCCGGCGGCCAGCCGGCGGCAGGCCTCCTCGAAGGACGCCGCACCGTTGTCCCGGTCGACCGGGATGTGGCGCATACCCCGCATCAACGGGCCGCTGATCTTGTTGTCGAAGACTTCCTTCTTCGCCATGAACCGCACCTTGCGGCCCAGGTGCTGCTGGTAGGCGGGCAGCCCGGCGAACGTGAAGTCGAAGTAGCTGGTGTGGTTGATCGCGATCACCGCGCCACCGGTCTTGGGCAGATTCTCGACGCCGGTGATCGTGAACTTCAGCCCCTGGATCCGCCAGACCAGGCGAGCGATCTGGATGGCGGTGCCATATACCGGTTCCACAGCCGCCAGCGTAGTGCGCTGGGGCACACCCGGGGCAAGGGGAGGCGTTCGCCGGCACGAGTAGCCCCGCGCGCCCGGCTAAACTGCCAGACGGGCAAGGAGTTTGGGTATCCGGCCCGGAAGGGATATCTGTGCAGGTCACCAGCGTCGGGCATGCGGGCTTCCGCATCGACACCACAGCGGGCAGCATTCTGTGCGACCCGTGGGTCAACCCCGCCTACTTCGCGTCCTGGTTTCCGTTCCCCGACAACACCGGACTGGACTGGGCCGCGCTCGGCGACGTCGACTACCTCTACGTCTCGCACCTGCACAAGGACCACTTCGACCCCAAGAACCTCAGCGAGAACGTCAACAAGGACGCGGTGGTCCTGCTGCCGGACTTCCCGGTGCCGGATCTGCGCCGCGAACTGGAGAAACTCGGGTTCCACACGTTCTTCGAGACCACCGATTCGGTCAAGCACCGCATCAGCGGCCCCAAGGGCGACCTCGATGTGATGGTCGTCGCGCTGCGCGCGCCCGCCGACGGCCCGATCGGTGACTCCGGCCTGATCGTCGACGACGGCGAGACGGTCGCGTTCAACATGAACGACGCGCGCCCGGTGGACCTCGACATGGTGCACGCCGACTTCGGCCAGGTCGACGTGCACATGCTGCAGTACTCCGGGGCGATCTGGTACCCGATGGTCTACGACATGCCGGCCCGCGCCAAGGAGGCGTTCGGCGTGCAGAAGCGGCAACGACAGATGGACCGCTGCCGCCAGTACATCGCCCAGGTCGGCGCGACATGGGTGATCCCGTCCGCCGGTCCCCCGTGTTTCCTGGACCCGGAGCTGCGCGACCTCAACGACGACCACGGCGACCCGGCGAACATCTTCCCCGACCAGATGGTGTTCCTGGACCAGATGCGCAGCCACGGCCACCATGGCGGACTGCTGATGATCCCCGGCTCGACCGCGGATCTGACCGGATCGCAACTGAATTCGCTGACGCATCCCATCCCGGAGGCCGACGTCGAGGCGATCTTCACGACCGGCAAGGCCGCCTACATCGAAGACTTCGCCGAGCGGATCGCGCCCGTGCTCGCCGCCGAGAAGGCCGGCTGGGCGCCGGCCACCGGTGAGCCGCTGCTGGAGCCGTTGCGCGAGCTGTTCGAGCCGATCATGGCGCAGTCCGACCAGATCTGCGACGGCATCGGCTACCCGGTCGAGCTCCGGATGGGCACCGAAACAGTGGTGCTGGACTTCCCGAAACGCGCTGTGCGCGAACCGATCCCGGACGAGAAGTTCCGCTACGGGTTCGGGATCGCGCCCGAGTTGGTGCGCACCGTACTGCGTGACAACGAACCCGACTGGGTGAACACCATCTTCCTGTCGACCCGGTTCACCGCGTGGCGGGTCGGCGGATACAACGAGTACCTTTACACGTTCTTCAAGTGCCTCACCGACGAGCGGATCGCCTACGCCGACGGCTGGTTCGCCGAGGCCCATGACGACAGCGCGTCGATCACGCTCGACGGCTGGGAGATCCAGCGGCGCTGCCCGCATCTGAAGGCCGATCTGTCCAAGTTCGGCGTCGTCGAGGGCGACACCCTGACCTGCAATCTGCACGGCTGGCAGTGGAACCTGCCGAACGGCAGATGCCTGACCACCAAAGGCCACGAACTGAGGTCGGAGAAGCTATGACGGACGCCGGCGCGCAGACCCTCTACTACGACGACGGGCGCATCCAGCTCGATCACGAGGCACTGACGCTGCGGCGCTACCACTTTCCGTCGGGCACGTCGAAAGTCATTCCGCTGCGCAAGATCCGGAGCTACTCCGCCGATCCGCTCGGCACGTTCACCCACCGGTTCCGGGTGTGGGGCAGCTCCGACTTCCGCCGCTGGCTGCCGTTGGACACCAGCAGGCCGTTTCGTTCCACGCTGGTGACCCTCGACGTCGAGGGAGTGCGGTTCAAACCGGCGTGCACCCCGGCTGACCCGGACGAGTTCGTCCGGGTGCTCGACCGGCTACTGGCCGCCCGTTAGCTTCTCAGCTTTTCGGGCGCAGCACGTCGGTGCCGACGTAGGGGACCAGCGCGTCGGGAACCCGCACGCTGCCGTCGGGCTGCTGGTGATTCTCCAGGATCGCGACCAGCCAGCGGGTGGTGGCCAGCGTCCCGTTCAGCGTCGCAGCCGTCTGAGGCCTGCCGTTCTCGTCGCGGTAGCGCACCGAGAGCCTGCGGGCCTGGAACGTGGTGCAGTTCGACGTCGAGGTCAGCTCGCGGTAGGTCTGCTGGGTCGGCACCCAGGCCTCGCAGTCGTACTTCCGCGCCGCCGAGGAGCCGAGGTCACCCGCCGCGATGTCGATGACGCGGTAGGGCACCTCGATCGCGGCCAGCATCTGCCGCTGCCAGCCGAGCAGTCGCTCGTGCTCGGCCTCGGCGTCCTCGGGCCTGCAGTAGACGAAGCCCTCGACCTTGTCGAACTGGTGCACCCGGATGATGCCGCGGGTGTCCTTGCCGTAGCTGCCCGCCTCGCGGCGGAAGCACGACGACCACCCGGCGTAGCGCAGCGGACCGTCGGAGAGATCGAGGATCTCGTTGGAGCGGAACCCTGCCAGCGGCACCTCGGACGTCCCGACCAGGTAGAGGTCGTCTTCTTCCAGGTGGTAGACCTCGTCGGCGTGCGCACCCAGGAACCCGGTTCCGCGCATGATCTCCGGGCGCACCAGCACCGGCGGCACCACCAGCGTGAAGCCGTTCTCGGTCGCGGTGCGCACCGCGAGCTGGAACAGGCCCAGCTGCAGCAGCGCGCCGTAGCCGGTCAGGAAGTAGAACCGCGAGCCGGACACCTTGGCGCCGCGCTCCATGTCGATCAGTCCCAGTGCCTCGCCGAGCTCGAGGTGGTCCTTGGCGTCGGGGATGACCGGAGGTTCACCGACGGTGTCGAGCACCACGAAGTCGTCTTCGCCACCGGCAGGGACTCCGTCGATGATCACGTTGGAGATCGCCATGTGCGCCGCGGCATAGGCGGCCTCGGCGGCGGCCTGCTCGGCCTCGGCGGCCTTGACCTTCTCGGCGAGTTCCTTCGCGTT